>CACNFT010000001.1 GCA_902619825.1 uncultured Candidatus Actinomarina sp.
AAGTGAAAAAATAACAGATATTGATAAGAGTGAATATATCAAACGAAAAATATATTTTTTTCTCATAATTTAATCACGTACCTTAACGTTGCAGATTTTGCTCTTGAATTATTTTCTATTTCTTTATTGCTGGGGTAATATTTTTTTTTGTTTGGAAATTTAAAACTTTCTACATTGTTACAAACACATATTGCAATTGAAGGATCGCAAGTACAACCAATGGTTAACTCGTTCATAAAATTTTTGACAATTTTATCTTCAAGGGAATGATAAGAAATGCAAACTATCACTCCATTTTTTGAAATTACATCTTTTATACTAGTTAATGACTTTCTTAACTCATCTAACTCGTCATTAACTTGAATTCTTATCGCTTGAAAAATTCTTCGAATACTTTTTTCAATATAAATGGGATTCTGTTTTGGTAAAGCATCTTTAATTAGTTTTACCAAATCCTTTGTTTTGTAAATTGGCCGATTATCTACTATTTTTTTTGAAATTGAACTTGAATATCTTTCCTCTCCATAATTTTGAAAAACTAACTTTAATTCTTTATAAGAAAATGAATTCAATATATTTTCAGCAGTTAAAGATTCTTGTTGATTCATTCTCATATCTAAATCAGAATTAATTGAATATGAAAACCCTCTAGATGGTGTATCTATTTGATGACTTGAAACTCCAAGATCATAAAGAATTCCACTAATTGGAGTAAATGAATTATTTTTTAAATAATCATGAATTTCTGAAAAGTTTAACTGAACTACATTGTGATTATTCTTTTTATTTGCAATCGAATCATAATCACGGTCAAAACCAATTGCAGTAAATTTTTTTTCCGATTCAATAAATTCGAAATGAGAGCCATCGCCGTAAGTTGCATCAATAAAATAACCCTCTGGAACATCTTTTAGTAAAGAAGAGATTTCTTCTTTCATAACGCCAACATGTGGCATGTACCCAACCCTGTTACTGTTCATACCCAGCTCTCTAGAACTGGCACCAATTGGAAAGTTGGGCGGAGTAAGGGTGTTCCAATTTAGTTGTCTAGAGAGCTGGCTATGAACTTATCCTTTCACTTCGTTAATATTTGCAAATTCATGATCTGCTTCATTTTGAATTTTTTTCCAAACCTGTGAAGACCAAATTTCAATTGTGTTTCCTGTACCTGTAACAGTAACGTCGCCATTAATTGGAATACTGCTGTAATCTCTTAAGTTCTCAGGAATTTGAATCCTTCCGGCTGAATCAAGTTTTGAGTCAACAGCGCCACTAAATATAGCTCTTCTTAGTTGACGTGATGATTTTTCAGTTACAGGAAGGTCAGCCATTCTTTCTGATAGAAGTGACCAACTTTTCTTTGTAAGTATCTGTAGACAGTTGTCTTGTCCCTTGGTGACTACACAGCCCTGTTGGAGCTCTCTTCTAAACTTCGATGGAATAACTACTCTACCCTTCGAGTCCATTGTGTGTTGATACTCACCAAGGAACACTTTTATCCGCCTTTCGTGCCTTGAACCACTTTGTGTCATTATATGACACTATATGACACTTTGCAACACAATTTAAAAAAAATTTTTTATGCTGATATGAGAAATTCTTTCCACTCCGGATCGGGGTTAGAGCCAATAATTGTTTTAATCCAAAAATTACCTTCTGGTTTTAAAGGTGCTTGAACTAGCTTTAATATTGTTTGATTTAAATATTTATCTGCTTTTATAAGGTTACATTTTTTACAACATGCAACAACATTCTGCCATTCATGTTGTCCCCCTTTTGATTTTGGAATTATATGATCAATTGACTCTGCTTGGTTACCACAATATTGACAAATATATTTGTCTCGTATAAAAATATTCTCGCGATTTAAAGCAACTCTTCTAGCATACGGTGCTTTTACGTAATAATTCAAGGCAGCAACTTTTGGAATAGTGATTGTTGATGACTCAGATCTTATTTCAAAATTTGAATTTTTTATGACATTTATTTTGTTGGATAGTAAAAGTGATACAGATCTCTTGGCTGATGCAATAGAAAGTGGTTGATAAGTTGCATTAAGTATCAATGTTCTATGATTTTCAAAATTGTTCATAATTAGATTTTAGAAGAGAAAAAGTTATTACGCTTGTAACTGTTGAGATTGAATATCATCTTCAACTCTTGTTAAAAGATTTAAAAATCTCTCTTTATCTAGCTCGAACTTCGAAATGTCCTCTTCAACTTCTTTAGCAACAAAATCAATAGTTTCAAAGAATGCCAATTGTCCTTGCTTTAGAGCGTCAAAAACTTCGTTTTCCTCAACTGAATAAATTGTTTCTCCGTCAGAAATAAGTTTTGTTTTTGATAACTGATCTTGTAAATCACCATTTCTAGTTAAATACCTCCATGCACGCCTTACTCTTTGAATACTCATTCCATTATCTAATAATGTTTTGATTACTTTAAGAGAAACTATATCTCTAAATGAATATAGTTTTGGAACTCCTGGCCTACCGAAAGAAGACTGAATACTTGGAGAAACTAATTTAACTTTGTCCCAATATCTTAGTTGATGAGATGTGCATCCTGATAAATAGCATGCTTGTTTAGATGTAAACGCGTCTTTCTTCAATCCCTTACTCCTTATTAAAATCAGACGTATTATTTAATTTAATTAATACTATTTGTTTTGTCTAGAGGTATCTTTGTTTCTTACCAATTTATAGATTTGTTTAAAATTCCACTCCTGAATATTTTCAGCATTGAGTAGCGATCTAGTGTTGGTGACAAAAACATATCCTGACAGGGCCATTACTACAAATCCAACAACTGCAAATGCAGCTTGTATTGTATAAGTTCCAATCATTGTGAAAAATCCAAGAATAAAAGTTATAAATGAAATTGATATTCTAGCTCTTGAAAAATTTGACAATGTTAAATTCTCAACAGCTTTCTCAAGTTTTGGATCATCTTTAGAAAGACCCAACTCTATTTGTTTTAATATTTCTTCCTCTTTTTTATTCAAACCCATATGAAGATTTTAATATATTCTGAAACTACTCTGTAATTAAGATGAATATATTTTTAAGGCATGGAGAAGTTAAAAATCCTAAAGATATTTTATATTACAATATACCTGGTTATGAACTTTCAAAACTCGGCAAGTCTCAAGCTGAACATTCTGCTGAAGTTTTATCAAAAGATTTTAAAATAGAACAGATCATTTCCTCTCCACTCCTCAGAGCTAGACAGACATCTGAAATAGTTAGCAATAAATTAAAAATGGAATTTTCTATATCTGAGAAGATAACAGAATGGGATGGATTACTAAATTGGAAAGGTTTTACATTTGATGAAATTACTGAAACTAATGAATATTTAATCTACAACGATAATCCGACTGAACTTAGTACCAATGAGACTTTTTTTGAAACATTTCAAAGAGTTGAGGAGTTGTATAACAATAATAATCATACATTATTTGTAACACATCAGGACACAATTAGATCTTTCATGTTTTATAAATTAAAATCAGAGAAATTTAACCAAGATAAACCAGGCCATTGTGAATTACAATATATTGAAAATGATACTCTTCAAAAATATACTAATCCTGTCTAAGTAAGTATATTATAAAGTATTATTAAAAAAATTCCAAAAAATGAGCAAAAACTAATTATTCCAACCAATGGTTCTATTGTTCTTAATATTCTTGAGTTGACTTTTTCAAGATAATATACAACTAAATACTTACTTCCAAGAAAAGATAGGAACCCTGCAGCGATGAAATATACAAAACTAAATAACGATAACCATGGATTTACAAAATTCATCTTATATTACAATAATCATTCATATGGTATTTAGTAAAAAATTTAAATTTATTGTATATTTTGTAGTAATTCTTTTGTCTATTTACATAGGTTACGTATTGGGTATTACATTTTGTTCACAAAACTGTCAGACTACAATTTTTATTAACATTTTTATAACTAATGTCGTTATGGTAGGTGGTGTTTTTACACTTGTTAGATTATCCGAAAAATCAATTACAGAATGGAATGACGATAATTACTATGAAAAAGATTGAATTGCCTTAATTAATTTTTCTATATTTTTCGAATCAATATCCTTATGCAAAACAAACCTAACAACTTTTTCTCTTAGATATCCTGCCTTGATTTTGTTTTCCAATAACCTTTTTAAAAATTTATCTGAATTTTCAAGAGATACAAATTCTAATAAGACCATATTTGTCCCTTTATAAACAACTGAATCTAAGCCATTAATCTTATCTTTGTTAATTGTTAATTCATCATAGATTTTTCTAGCTTTTTTATGATCGTCTAATAGATTTTCCCGATTAATTAATGCAAATTTAGCAGCAGATGCAATTATTCCAACTTGTCTCATCCCCCCTCCTATCTTTTTTCTATATTCACGGGAATCATTTATAAAACTTTTTGTTCCAAGAAGCATTGAACCTATTGGAGCTCCAAGTCCTTTTGAAAAGCAAAAAGTTAAACTGTCACAGTATTCTCCATAATTAGATTGTGTATCTTTTTCTAAAATTGCATGCCAAACACGAGCACCATCTACGTGAAGTTTTAAATTATTAGAGGAAGTGTACTCATATAGTTTTTGTATATCCTCAAAAGGAATAATAGATCCCCCTGATGATAAATGAGTATTCTCAATTGCGACTGTAGATATATTTGGTTTATGATATAAAGATTTATTAATTTGAGTTTCTAAGTCCTCTAAATCTAAATTACCATCTTTATGCTGAACATTTCTAAATTGAATTCTTGACAAAAATGATGCTGCACCATGTTCATAGTTTTGAATGTGAGAATCAGAAGTTGTAATTACCTCATCACCTGGGTTGGTATGGTTAAGTAACGATATTTGATTACCCATAAGACCAGACGTTACAAATAAGCCAGCTTCAAACCCAAGAAGGCTTGCAGTAAATTCTTCAAGTTCATTAACTGTTGGATCTTCTTTATACTCATCGTCTCCAACTTCTGCTGTGATTATATGTTCAAGCATCTCTTTTGACGGCTTCGTTACGGTATCAGACCTTATGTCAATCATTTTTTAATTCAAGCACTGTTTCTCAATCTCATCAATTTGTTTATTAAATGATTTTTTTTCAGATAGTACATAAATTATTTCAAAGTTTTCCTGACTAATTGTTTTACCATCGAAGCTGAGATCCTTTGTACAATAACTTACGTTCAATTCTTTTGATTCAGCTTTTGAATGGGCTTCTATTTTTTTTATTAGATTAGTAATGTCTCCCTCCCATTGGTTAGTCCCTAAACCATATTTAAGGGCTAGGTCGTTTAATTTTTGTGATGAACCACCAATAACTAAATTAACGTTATTCTCTTGAAAACTTTTATTATCAATTATTTTTTTTATCACTTCTTCAATATTGTTGTCATAAACATTTTTTTGTATTTCATATTTATCATCACCAATGCCAATACCTAAAGTAAAATTTTTAATTTCAACAAGCGGATTTAAATAATTTTGAATTAAATCGTTTATTTCTCTTTTTCTAATATTTAATACCATTGACCCAATTTGGAAATTTCTTTCATATTTATCTAGTTTCGATAATGCAGCCATTATTTTGTAAACAGAAAGTTTTTTTATTTCTGGATTTATGTTGTGATCAAAAACATAAACCGTTTTGATTTCTAAATTATTTAATTTATCAATTTTTTTTTGGTATTCCTCCTCAAAGAAAGAACCATTTAAAAGTATTGACTTATTATTCACTATTTAAAGCTAATAGCGCTGCACCTAACATGCCTGAATCTTCACGGGCTTTGCTTAATTTAATTTTTGGAAAATTTCTGTTAGGGAATTCAAAGTTTGTACTTATATACTCATCAAGTAATGGAACAAAATCATATGGGCTTTTAGTCATGCTGCCACCAATAACAAATATATCATTGTCGAACAATTCAAATAAGGAAATTAAAGCATTTGAAGTATTTTGTATTATTTCATCTCTCGCAAACTCTTCGTAGTCTTCAAGATCAATTGATCGATCAAATAATAGAGAGCCAACTTTTTCTTCATAAAAAATATTAGATAATTTTGTTTCTTTGTTGATTTCATATAATTCCTGACACTTTTTTGTCCAAGCTTTTGCAGATATGACATCTTCTAAATAGGTTCTTTCATTAATCAGGATACGTCCAATTTCACCAGCATTACCACTACCCTTAAAAATTTCTGAATTGTAAATTACCCCTCCTCCTACTCCAGTACCAAATGTCAGCATTATTAAATTTTTATAATCATTTTTGAAATTTAATAAATATTCAGAATATGCAGCTAAATTTCCATCATTCTCCAAATAAATTTTTTTCTCTTTACTAAATCCAAGTTTTTTAAAATCGATAGAAAATTGCATATTTGTACCATATTTAAAAATATGATTATCATTATCTACAAAACCTGGCATGCCAAGTGAAACTCTGTCAGTTTCGTCAGAAAATCTATTATGGATTTCTTCTATTAATGAAAGAAAAGTATCTTCTCTTTTTGGGGTATCTTCTATAAATTTTTCTTTTATTTTAAGGTTTTCATTGACAAGACCACCTTTTATTGTCGTTCCACCAACATCGAATGCTAAAATTTTCATATTTTTAAAGATTCTAAATCTAAATAGCTACTAGTTGAGCGAAAATATCCAACATTAATACATTTTGTACTGCCGACTATCCATTCATATGCTTTTGGTTGATGAACGTCTCCAAACAATGAAAATTTTGGCTTTTTGTCTTCTATAAATGTTTTTAAACTTTTCCATCCTTGTTCCTTTTTATTCGTAATGACATCTGTTATCAATTCATCAATATACGGAGGTGCGTGAGTACATATAATGTCAACCTCTCCTAATTTATCTAATTTAGTTTTAAAATCTTCTTCTGTTATCTCTCCTCTTGCATTTATTGGTGTCGGAACTCCTCCACCTGCAAAACCAAATTTTATATTTTTATAATCAAGGACTTTTCCATCAATATTTATAACATTTTTTGTTTTAGTTTCTTCGAGTATTTCGAGACTATCTACATTGCCAGGTATCAAAAATACTTCAAAATTTTTAAGTATCTTAAATACCTCTTCGTACTGCTTGTATATCGAATCCTGTATTTTTTGCTGTTTTAATTCCCTATCTTCTGAAAATAATTGTTCCCACATTTTTTTTCTTTTAGAAAAATCATGTTTTTTTCTGAGCTGAATTAACTCATTTACATTTTCTTCTCCAAACACATCTTTTGCGATACCATCCCCATTTCTGTAATCTATCCAATTAATTAAATCACCCAGAATTATTAATGGACCCTTATTTTTAGGTAAGGTATTTAAGGAATCTAGTCCATGATGAATATCCGATATAAAAATCATTATTAACTTATGAGGTAACCGCTCCTGAATCAGCTCCTGAAACTAATTTTGAGTATTTACTTAATACTCCAGTTTTGTATCTTGGTTCTGGAAGTTTATAGGACTCAAATCTTTTTTTGATCTCAGATTCTGTCAATTCTATATTCAACTCCCTTTTTGATAAATTTAAATTTATAAAATCACCATTTTGACATATTGCAATAGGCCCTAAATCAAAACTCTCTGGTGTTACATGGCCAATACATAAACCTGTAGTTCCACCTGAAAATCGACCATCAGTAATCAATAGAACATCTTTTCCCAAACCTGCACCTTTTATTGCAGCTGTTATTTGAAGCATTTCTCTCATGCCTGGACCACCTTTCGGTCCCTCGTTTCTAATTACAACGACATCTCCTTTATTAATCTTGTTGTTGAATAAAGCATCTATAGCGTCCTGTTCACTTTCAAAAACATTTGCAGGACCAGAAAATTCATTTACTTCAATGCCCGCTGTTTTTACAACCGATCCGTTTGGTGAAAGTGTCCCATTTAAGATAGCTATTCCTCCTTCTTTTGAAATTGGATTGCCTGGAAACGAAACTACATCTTGACTTTTTGGAATATCAATATTCTCTAAATTTTCCCCAACAGTTTTTCCGGTAACTGTTAGACAATCAGGATCTATGAGTTTATTTTCAAGAAGGATTTTGGATACTACTGGAACTCCCCCAATTTTATCTAAATCAACCATGTGATATTTTCCAAACGGTTTCATATCTGCAAGATGTGGAACTGATTTACCAAGTTCATCAAAAGTATTTAGGTCAAGATTAATTTTTGCTTCATAGGATATAGCTAACAAATGCAATACTGCGTTTGTACTACCTCCAAGAGCTAATACTGTTGTGATTGCATTTTTAAATGCCTCTAAAGTCATAATGTCTCTTGGTTTGATATCTTTTTTCAATAAATAATTTAATTGCAAACCTGATTCTTTTGCAGCTGTTCTTAACCTTTGATCTTCAGCCGGGATTGAAGCAGTACCAGGTAAACTCATGCCAATGGCTTCTCCAACAGAAGCCATTGTGTTAGCTGTAAACATCCCTGCGCAAGAGCCTTGTCCTGGACAGGCATTACATTCTATTTCATACAGCTCTTCTTCGCTAATTATCCCTTTTTCGAATGCACCAATTCCCTCAAAAACATCAACAATAGATATGTCTTTTCCTTTGTAAACTCCAGGAAGGCTGCTTCCACCGTATAAAAAAATTGCAGGTCTATTTATTCTTGCTGATGCCATCAACATGCCTGGTAATGATTTATCGCATCCTGCAATTGTTACCATTCCATCAAACCTTTCTGCATGCATAACCAGCTCTACAGAATCTGCAATGACCTCCCTTGAAACTAATGAAGCCCTCATCCCTTCATGCCCCATTGATATTCCATCTGAAACAGCTATTGTAGAAAAAATCAATCCAGTTGAATCAGTACCATTTACTCCCTCTTTTGCATGAATTGATAATTCTGGTCCAGTAAGATTACATGGAGTAACTTCATTTCCAGCAGAGACAATTCCAACTTGAAACTTATTGAAGTCATCGTCTTGCAAACCTACAGCTCTGAGCATTGCTCGTGCAGCAGATTTTTCAACCCCTTGTGTTACGTCATCAGAAAATTTAACCATAAATTAAGAATAGATAAAATATACTACAAAATCACTTATTTAAAAGGTCGAATTCATGAATAACATTTTGTGAAACCTCTCTTTTATAGAATGATTTTTTGTCTATTGAATTTAATCTGCCGATTCTCCATAAGGCCCAGACAGAATATAACCGTATTATTTCACTGTCTGACTGAAGCAGTTGATCAAATAACTCGTGGCTGTTTGGTAAGGGATTATTCGCAAGGGCAATTATTGCATTTCTCTTCAAGTAATCTGCATCTCTCTTTGGAACGTAAAACCATGAGAATTTTGAAATTAGTTCAAAATTATCCATATTTATTATTTCAATAAGATCTACTTCGAATGTTTTATTAATATTGATTAATTTATTCTGTCCTGGAGGACATGATAAAAGACAGTCATCACATCCATAAAACCTATTTGCGATTTTGATTCTTATTTCATGAGGAATTATTTTTGGAGATTGCAACCAATAAGATATACACTTATTTGAATCAATTTGATATGCGTTATCAATCGCACCGGTTGGGCAAGAAATTTGACACATATTACAGGTACCGCATGAATATGATGCTTCACTTGGTGATTTGAAATCTTTTTCAACATATAAGTTGCCAATTAACTGCCATGGCCCCACAGTAGGAGTCAACATCATCGAACTTTTACCTTGCCAACCCATTCCAGACTTTTCAAAAAATAACCTGTCATAGTGACTTGGATTGTCGATAAATTCATGAGTTTTTATATTTAGATCATCAAAATGATTCTTCAAAATATTAATAAATTCTTTAATTGGCTCGTAATAGTCCTTAACAGCGAATCTTGCTATGGAACCTTTACCTAAAGGGCTAGCAATACTTGTTTTATAATTTTCCCCGTAATTAAAACTGATAATAATACAAGATTTTGCCCACTTAAATTTATCTCCTAACCCAGAATAATCAGGATTAGAAAAGGTAAATTTCATGTCAGCATGTTTGTTTTCATTTTTGACGTGTTTTATTTCCTCTGATTTATTAACAAGTGAAGGCAAACTCACAGTTGATACACTCATATATTCGGGAACATCAATATTGTGTTTATTTAAATAATTAATTAAATTTATGTCTTTCATTTTTATAAGGTTTAACTATAGTTATTCATAATGAAAAAAAGTGTAAATTTAATTTCTTTACTAGTATTAGTGCTTATGTAGCGCTCATTTACTAGTATTGAGCGCCTCCCCAAAATAGGGAGGTTTTTTTTTGAAAGAAATGATATGAGTGAAGAAAAATTAAGTGGAGCTGAACTTGTCGTAAGAAGTTTAGAGTACATGAATATATCAACTATTTTTGGTTTACCTGGTGGTGCAATATTACCTGCCTATGATCCGCTATATGACAGTCCAATAAGACATATCTTGGCCAGACATGAACAAGGGTCTGGACATATGGCAGAGGGATATGCACAAGCAACGGGTGAATTAGGAGTTGTAATTGCTACTTCTGGCCCAGGTGCAACTAACTTAATTACCCCACTTACAAATGCACTGATGGACTCTACTCCTCTTCTAGCAATAACTGGTCAGGTAGCTTCCGAAGCAATTGGTAATGATGCTTTCCAGGAAGCGTACACTGTTGGATTAACTATGGCTGCAACAAAACATAACTACTTGATAACTAGTGCAGAAGAGATACCACAAGTGTTACTTGAAGCAAAACATATTGCTACGACTGGAAGACCTGGCCCTGTTCTTGTTGATATACCAAAAGACATATTAAATCAAAAAGTTGAATGGATTGAGCCTAAATTAATAGAAATGCCAGGATACAAGCCAACATTAGAACCAAATCCAAAAATGATTAATCAAGCAGCTGAATTAATAAAACAATCAAAAAAACCAATTCTTTATGTAGGTGGCGGAATTATTCACTCTAAAGCAAATCAAGAGCTATTTGAACTGGCAACGAAATTTAAAATTCCAGTTGTAACAACATTGATGGGAAGAGGTGCATTCCCAGATGGAAATGAACTATGTTTTGAAATGCCTGGAATGCATGGTAACTATACAGCGACTACATCAATTCAAAAATCAGACCTCTTAATTGCTATTGGTGTGAGGTTTGATGATAGAGTTACTGCAAATCCAAAATTCTTTGCTCAAAATGCAAAAGTCATTCATGCAGATATTGATCCTGCAGAAATTGGAAAGATTAGAGAGCCTGAAGTTCCAATAGTTGGAGATGCAAAAAGTGTAATAACTGGATTAATTGAAAAATTAGCTGATACAGATTTAAATACATCAGATTGGCTTGATGAACTAAATCAAATGAAAAAGGAATATCCTCTTTCATATAATCAAGAAGAAAAAGGGCCTTTAAAAGTTCCTTTTGTACTAGAAGAGTTACAAAAACTAGCCGACGATGATGCAATTGTTGTTTCAGGGGTTGGTCAACATCAAATGTGGATATCACAACATTGGAATTTTACGTCCCCAAATACCTGGTTAAATTCTGGTGGTTTAGGAACAATGGGTTATTCCTTACCTGCAGCTATTGGTGCAAAAGCAGCCTATCCAGATCGTCAAATTTTAGCTTTAGATGGTGATGGATGTTTCCAAATGACATGTCAAGAATTGATCACTGCTTCAACTGAAAATATTCCTATAAAAATTGTTGTCTTTAACAATGGAAATCATGGAATGGTTAGACAATGGCAAAAAATATTTTATAAAAATAGATTCTCTGCTTCAGAACTAACACACCATACGCCTGACTATGTTGCTCTTGCAGAATCAATGGGGGCCACAGGATTAAGAATGATTGAAAAATCAGATGTAAAAAAAGTTTTTGAAAAAATGTTAGAAATTGATGACAAACCTGTCCTTGTAGAGTGCATAGTTGATCCAGAAGATATGGTTTTCCCTATGGTTCCAGCAGGAGGAAGTAACGATGTTGTTATTCTAAATGAGGATGATCTCAAAAAATTATGAGTGAGAGAATATTAAGCGTACTCGTTGAAGATAAACCAGGTGTATTAGCTCGAGTTGCTTCAACGATATCTAGAAGAGGGTTTAATATAAACTCTTTAGCAGTAGGACCAACAAATATTGAAGGTAGATCAAAAATGACAATTGTTACTGAACTTGAATCAGTTGAACAAGTCAAAAAACAATTAAACAAATTAATTAATGTAATAAAGATTGTTGAACTAGACCCTGATAATACTATTGAATCTGAGGTCCTTTTATTAAAGGTTTCAATAAACAAAGATACTCAAACTTCTGTGATTGAAAAAGCATCCTTATCAGGAGCAAAATCAGTAGATGTCGGACAAGACTATGCCGTTTTTGAAATGACTGGTTCTTCAAAAGACCTTGATAAGTTAGAAAATTTATTGAAGCCATTCGGGATAATTGAAATGATTAGAGGTGGCAGAATAGCCATACAAACAAAACTATAGGAGAAGTTATGTCAGCAAAAATTATATATGATGACTCAATTGATGTTGAGCTTATTAAATCAAAAAAAGTTAGTGTAATTGGATTTGGTAGTCAAGGCCATGCGCATGCTTTGAATCTACATGATTCAGGTGTTGATGTAACAGTTGGTCTAAGAGAGGATTCAAATTCTTTCGAAAGGGCAAAAAAAATGGGTTTAAAAGTAGAAAATCTTGAGAATGCTACAAAGGATGCAGACGTCGTAATGCTTTTATTGCCTGATCAACTTATGGCGGATGTATATGAAAAAGATATAGCCCCCTTTATGAAAGAGAGCTCGACTTTGTTTTTTGCACATGGATTTAATATACATTTTGGTGAGATTGTACCTCGTGAAGATATTTCAATAGCAATGATTGCTCCTAAAGGTCCAGGCCATTTATTGAGAAGAACTTATGAACAAGGATCTGGTATGCCTTGTTTAGTTGCGGTCGAAAAAGATTTAAATGACAACACAAAAGATTTGGCCTTATCTTATGCGTCGGCAATAGGTGGAGGAAGAGCAGGAGTATTAAACACAACATTTAAAGAAGAAACTGAAACAGATTTATTTGGTGAGCAAGTTGTTTTATGTGGTGGTTTGACTGAGTTGATACGTAATGGATTTGAAACATTAGTGGAAGCTGGATATCAACCTGAAAGTGCTTATTTTGAAACATTACATGAAGTCAAGCTGATAGTAGACCTAATGTATGAAGGTGGGTTTGAATGGATGAGACACTCCATATCAGATACAGCAGAGTATGGTGACTTCTCAAGAGGCTCAAGAATAATTACAGATGAAACTAAGAAGGAAATGAAAAAAGTGTTGGAAGAAATTCAATCTGGAGCTTTTGCAAAAGAATGGATGTCTCAAGCTCGTGAAGGTTCTCCCTATCTTAAACAAGAACGTGAAAAAGCATCAAACCATCAAATTGAAAATATTGGTAAAGAATTAAGAAATATGATGCCTTTTTTAGATGCTAAAGATATCAAAAAAGATATATGAGTTCTGACCAGTTAATTATTTTTGACACCACCTTGAGAGATGGTGAACAAAGCCCAGGAATTGCTCTTACGCCGTCTGAAAAACTCCTAATTGCTCAACAATTAGAGAAACTAAAAGTTGATGTTATAGAAGCTGGTTTTGCTGCTTCCTCCCCCGGGGATTGGGAAGGAGTTAATCTCATTGCAAATAATATCGAAAATTCTACTATTGCCTCTCTAGCTAGGTGTGTTCAAGAAGATATTGAACAAGCTCATGAAGCAATAAAAGTAGCAAAAAAATCAAGAATACACGTATTTACCTCTACTTCTGATATTCACATGGAACACATGCTCAGAAAAACAAAAGAAGAAGTCTTGAAAGATGCTAAGGAGTCGGTAAGATTTGCCAAGAAACTTTGTGAAGATATCGAGTTTTCAGCGCAAGATGCAACAAGAACAGACCATGATTTTTTAATAGAGATATTAAAGGTTGCTGCTGAAGAAGGCGCAACCACAATAAATGTTCCTGACACTGTTGGGTATGCGACACCTAGTGATTATCTTGAGCTATTGAAAAAAGTTTACAGTGAAGTCAGAGGAAAAAATGAGGATGTAATCATCTCGACACATTGTCACAATGACTTAGGGCTTGCAGTTGCAAACTCATTAACAGCTATAAATGCTGGAGCGAGACAAATTGAAGGTGCGATAAATGGAATTGGAGAAAGAGCAGGTAATACATCAACAGAAGAAATAATCATGGCAGTCAAAACCAGACAGGATCAATATGGTGTTGAAATAAATGCTGAAACTACAGAAATTTCAGAAACGTCGAGACTTGTATCAAAACTAACTGGATACCCAGTTCAATACAACAAAGCAGTCGTAGGAAGAAATGCATTTAGTCATGAATCAGGAATACATCAGCATGGTTATTTAAGAAATACAATGACATATGAAATTATGACTCCTGATTCAGTTGGACAAGAGTCAAAAATAGTACTTGGTAAACATTCTGGTAGAGCTGGTTTTAAAGACGCTTTAGAAAAACTTGAAATTGATATTGATGAAGAAACATTCAATATAAGTTTTGAAAAATTTAAAAAGTTAGCAGATAGAAAGGGTGAAATTGTTGAAAATGAACTTCGAGCAATTATTGGTCAAGTTGAAATCAATGAAGCACCAGTGAAGCTTGTATCTGTATCAGTAAACAGTAAGGACCAATTTGCATCAGCAAAAATTACTTTAAGTGTTAATGGTGAAAATAAAACACAAGAAGCTGAAGGTGATGGAATGATTCATGCAGCATTCAAAGCTGTAAAAGAAATATTACAGTCTGAGGCTGTATTAATAGACTATAGAGTTGAGAGTATAACTAAAGGAGCTGATGCTACAGCTGAAATTGTAACTATTATAAATGATGGACACAATCTTAAACAAGGAAGAGCTGTATCAACTGATGTGGTACAGGGTTCAGTTGAATCTTTTTTGAATGCATTGAATAGGTAATATGAAAAAATATAAGATATCAATTATTGGTGGAGATGGTACTGGACCAGAAGTTGTTGATGAAACAATTAAAGTTTTGGAGCATACAAAATCAAAATTTAATGTTGAATTTGATTTTGTTGAAAACGATTTAGGTGGAGATAGGTATTTAAAATCTGGAGATCTAGTAACAGACTTAGACATCGAACAACTTGGTAATAGTGACTCAATACTTTTAGGAGCTATAGGACATCCAGACGTTAAACCTGGAATTCTTGAACAAGGAATTCTTTTGAAATTACGTAAAGAATTTGACCAGTACATAAATCTTAGACCAGTTGTTTTATACGAAGGTGTTGAAACGCCACTAGCTAATAAAACACCAGATGATATCAATTTTGTTGTTGTGCGTGAAAATACAGAAGGTTTATACGCTGGTGCCGGTGGCTACATTCACTATGGAACAGATAAAGAAGTAGCAACTCAAGAATCTATAAACACACGTAGCGCTATACAAAGATGTATTGAGTATGCTTTTGAATTTACAAGTAAAAATAATAGAAAAAAAATAACACTCTGTGCTAAAACAAATGTTTTGACATATGCTCATGATTTATGGGAAAGAGTGTTCTATGAGGTTGCAGAAAAATATCCAGATATAGAAACGGACTATGGCCACGTTGATGCAGTTTGTATGTGGATGGTAAAAAATCCAGAGTGGTTTGACGTGATAGTAACAGATAATATGTTTGGAGATATTATCACAGACTTGGGTGCAATGATACAAGGAGGAATGGGTATCGCTGCAGGCGGTAACATTAATCCAAATGGAGTTTCAATGTTCGAGCCAATTGGAGGATCGGCTCCAAAATACACAGGTAAAAATGTGATAAATCCCCTTGCCTGCATTGCTGCTGCTTCAATGATGCTTGATGTATTAGGTGAAAAAGAATATGCCAATGAAATAGAAAAATCAATTATAAAAACTGCTCAGAATCTTGACTCTCTATCTGCTGGAAAAATGGGTATGAGTACCTCAGAGGTCGGAGACATGGTAAAAGAATTTATCTTGACTAATGGAGAATGAAAAAACTTATCTCCAAAATTTAATACTAAATAGAAGAATCGTCAGAAACTACATTGATTCAGACAAGCCTTATCCCGACCTATCTGAAATATCAAAACTGACAATAAAAATTCCAACTGCTGGTTTTTCAAGAGGGATAGAAATTATCTCAGTAGAAGACAAAAAAAATATTCAAAAATTAGCAATTTTTGCAAATGAAAAAAATTACTTAGATAAAGGATTTAGTAAATGGATATCCAATTCAAAAGCAATTTTTTTAATTTTGATAAACGAAGAAGCTTATCATGAAAGATATAAAATGATGGATAAAGAAAATGAAACTAACTCTACAAATTGGAGCGTCCCATATTGGTATGTTGATGCTGGGGCTGCAATGATGAACTGTATGTTATTAATCGATGAGACTGGATTGAAGAGTGGATTTTTAGGTTCGCATAATATGGATATACCTAGTATCAAGTCTCTATTAGATATTCCAGAAGAAATAAACATATTAGGCTTTGTAACAGCAGGTATTGAAGATTCTTCGAAGATGGTTAAAAAAAATAAAATTTACAAGAAAAAACTAGTGCACAAAGAAAAGTATGAAAAATAAGGAGATATCTTCGCTTACAAATCCTGAGCTTAAATTTTTAATCTCATTAAGGAAAAATAAAATAAGAAGATTAGAGAAGAAATCTCTAGCTGAAGGTTATCGAGAAAATATCCAACTTATTAACTCAGATTATGATATTGATACGCTTTATATATGTAATGAGTTATTTGTAGGAGAAAATAATTCTGAATTAATAGAGAAATTTAAAAATAAAAATGTAAGGATAGTTGAGTTAACAAAAAAAGTCTTTAGTGCATTATCATATCGTGACAAGCCTGACGGATTAATCTCTTTATTCTTTACAAAAGATTTAAATATTGAAAATGTTGATTTATCTGGACCAGTGTTGGTTGCAGATGCCATTGAGAAACCTGGAAACCTTGGAACAATGATTCGAACTGCAAGAGCATTCAATTTCCTTAATATAATATCGTCAGATGGAGTTACGGATATTTACAATCCGAATGTAGTAAGAGCCTCAATTGGTCATATTTTTAACATAAATCTATTCTCAGAAAAATCAGAGAAAATTGCTACAATTTTAAAAAATTTAAATTACGAAATAATTTCATTAGATCCATATTCAAAAAAAAGTATAAAATCTTATAAAACAAATATTAATTACGCATTAGTGATTGGGTCAGAGCAATATGGAATATCAGATGTATGGAAGGAGAATGCAACAGAAATGCTAAAAATTGATTCAGAAATTCAAGTTGATTCTCTTAATGCATCAGGAGCTGCGGCAATTGGAATGTGGGAGCTTTATAAAAACCATGATTGAAAAATTATGTATATTGGATATCGAAACAACAGGTTTTGAACCAGAGAATTCTGAAATATTGGAACTCTACATTCTTAAAGTTGCTGATAATCAAATTATCGATGAATTTTATAGCTTATTTAAACCAAATCAAAAAATAGAAAATTCTAATATCCATGGAATCACTGATGAGAAGGTTGAAAACGCACCTACTTTTCAAGAAATGGATAATGAGATAACTAATTTTGTAGAAGATACAATCTTGGTTGGACACAACATAAACTACTTTGACTTGAAATTTCTAAATTATTATCTGCAAAAACCATTAAAAAATAAAACAATCGATACTGTTCAATTAAGTAGAAAAAAACTTAATGAAAAAGTTAAAAATCACAAATTGATAACAATCGCGGAGTACTTTGATGTATCTAAACCAACGCATTCCGCAAAGGATGATGTAATTACAACTTTTGAAATTTATAAAAAACTATCGTCAATAGAATAAAATCGTGTCAGAAATATTTTTAAAATCGAATGATTTGAGTCTAGGTTACTCAAACCAAATAGTGATAAAAGGTATGAATCTTAAATTGTTTGATGAGAAAAATTATCAAATAATTGGAAAGAATGGAGCTGGTAAAACTACCCTTATGAACTTTATTTCATCAAATTTTGAAGGTACAAATTTTGAGTCAAAAGTTGATAGATTAAAAATATCTGTAAATCAGATATCTTCTACCCCAACATTAATTTATGATCTCACACTTGAAGAAAACTTGAATTACTTCACCTCAGATTCATCGATATCGACAGAAGATAAATTAAATGTAGTATTCAAATATATACCAAGAGATTATTTGGATGAAAAAGTAAAAAATTTTTCAAGCGGAATGATTCGTCGAGTTGAATTATCGATAATTGAAATAAAAAATCCATCAGTGTTTTGTATTGATGAACCATTAAACTTTCTAGATTCAGAGGGAGTCTCATTACTAACAAACCTCATTAAAAATAGATCTTCAAGTAGTAAATGTAATATATTGTCATCCCAAGAGTTTGTAAAACTTGATGACGTAGATTTTGAGGTTATAGATTTAGATGAAAATTAACAAGTATATCTTAAAAAAAGAACTTTTAATTGAGTTGAAAAATAGTTCTTCTCTCTTTTTAATAACGCCTACGATGTCTGTTTTGATAATAATTTTTCCAATTTTGATTGAGAATAGATTTGCGGTAGATGAAGATTTATTCATAATTTCACGTTTATTATTTTTAATTATTTTTTCAACCCTTTTTGCGATTAGAAAGCCTATAGTGTTAAATCAGTTAACCAAAGAATTAAATTTTGGTAATTACATGAAAACAGAGTTCTTCAATAGTAAGTCACTTGCTGAATTTTTAATTTTTCTTCCACAAGTCTTTATTTTAAACATACTATTTTCAGGATTTACAAACTCAAACGTAAACACCTCGTTAATTAATTTAATTTTATCTATGGTCTTTTTTGCTGTTAACGTTTGTATGATAAATATAATTTTTCAAATATTTACAAGTTTTAATAATCGATTCGTACAATTTATATTAATCGTTCCAATGTACCTTGCTCTTTCAATATTTATAGGTCCTTTATGGCTAGGGTTAGGTCAGGAATTAGCTAATATTTATTTATTGATGTATTTAGGTATAACTATTTTTATATTTGGCACAACAAATTACTACATAGAGAAAGTTAATTTACGATGATGCTTTACGGACCGCTTCTTGTTTGGCTGCTAATAAGTGCGCTAGGTCCATTTGATACTGTTCAAGGGCCTTCATCAAAACTACTTTATGTCCACGTCCCTACTGTTTGGATTGCTTATCTTGCATACACCCTGACTTTTATTTATTCATTGCTTTATTTAATTAAAAAAAATCCAAAATATGATTCAAGAGCAGTAGCAAATGCAAAATCAGGTGTTTTATTTACTGCAACTACCCTTATAGCTGGATCTGTATGGGGTAAATTTACATGGGGAACATGGTGGGTTTGGGGCGATGCCAGACTAAATTTAACTGCAATTCTGTTACTTGTTTATCTTGGATATTTAGCTTCACGAAGATTCAGTGATGATATCGCCAAAACTGCAAAAAATTCATCATTCATTGGTATTTTTGGAATTATTCAAATACCAATTTTACATTTCAGCGTTATTTGGTGGAGATCAGTACATCAACAAGCATCCATATTAAGCCAGGAAACTGTATCAAGTGGAGATGCACCAATGTCCCCAGATATACTTACGACTCTTTTGATAAGTGTTGTATTGGTCACACTGGTTCATGTATTCTTATCAAAAAAATTCAGAATTACTGCTGACCAAATATGGGATGATTATCTAAATCCCAAATCAAGGGCTAAAATCTAAATAATAAGTGAAAAAAAATTTATTTTTTATCCTAATTGGAATTGTAATTATCGTTTTTGCAAGTATCAGAATTGCTTCGAATAATACCATTTATTATTACACAACTACTGAGGCTAACTACTTATCTACAACCTCCAATGAACGAATTAAGCTTGGTGGATTTGTAGTATCTAATTCAGTAGTAAAAGGAGACCTTGGAGTTACCGAATTTTCAATCACTGACGGAAATATAATAATGGAAATAAGCTTTGATGGTTTCATTCCAGAGTTATTTCAAGATGAGATGGGAGTGATTTTAGATGGTTATTTTGATAGTGGAATTTTTTACTCTGATGATATGTTGGTTAAGCATGATAATGAGTATATTTCAGAGGATGGAGAAGTTTATAACGTAGAAAATTATAAAGAATGATATCTTCAATTGGAATTATTTTGACTTGGTTTGGTTTTTTGAACTTGATCTTGATGTGCTTTTCAAATAAAAAAAATTTATTTCAAACTCTTGTAAGAATTAATTTATTTATTCATTTCTTGCTATTTTGCTTGCTTGAAGTTGGTCTTTTTTTAGACGACTTTTCACTTTACTACATAGCAAATCACTCAGCTTCGAGTACGCCGCCAATGTACAAATTTGCCTCACTTTGGGGTTCATTAGATGGTTCAATACTTTTGTGGAATTTGGTCTTAAGTATTTATTTTTATGTATATGTTAAATTTTATCGAGCTAGCACAGAGCTTTATGACATAAAAATTTTTGCAATGATAATTCTTTTTTTTAATGGATTTACTATATTTAGTTCCTCTCCTTTCTCAGGATGTATACAGTTAGCATCTATTGGATGTCAAGATTTCACATTATTACCCTTTCAAGATTTAGTATTATCTGAATTTGGAAGAGGGCCTAACCCCTTACTTCAAAATCATCCCTTGATGGCAATACATCCTCCTATATTATATTTTGGATATATTGGGCTGGTTCTTCCCTTTGTAATCGCTACAAGCGAACTATTTAATAGATACAAAGATGAAAATTGGATAAAAATTGCAGAAAAAGCAACATATTTTCCATGGGTGTTTCTAACAGCAGGTATTTCTTTAGGA
This sequence comes from uncultured Candidatus Actinomarina sp., assembly GCA_902619825.1. Classification (GTDB taxonomy): domain Bacteria; phylum Actinomycetota; class Acidimicrobiia; order Actinomarinales; family Actinomarinaceae; genus Actinomarina. Next base: position 20,969 of record CACNFT010000001.1, read on the forward strand.
GCTGCATGGTCATATGAAGTTCTTGGATGGGGTGGTTATTGGGCTTGGGATCCCGTTGAAAATGTTTCATTTATACCCTGGTTACTTGCAACTGCCTTTTTACACTCTTCAAAAACGCAAATTAAAGAAAAAACTCTGATTAATTGGAATTACGTTTTGGCCTGTTTAATGTTTATATCAGTTATTTTTGGAACATTTATTACTAGGTCTGGTGTATTAATTTCTGTTCATGCTTTTTCAAATGGAAATATTGGAACTTACCTACTGATAGGATTATTAATTTTTACGTTTTTATTTATGTACATAGGTATAAAGAATATTGAATATTTTAAAACATCAAGAAAAGTTGAAAATATTTTTGGTAGATCAGGTTTTTTTGTTGCAAACAACATTATCTTATCTGCATCTGCATTAATTGTTTTAATCGGGACAATTTATCCAATATTTTATGAATCATTTTTTTCAAGACAACTTACTGTAGGAAGATCATTTTATGATATCTTAGTTGGTCCTCTGCTTTTGATTCTTGTTTACCTTATGGTGTTCTCGACAAAAATAGCAAAAGTCAATATGAATTTAAAAAAATGGATAATTGAAAATCAGAATGAATTAAACATTTCTCTCATTATTTCTATATTTTTGACAATTTACTATAGAGCATCGTATAAATTTGTACTTACAATATTTGGATCTGTTTTACTAATAATAATTATAGGAAAAAATGTAATATCAAAATATAAAAAAACAAAACTACAAGGATCTTATTGGACTGGTCAAATTTCTCATTTAGGAATTGGTATTTTTGCAATAGGATTAGTTCTCAATGTAACCCAAAGTTTTTCAAATGAATTGATAATATCTACTGGCGATACGGTAAATTTTGGAGAAAAAGAATTTATCATTTTATCACCATATGAAGAAATTAAAGAAGAAAAGAATGTCATAAATTTACCTATTAAATTTAATAATAAAGAAAAAAATGCGTCGTTAAATATTTTTAAAAATTCATCACAACAGGCAATAAGCTCTCCCGCAGTATTCAGAAATATTCAGAGTGATACTTATATAACAATAAAAGTTATCGATGATGATAAATTTAAACTTATTTTCAGAGAAAATTATGGAATATTTATTCTCTGGCTTGGCTTGGCTATAAGTTCCTCTTCTTTTTTGACAAGAGTGAGAAAATGAATAAATACATATCCATTATTTTACTACTTACTCTTTTACTTTTACCTTTAGTTATTTATGAAGATAATAATTCAAGATATGAAAAATTAAGTAAAAGCTTATTATGTCCAGTGTGCCAAGGTGAGACTCTTTTTGATTCGCCATCAGAATATGCGGATGACATGAGATCAGTTTTAAAAGAGCAGATTGATAATGGAATGAGTGACAAACAAATAATGGACTACTGGACAGCAAGATTTGGTGAAAGAATAAATACCAATCCCCAAAATTCAAATTATTTTTTAATTTTATTTCCAATAATTTTTGGTCTTGTTTTTGGAGTACTTTTTTATAAAAAGGTAAGCAATGACTAAATGGATTTTATCCTCTCTTTCTGTACTATTATTTGTCGTTATTCTTTTAATCAACGTTGGAAACAATTCAGAGTTTAATGATGAGTTCAATACAAACTTATCAAATGTATCAAATGATGAAATGGAAGCTGTCATATTAGAAAATCCTGACATACATCCTATGAGAATGGCATTAGCAAACAGATACTTCGATGAAGTCAACTATTCTGAGGCTCTTCCCCACTACATGTATATTGCAGAAAATAGCGCTGATAGTGAATTAAAAAGTTTTGCATTAGCCCAGATTGGTTGGATGGTATTTGAATCAAATAATGTTGAAGTAGCAACAACTTATATAAACGAATCACTAAAAATAAATAGTGATTCTTTAGTTGCCAAATCATATCTCGGAATCATATACATACAAGATCCTGAAACAAAAGCTGATGGAATAGAAATACTAAACTCAGTTATTAAATCAGATAAGTTAAGCAAAGACGATAAAACATTTATCAGTGAAATTCTTGAAAATTATGAAAAGTAAATTTTCAATTTTGTTTATTGTTCTCTTTTTTTCCTTGTGTTCTAATTCGACTGATGTAAATTCAGATAAAATTATAATTTCAAATCTTGATCTAGAACCATTGCTTGAAAATGTTGATGTGAATGAACTTGACACTAATTTTTTAATTATAAATTATTGGGCCTCATGGTGTTTGGAGTGTATAGAGGAACATGAACTATTAATTTCTCTTGCAGAAACAAAAAAATTAGAAGGGAAAGTTGCAATGGTAAGTTTTCAGGACAGCAGAGATAATGCTATTCAATTTTTAAATAATTATGGATATGGCCAAATAATTTATGCAGTAGATACTCAGAGTAAATTAGCAATTGATTCAGGTGTTTTTGGTGTTCCTGAAACACATATAATTGTAAATGGAGAAATCGTAAAAAAATTTATTGGTCCATTAAGCCTTTCAAATGTAGAAGAAATAGTAAATAATTTTCCATAAGAGATCGAATTAATACTAATGTTAAATTGTGAGGTGGATAATCGCGATTTATCGAGGAAAGTCCGGACTCCAAAGAGCAGAGAGCTGGCTAACTCCCAGGCAAGAAATTGACGGAAAGTGCAACAGAAAGTAAACCGCCTACTTGGTTAGGTAAGGGTGAAAAGGTAGTGTAAGAGACTACCAGTAATTTAAGAAATTAAATTAGCTTGTAAACCCCTCTCGGAGCAATACCAAAAAGCAATTAGCTTGCTCGGCTAAAAATTGTGGGTAGGTAGCTAGATATATTTGGTAACAAATATACAAGATGGATGATTATCTTACACTATGTGTAAACAGAATCCGGCTTATAGCCTTACAAAAACATGGGTGCCTCTTTACTGAGGCACCCACCTAAAAATTCAACGTTATTAATCTACAGAGATGACAAAATTTTCTTATTTTCTAGGTTCTGAGCAATGGCAACCAGAGACTTTAATAAAGCACGCACAATTAGCAAAAAAAGCAGGATTCGATATGGTCACGATCTCTGAGCATTTTCATCCATGGGTTGACGATCACTCAGCCTCAAATTTTACATGGACAACGCTTGGAGCCCTTGCAAAAGATTTGAAAGATATGGACTTAGGAACAGGTGTTACAACACCATTGTGGAGAATTCATCCCGGAGTGATTGCTCAAGCATCTGCAACAGTTGATAGATTAACAGATTCAACTTTTCATCTTGGTGTTGGTACAGGAGAAAATATTAATGAAGGACCATTAGGTTACAATTTTCCAAAATATGATGAGAGAGCTAATCGAATGAAGGAAGCTCTTACAATCATAAGAAGACTGCTATCTGGAGAAAAATTAACATTTGAGGGAGAATATTATTCAACTAATTCTGCAAAATTATACTCTCCTCCTCTTAAAGAAGTTCCAATATGGCTTGCAGCAGGAGGTCCTAAATCATCTATGCTGGCTGCAGAATATGCGGATGGACTTATGATAAGTGTAAAGAATCCAGCTGAAGCATATGAAAAGGTAATTAATCCCTCTATGCAAAAATCTGAGGAGCTTGGTAAGTCTAAATTAAGAGTTCATACATATAGGTGGACAATGTTTGCTGATAATGATGAAGACGCATGGGAGTCATTAAAATCCTGGAGAGGTCTTCGAGCACCCAATCGATTGCAAGAATTAGATCCCATGGTATTAAGAGAAACCGCAGATTCATTAGATCGTGAAGAACTTATGTCTAAATTTTCTAGAGCAGGAACAGTTGATGAACTTATGGATATCTATAAACCACTTGTAGATGATTTTGAATCAGAAATTGTGACAATTCAAATATCATCAATTAATCAAGAAAAAACAATTGAGCTTCTAGGTAAAGAGCTCTTGCCTAAGTTAAAGAAATAAAATTTGTTTAAATTATTTTTTATTGGGCTAATTGGTGGCTTACTTTCTGGTTTGTTAGGTGTCGGAGGTGGTGTTATATTTGTTCCACTTTTGACTTACATGACAAACAAAAATTTTAAAATTAACACTGGAATTTCCTCTATGGCAATCATATTTGTCGCATCTGCTAGTGGATTTACATACATACTCAATGGTATTTCTATAACTTTTTATATTTTTTACCTTATAATTGGAGGAATTTTTGGTGGGTATATTGGAAGTAAGATTACAGCAATAATCAAAACAAAATCCCTCGAAAGAATATTTTCAATATTATTGATAATTGTTGCAATTCGAATGTTTTTGAATACGAGTTTCCAATCTGCTTTCAACGAAAATCCTATGTTTTATATCTTTATAGGTTTAATTACTGGTATATTGTCAGGATTATTGGGTATTGGTGGAGGTATTGTAAGAATCCCATTATTAATTATTTTCGGTGGTCTTGAAAATATAGTTGCTCAGGGATTTTCACTTATAGCTACTATTCCTACTGCAATGACAGCTGCAATAACAAAACTTAAAGGTAGTCCCGATTTAATTAAGCAAGGAACGTATATTGGTGTTTTTGGAATCATCGGCTCGATTATGGGTGCAAATACTGCTTTTTTGCTTAGCCAAAATATTTTAAATACAATTTTTGCAATATTTCTTTTATTAGTAAGCGTTAATCTTTATCTAAAAAAAGATTAAATTAGGCCTTCTCTAAAGAAAATATCTGCTTTCTCCACGGTATTAATTTTTGAATATAAATAAGAAAAGCCAGCCACTTCTTGAAGAAGTAAAATTAAAAATCCTCTAGAAGTTGTTTCAACAGAATCGAAAGGAAGTGGGAAAAATAAAATATGCTGATTTAACCACATAAAATCTAAAAACTGATGTAGAAAAATACCAATAGCAACTAATAAGAAATTATTTCTAAATGCAGTCTTTCTTCTAGTTAGTATCATTGTGATGACCAATATCGTAACACTAAATATCAATGTATGACCAGGTTGATTATAAGCAACTTTAAAGCCAACGATGTTGAATAAAAAATCAACAAAATCTGGAAGTAATGCTCCTCCAGCTAAATATCGTAGATCTGCGCCATAATCTTTATAAACATATCTAAAAATAAAAATTGAAAACCCAACGTGCCAAAATAACATATTATGAATCTAAAGCTAGGTTGGCTAATTCGTCTGCACGTTTATTGTTTTCTCGGTATATGTGATTAATACTTACAAATTCAAGCATTTCAATATGCTCCAAAATTTTATCTCTTAGTGGCTTTAAATTATTGGATTTTACTTTAAAGTTTCCGTTTACTTGCTCTACAACTAATTTGGAATCTAGAAATATTTCGAGATTCATAAAATCATTTTTTAAGCAATATTCAAGTGCATTATCTAATGCTAAATATTCGGCCTCATTGTTACTGGCAATTCCTATGGTTTTAGATATCGTATGAATTTCTTTTCCATCACTTTCTATACTTACGCCTATTGCAGCTTCACCAGGGTTGGAACGAGATGCTCCATCACAAAAAACTTTGTACCTCATATAACCACACCATCACAGTAGCTACATTGCTGAAATTTTGATTCTAGAATTTGTTCAATCTCAGAAGAAGTCAACTCTACCCCACAACAACCACATTGGTTATCATTACGAAAAGCAGCTATAACTTCTAAGCCTCTTTTTTTTAAATTATCATACAACTCTTTGAGTTCATTAGGAAAAGTTGAAATAAATTCAAGTTTTTCTTTTTCTAAATCAGGTATTTGTTTATCAATTTTATCCCACTCATTTTTTACAATTTTTGATAAATTAATTAATTGATTTTTAATATCTTCCAAAGAATTTTCCTGATCGTTCATAACTTTTAATTGGTCCCCATTTTGTTCTCTTAATTCTTCCACTTCTAATTTAAATTTATCAATTTGTATTTTTAAAGATTCTTTTTGATTTGAGTAATTTAATGTTTCACTTGGATCTAAAGTATCACCTGATAACTTCTGCTCAATTTCCTTTATTTGAAGTTCTAAAGATATTATTTTTTTTTCATTATCTTCTTTTTTAATAAAAAATTCACTTAATTCTCTTTTATTTTCAGTTATTTTTTTTGTTAATTCTTTATAGTTAATTTCCAGTGATTTCAGATTTAGTACATTTTCACCATTACTTTTTGAATCAATAAGTTTATAAATTTTATTATCTAAATCTTGAAGCTCGACTAAGTTACTTAATAAAAATGGCTCATTCATAATATTTTCTGTAAATATAATTTATTTTTAAATTTAGTTCTTTTTCTAGTTTTTTAACAAATTTTTTCATGCCCGGAATTTCGGTTGATATGTGACCTACTTGTATGAGTCCTAATTTTGCATCGTCAGCTTTCAATAAGTACCTATGTGAAACATCTCCAGTAATAAATACATCGACTGAGTCAATTATTTCATCAATAAACTGAGTACCAGATCCAGGTAACACTGCAATGTTTTGAATTTCTTTCATTTCATTAAAATACTCATTAGTTCGAATTATTTTTGTATTTAGTTTATTTTCGATTTCCTTTTTTAAATCAGCCGGAGAGATTTTATTGATTGTGCCCTTACGTCCCGCTCCAAAATTATGAACGGAGTTAGCAAATATGGATACATCTGACATTCCAAATAACTCAGCTAATGTTTCCGCATTGCCTTCTTCGCATACATCTTGAGCGGTATGTATTGAAATTACATTTATTGATGAATCAACAAAACTCTCCGTAATCGGATCAGGTAAATGGGTTTCAGTATCATTTTCGTCGATTATACGTTTATATGGTGGTGGATGATAAGTAACTACTGTATCAACACTATTGTCTTTGCAGTATTCAAGTAAGGATTTTTCAAGCTCATGACCTACTGCCAAGTTTTCCACTTGATTACTCTCATCCCCAATCAAAAGACCTACACTATCGTCTTCAAATGCATGATTAAGAGGTGTTAATTTATTTATATGCTCAAGAAGAATAGAAACATTCACTTAATTTATAGTAATAACGATTTTTATAAAGTTTTTGCAGTTTTCCTATTATGGTAATTTGCCCAGATTACTAGAAATGTTGGAAGAATCATAAGTGATGCAATCAATGCAAAGCCAATAGAAACTAGAATAACAGTTCCCATTTGTTGAAACGGAACTAAGGAAGACGTAGTTAAAATACCAAATCCTGCCATGGTTGTAAATGCACTACCAAATAAGGATCCTCCCGTAGTTTTTAATGTTGTCCTGATGGCTTCAACAGGTTCAATACCTGAAGAGATTGTTTCTCTAAATCTATTTGTTACATGAATTACAAACGGAACACCAATACCAATTGCCAATCCTGATAATGTGGAGGTTACAGGGTTGAGTGGTATGTCTAAGAGATACATACCCATATAAGTTCCAAGTACAATTGCTGCTACTGGGAGTACTGTTATCACACCTAAGAAAGGTCTTCTCATATCAATCAAATAATATAGGACTAAAAATATCATTGAAGCTAAGATTGCAAACACCAAAGATTGAAATTGTGATGAGTTAATTAGTTCATTGACACTTTCTGTGACTATATTATCTGATGTAACACCAACAAATATTCCAAGGTCTGAAAGTGGTGCAAAAGCAGTATATAAATCATCCCTAATTTGGGCAGCTCCAGATGTTCCTGCAGAGGTTGTAATTCTTACTTGCATAGCTGAGATTAAATCATTTTCATTTACATATAAGCTAGTACTAAACGTATCTTCGTCTGTTTCAAGTAAATATGTATATAAACCTTCTACATCACCACTGGTGCTGACCTTTAATGCATCTAATCCTTGTCCACTCATAATTTGAACGCCATAAGTTCCTAACTGACCAATTAAAGCCATATCAGGCATTGGTGGAGGTGCTTGAGGATTTGCTGAAGGTGGAACTAACATAGCACCAAGAGATCCTACAACTGATTCAGCGGCTGCATTCCCAGCAAAAACTAATACATTTTCAACATCTGATAGATTACTTAAAGAATCGATCAAAGCATTATGAATTTCAGGTGTAGCGACATTGTCTGATTCAATTAATACACTTGTAGTTTCTCCAAATCCTCCACCAAATTCATCTTGTAAAGTATTAAATGTTTTAACAGTTGGACTATCTGAAGGTAAGAAATCTGTAAAATTGAACACTGTTGATATGTTTGTAAAACTATAGTAACCATATCCACCAATTCCTAAAATTAATGCAACTGCGATAATCTTGAGTCGTTTAGGAATTATTGAAGTTGCTTCTGACAATTTGTTAAACAGTTTTTCTCCAGATGATGCAAATGCATCGGTATCAATTGTGTTTTTTCGTTCTGATCTCATATCAAGTAATGTTCTTATAGCTGGAACGAGAGTCATTACCAAAATAAATGCATAAAAAATACCTAATGCAGTTGTTATTCCAAAATCCTGAAGTTGAGTTAGTGGTGAGACAATATTTGTCAAAAACCCAACCATTGTTCCTAACGTTGCAAGCGTTAAAGCAATTCCAACGGAACTTAATGTTTTGGAAGCAGATGTATTTACTGAGTTTTTTAAACCTAATTCTTCTCTATACCTTCCAGTAAAGTGAATTGCGTAGTCTACCCCTAAACCAAGGATGATGATTGTTGAAATCTGTGAAAGTTGATTAGGGGCTCCAATAATATCTAAATAGCCTGGTCCAAGTACTACACCAATTCCTTGCATCCATAATATAGCTAGCATTATTGCAGCCAAACTATTGAATATATCTGCAAATGTCCTTCTAGATGATTTAAAAAATCCAAATGTTTTTGTTGGTTTTATAAAGAAAATAAATGCAAGAACTAAAAAGATAATGCCAAAAGCTGCTCCAAAAAGCTGTGCTACTTCTTCTAAAAAGTCATCCTGTTCATCACCAAATAGCAATGCTAAAGAAAATCCAGCAATATCAATATTTTCAAAGTCATCACTTAGCTCAAGTAATTCTTTATTTAATTCATTTTCTAGTCTTGGTTGAACTTCAAAAGCTCCATCAAATCCGTATTCACCTTGTATAATTGCCGAATTAATAGTTATTATTCCTAATCCTGCAGTTGCTGTTACTGCTTCTTCATCATATGAACTAGAAAGTAAAGCTGAGGCAAATTGTTGAAACTCTGGCGGCATTTGTGCTGATGTATTTTTATAAAGCTGCTTAAACTGTTCATCTGTCAAACTACTCACATCTAACATTGGATTAAATGCTTTAGCCACATCTATTGGTGCAAAAAAACCTTGAACTAAGCCTTGGTTTGGATCATTAACTAGATATTGATACAATTCACTTTTTTTTATAACTTCTACGGCTGCAGTATAAGTTTCGTAACCTTCAACAGTGAGAACATCTTCTCCTTCAAAAACAAGTTGTAAAACACTTTGAGTACCGGATCCACCAAAATAATCAGAAAGCTTTCCTTGAGCTTCTATTTCTGGTGTATCAATTTCACCGCCAAACCCAGTATCTAACTCTTCTGCTTGAGTGGTCATATACCCAAAGAAGCCAGTTATACCAAGAATGACGATTATCGTAATCACTGGAAATTTAGTGGCTGCTGATGAGAAGAAATTTGTTAATAATTTCATAAAACTATCTTATAAAGCATTATCAAATATTAAACACTGTAATGATTTACTTGTACTTATAAGATTAAAAGTTTGTTAAATATTTATTGAAAATTTACATATAATTGTAGGATGAAAAAGTTGGGCCTTTTTTTTATATTACTATTTTTGTTTATTCAATCACCAGTATTGGCACATGATGGAGAAAGTGAATTAAAGAATAACAAAAAATTCAATGGTATTGAGAATTACGACGTAATTACTATTTCACAACCAGGAGTTCTTTATTACAGTGTTACAAATCAGATTTTAGAATCAGTGAATAATCTAAAAAGTAATGTTACTTTCATCGGTAGGGCAAATATCGGACTTGAAAAAATAATTGATACAAGTAATCAAGAATCATTAAAAACAGATGAAGACTACCTTTACAGTTTGTCTATAAAAACAATTGAAAGTAAGTATGCAAATTTATTTTACAGTAATCAAATAACTGAATTAATTCAAAAAAATAAAATTATAGTTTCAGAATTTACTGCAGAACAATATTCCATAAATGTCGGTGACACTTTAGTTTTGGTTGGAATGAATGAAGTCACATTTGAAATAGAAGTAGGTGAAATTGTTCCTGATGCTGAACTTGGATGGTTTGAGGCAGTTGTAAACAAAGAAGTAGGGTATCAACTTGGTATAAATAGAAATATTCAAGCAATAATTTGGGATAACAAAGTAAGTGAAAATCATTTTGTCGAGTTATACAAAAATATAGAATACAAACAACTTAGAGTAACTTTTAAAGATGCTAAGCCAAACAAAAATTGGGTATTGCCGACAGCACTTGTTAAGAAATATTTTGGAGACTTTCAAATTAAAGAAAAAGATGGGACTTGGATAATTGTGGAACCAGCATGGAGAAATGCAAACATAGAAAGAAAAAATATGCCAATTATTGGAAGAACTACATGTAATAAGATTATGTGGGAGCCTCTTTTAGGTGCGCTTAATCAGGTCATGGAAGAGGGCTTACAGAATACATTATCTAAAGATGAATTTCAAAAATCTGGTGGGTGCTATGCTCCAAGACGTATAAATAGATTTAATGCTGGTGGTGCAATTTCACGACACGCATGGGGAATAGCGATAGATATAAATGTAAAATCAGGATATCACCCGAGAGTAGTTCAAATATTCAATCAATGGGGATTTGCTTGGGGTGGTACATGGACATCACCTGATGAGATGCACTTTGAACTGAGAGATTTGTCACCCAGTATTTCTCAAACCGGCAGCTAATCCATTTACTGAAAGAAGTAAGGAAGTTTTTTCATAATCTGTTAATTCGTTATTCTGTAATTTTTGCAATAAGAAAACCTGAATGAGCGATAAAGGATCAAGGTAAGTATCTCTAATTGCTAAAGTGTTTTTTAAAATTTTATTTGAATCAAGTAACTCTTTTGACTTTGTAATCAGTTTTACACTCCTTTCAACTTTCAATGATTCTTCGACAATATTCTCGTATAGATAAGTAATTTCTTTTTCAACAAGATTTTCAGTGTAGAACCGTGAGATATTTAAATCTGTCTTAGCTAGTGTCATTTCAATATTGCTTAACAAATTTTGAAAAAATGAAGATGAGTTGTATATTTTTCTTACTTCATTTATTCCATATCTATTTATTAATTCTTCTAGAGCTGAACCTGAACCATACCAACCTGTAATTGTTTGTCGAGTTTGAGCCCAACCAAAGACCCAAGGTATTGCTCTATAATTTTTAACAGAACTTACTCTAGATCTTTTAGAAGGTCTAGATCCAATATTTAACACAGATAAGAGATTTACTGGCGTTACGGATTCAAAATAGTAAATTAAATTTTTATCATTAATAAAAGAGTTATATTTTTGGGAAGATAATTTAGAAAGTTCATCAAGAAAAGTATGTTCATATTTAATTTCATGTTTCTTTGTTTTATTTGCTTTAAAGAATGCAAATAAACCAAGTTTTAAATTTTCTATCGCAAGATTGACTGTTGAGTACTTGTCAGAAATAACTTCGCCTTGTTCGGTGTATCTTATTATATTTTTGATTGTTCCTTTAGGTTGTGACAAAATTGAATTATATGTAGGTCCTCCTCCCCTACTTATAGTTCCACCTCTGCCGTGAAAAAATGAAATATTAATATTATGTCTCTGACCAGTATTAAATAAAGCAATTTGGGATTTATATACTGACCATTGCGAAGACACTATTCCACCATCTTTATTTGAATCTGAGTAACCAAGCATTATCTCCTGATTATTATTGAAATTTAGTAAATGGGTTTTGTATTCTTTATTATCAAAAAGATTTGAAATTATATTATGAGATTCTTCTAAATCATCAATTTCCTCAAATAATGGGATGAGCATCGGAATATCCGATTTATTTTTAATTAATTTTCTACAAAATTTAAATAAATCTAACAAATCATTTTCGTTTTTAGTCATTGATAAAATTATTGAACTAATTACTGTATCTCCATATATTTTTTTCCATTCTGGTATCCGTTTAATTAGATTTGTAAATTCGGAATATTGTTTTTTGAAATTTTCTTTAAATCTAAATACATCTGCATTTTCTCTTATATCCATTTCGACACCATGAAATTTAAATTGATTCACATAATCAACAAAATTTCTTAAATCTAAAGATGGAGAATTATTCTTAAAACATTTATTTACTTCAGTCTCAAATAAATTTAGATCTTCCTGAAATTCGCTAAAGTAATTATATCCTTTTTTATTCTTCTGAAAATTGTCTAGTCTATGAAAAACAAGTGAAAGAAATATTCTAAATGGTTCATCAAAATTTATTTTTGTATAGTGACGATATTCTTTATTCAAAACATTTGAATATTCTTTAATCTTTGACTTTAGTAATTTAGGCTCATCTGCATATAAAGTTGAGATACTAAAACTCTCTGATAGATTAATTATTTTTTCTTTATAAATTTGAATGATTTGATTTGAATAAATTTTTAAAGCTTCCTCGGTAACTTTTAATGTAACAAATGGGTTTCCGTCTCTATCTCCACCTATCCAAGTACCCAACCTTATTATGTCTTTCTGAGCTATATTATTTTCGGCGAATGTCTTGTTAAGTTCATCGTAAACATCTGTATATAAATTGTTTAGATAATATAAAAGAGTTTTAACTTCATCAATAGGATTTGGTTTAGTTGACCTTACTTCTCGGGTATACCAAAGTTGGGTAATTAAATTATTTATTTCATCTAAATCACTTGATTTATTTTCAGAAATGATATTTCCAATTTTGTAAAGCTTTTTTAAAGTTGATTGTCTTGCGCTCTCAGTGGGGTGTGCGGTAAAGACTGGTGAGAATATTAGACTTTCCTTATTCTTATCTAAATCATTTTTATCAATTTTATACTCAAATTTTTCTCTAAATACTTGTTCTGCAATATTCGAAAGATAAAAAAATAATGTGAATGATTTGGTTAGGATTAGAAGTTCGTTTTCATCTAAGGTCTTTAATCTTTCGTAAATTAAATTTAAAAATTTAGAATTTTTTGACGATCTATATCTTTTTGAATTTACTCTTATTTCTTCAACTAATTCATATTTACTGTCACCAGACTGCTGTTTAATTACGTTACCTAATTCACTTCCAAGAATATTTATAGTTTGTGATAAAGTGCTGAATTCTGGTTTTATTTTAGATTCTTTCTGCATCATCTATAAATTCGCTACCTGTTGCATCAAAAATTGGTACATTTATTTTTGAAAAATTAATGGATGAAAATTCTGAATGTGGAGTATGCATTAATAACATATCATATTCTTCAAAATTTTCCTGAGAAGTTTCCTTATTAACCTCCTTATTATCAACTATCAAAGAATCAACAAATGGGTCATAAAATGATATTTCAACACCCTTAGACTTAAAGTTTTCAATTATATCTAGAGCCGGAGATTCTCTGGTGTCGCTTATGTCTTTTTTGTATGCAACTCCAAAGATTAAAATTTTTGAATTTTTCATTGGTTTTTCTAACACATTCATTCTTTCAATTATTCGGTTCACAACATAAGCAGGCATAGAATTGTTGATTTCCTGAGCAAGTTCAACAAATCTTACAGGTTTACCTATTTGTCTTGTTTTAAATGACAAATATTTTGGATCTATAGGTATGCAATGGCCACCTACACCAGGTCCAGGTCTAAATGATTCAAATCCAAATGGTTTTGTTTTTGCTGCCTCGACAACTTCCCAAATATCAATTTCTAACATATTGCACAAAATTGCAAGTTCATTAATAAGCGCGATATTCACCTGTCTGTAAGTATTTTCAAGAAGTTTTACCATTTCAGCTTCTTTGGTTCCAGATACAACAACAACGGTATCAATAATTTTTTCATAAAAAGATTTAATTTTTGATAGTGAATCATCATTGATCCCACTTACTACTTTTGGAGTATTTTTGAAATTCCATTCTTTATTTCCTGGATCAATTCTCTCTGGCGAATATCCAAAAAAGATATCCTCACCTGGTTTAAGATCTGATATTTTTTGAATTTCAGGTATTAGTATCTCTAACGTAGTACCGGGGTAAGTCGTTGACTCAAGAATAATAATTTGTCCTTTAACAACATTTTTTGCTATTTCTTGAGCTGCATTAATTACATAACTTAAGTCAGGTTTGAAATCTGTAAGTGGAGTTGGAACACTTATAACAATGTGCTCACAATCTCTTAATGACTTAGAATCGTCTGAAAATATCAGACCCGAATCAATTGATAAATTCAATGTTTTGTCACTAATATCTTCAATCGGCGAGACACCTTGATTTAGTTTTATTACTTTTTCAGAATTTATATCATATCCAAAGACTTTTAGTCCAGCATCTATAGAATAAACTGCCAAGGGAAGACCGACGTATCCAAGTCCAATTATTCCTAAATCATATTTAAATTTACTCATATAACTCTTTATAGATTCTTTCAGATGTTTTACCATCCCAGAATTTAATTTTTGTACCTTTTGAAAGTTTACTCTTGATAGTGGTATTTATTTCATAAATTATTTTTTCTGTCTCAATACCAATTACTTTATTTGTACCTTCAGAGACAGTTATTGGTCTTTCAGTTTCATTTCTTAATGTAAGACACTTAACATTTAAATGTGTTGTTTCTTCTTGAAGTCCGCCTGAATCAGTCAAAACTAAATCAGAACTACTTACAAGACCAAGAAAATCAATGTATGAGAGCGGGTTTAAAATAAATATATTTTCGTGTTCGATATCATTATCATTTATATATTTCTTTAATCTTGGATGAGCTGGTAGCACAATCTGATATTCATTACTAAATTCTTTGAGGCCTGCAAATATCTTTGCTAAATTTTCATCGGATAGATTTGATGGCCTATGTATCGTGACAACAAAATATTTGCCGGTGATGTTTAACTTTTCTTTAATTTGATCAGAAGATTGTAATATTTTTTCCAAATTTTTTTCAAGTGTATCAATCATAATATTTCCAACGTTACCGATATATTTTGCTGACAAATTTTCAGAATTTAGATTATCTACAGCATCATCTGATGGAGCAAATAAATAATCGCTTATGGAATCTACCATTATTCTGTTGCGTTCTTCTGGCATATCCATATTTCGTGATCTCAAACCAGATTCAACATGAAATAACTCCATTTTTTTATTTTTCGTAGAGATAGCTGCGGCAAGAGTTGATGTAACATCGCCAAATACACCAACATATTTTGATTTATTTGTGTCAAACAATGTATCTAATTTATCAACGATATAAGTAGTTTGTTTGTTGATGTTTGTTGTTGGAGTATCAAGATAAATGTCAGGTTCACGAATATTTAAATCTTCAAAAATATTTGAGGACATACTTTTATCTTTATGTTGTCCCGTATGAATAAAAAGAGTATCTATTTTATTTTCTTCAAAATATTCAAGTAATGGTGCAGCTTTAATGAAGTTTGGTCTAGTACCAACAACTAATATTGCGTCATAATTTTTTATCACTACTTTATGATTTTAGTCATAGTATTAATGCTTAATGAACAACTATTATTGAATTGGTGAAAAAAATAGTATTAAATGCTTGCGGTGTAAAGTCCCTAGGTGGGTTAAAACTTTTCCTTGAATCTTTTGATTTTTTTTCAAAGACAGATTCAAAAATCTTTGTTTTGTACTCAGAGATAGAATTTTACAAAGATTTAAATAATCAGTTTTATGAAAATCCAAGGGTCAAGTTTTACAAAACAACAAACAAAAGGTACCTTCATCCATTGTTAAATTATTTTTTACCTAATAAAATCCTTGAGGAGATTAATAATTCAGATGCAATTATTCATTTCGGTAATTTTGGGTTCAAAACACTAAAAAAGTCTTTTGTACTAATTCAAAACATTCTTCCGCTCGTAAAAAGAGGTGTTAGAAACTCAATTCTTAAAGTATTAATAAATAGAAGTATGAAATTATCTAATTTTATACTTATCCAGCTAGATCACTTAAAAGAAGATATAGATAAAAAATATCATTCAAAAATTATACAAATCGGTAAAACAACAAGTTCTGAGGTTGAAATATCAAATAAAAGTGGAAACATAGTTTTTTTTGGAAGCGATATTGCAAATAAGAATTATAATTTTATGAAAAATGTTTTAAGTCAATTGCCAAATAAAAAAAAGGTTACTGTTATAAACCCACCGAGGGATATGGAAAGTTTTAATATTGTTAATACAGAAACTCACGATGAAACTTTAAAAGTATTGTCCAATAATGAAATTTATTTTCATGCTAGTGAGCATGAAACAGTAGGTTTACCACTTTATGAAGCACAAAACCTTGGTTTAAAAGTTGTTGCACCAATAAGTTCATATACTCAGTACTTCAGTCCAGAAAGTGTCTTTCTGTACAATATCAATGATCCCGAAGATGCTTTGAAAAAACTTGAAGATGCTCAGTCTTCAAGTATTGAAAAAATTGATACATTAAATTATTCAGAGAACTGGAAAATAGTGTTAGATAACATCTAAATTCTTAATAATTGACTTAGCCGTATAGTTATTAATAAATTTATCTTTATCAAATTTTTCAATTTTATTAAACATTTCTTTAATTAATATTGAAAGATTTTCTACTTCAACACTTTTATTTATAGTTATTAAGTTATCAAATTCATCACTTACTTTAATGACAGGATCATTATCAATTTCTGTGAAATGGATGATCGGCTTTCCTGTTGCTAAATATTCAACAACTTTACTTGGAATTTGATTTGGATTTTTATTTCCAATAGAGAGTAAACAATGTGCTGAGTTTACCATTAATTTTTGTGCTTCTTCTCTTGATACTTGAGAATAAAAACTGTGTTTATCTACATTTAAGTCACATGACTTTATTATTTTTTCAGAATCCTCGTTTACATACCATGAAAATTCCATTTCATTATTTTTTTTGACTAATTCTAAGAATGAATTTGGGGACCTCACACCTTTTGTGAATATTCCAAAATAAGAAATTTTTATTGGTTTGGATGAATAATCGTAAGATAAAGCACTATTTAAGAGATCATTGTCAAAATTACTTATGGGGTTAGCAACAATTAATTTATCACTTGGTATACCAAAAAAATGCTTATGATTATTCAATGCATCTTGATGGGTAAATAAAATATTATCAGCAAGAGAGTAAAATTTTTTTTCATATCGTTTATTTAAACCTGAATAAAGAAATCGATTATTTTCTGGTGCATCAACCTTTAAAGAAAATGGATCACCAATATCCATTACCCAATGTTTTTTAACTTTTTTATTTATAAAGTAAGCCGCTATATGGGAAGAAAAAGGCAAACTAACAGAAATTATGATATCGTAATCCTTCAAAATTTTATTTCTATTTCTGTAAATTTGATAAAGCCAAAACATTGAATAATCAGGCCAAGCAAGATAGTTGATAAAAAATCGATATATTTTTTTCAAAACTCCATAAAATGTTTTTTTAATTGCATCTCCGGAAGCAACTTGTTTTGATTTTTCTCTTAGATTTGAAACTATATTTATATTATTTTTATTTCCAAAATATATTATTTCAACATTATTTGTATCAAAATCTGGATACATCCCAGTTAAAATACTTACATTATGTCCATTGTTAATAAGTTCGTCTACCAATAATTTCCATCGGGTTGTTCGGGGGCTTACATGTGGTAAGTATTGATGAGTAACAATTAATATTTTTTTATACTTTTTCATTTTTAAACTCTAATAGCATTAAGCCCAATGAAATTGCGAACATTGTACTTAATTCCTCAGCCTGAAAAAAATACATTAGCAAGATGACAACTAAATTTGAAAAAATGTAAAATGAATATTCATTTCCGTTGTTATAAAGTTTTTTCAAAACGTTAAATAAAAATATCAGAAACCATATTAACCCAATAATTCCACCTGAAAAATAAAGATTTATATACAAATTATTAAATGAAACAATCTGCCCTGGATTTCTATAAACAACTTCTTCATCTACATTTTTCTTTGTTAGATCATCAAAAGTTGGAGAGAAATTTAAATTAGCAATCCCTAATCCTTGTCCAAATATTTGAATATTTTCACTAGAAATATATTGATTAAGTATAGATATATTTTCAAAACCATCTAACCCTCCCATTGTGATCAGGGTGATTCTCTCGAATACACTTTTTACTACACTCTCTGAATTTTTAGCTTCATCTAATTTATCGTCATATATTGAACAGTTACATTTATCAGGAGATTCTGGTGGACACATTGAAGGATCTAATGCTGGAAATTTATAACCAAGACTATTACCTACAAAACTGGAAAACAATAAAAATATTATTGGAATAATAAATAGAAGGTCAAAATTTTTATTTTTTAATGTCCATAAAACAGCTGCAAATAGGATTCCAAGAATTAAGCTAATTACTCCTGTTAAACTTCTCGATAAAATAATTGCAAGGATTGGTAATATTGACAAACCATACCAAATAGTTCTTTTTCGTGCCAGATAAAAGTTTAACGGAATGATAGGTGCTAACCAAACTGCCAAGAAACTTGGCTCTCTGAAAGTTCCGTAATTCCTAAGTATCGAGCATGCCCTCTTTATTGGTTGAGACCAACCTCCCGAACCAGGTCTATTTCTTGAAAAATCTTGAAAATCAAATATGTATGAAAAGTATGATATTAGTGACAAAAGTGAAACTGTAATGCCAATGAAAGATATAAATTTTATAATCGTATCTCGTTCGTAGTAATTACTTAAAGTGTAAACAAACCAAATAACAGCAATAAATCCAAGAAGCTTAAGTAGTCTAAGTGAAATGTATTGAGTGAATGAAGAAGTAGCAAACTCAGGTAGTTCGGGGTTGTAAGATACAGCTCTAATTAAAGTGACAGAGGTAAAATATAAAAGTAACACTCTCAATGAATCAAATTGATTAAATTGAATTTCAAAACCAAAAAAATAATATATTACGTAAATAAATATAAAAATAGAAACTCCTATCCAAGGCAAAGGTATTGAAAATAAACTAAAAGCATCAAGGCTTTCAAAGAAAATACCAATTAAAAAAAGATAGAAAAGTGGTGTAATTTTTTTTGTATTCAATTTATACGTTTGTATCCTTTCGAGAATTTAAATTTAACTCCATCATTCAATTCTCCCCAGTTTTCATAGGGGTTTAAATTCGTATCATTAGAAAAATCACTTATTAGTATATTTCCATTTTCTATTACTATTTTTCTATAAATTTTATTTCCATTAAAAACTGCACTACCTAAAAAATTATTTTTGTCTAAAAATAACAATTTACCATCTTCCATATAGTTAAGCTTAAAACAATCAAATTCTGATTCCTTCGGAAATTTTATATCCGCATTTGGACCCCAATGGAATTGCATTGATCTAAATTCATTCCTTGTTTTTATATCGTCTGTATATGTTCCCGTACCTGGATCTCTTGCTATCCATTTGCCTTCAGTAAAACACTCAACTGAAAGTTGATCGTAATGAGCATGTCCACCAACACCATTTTGTCCTATTTGGCCACATCTGACACTAAAGTATTCTGAACCATCATTATTGCGCCATATAAAAATACCAAAATCGGGAAATGTATAAAGATTGAAATCATTTTGAAATATTTTAATTAAAGGATGATTAACCTTTGAAAAATTAGTTAAATCTACAGGATCATTTTTTAGATTGGGCACTTCAATCGAATTTTTATTTTCAAAATTAAAGAAATGATCAATGAGATTTATTAACCAATCCATTTTTAAAGGATCATCTTCATCATGATAAAAGTAGAAAAGTCTCCCTGAATCATTATCACCAATCTGAGAAAGTTCTCCATTAACCATTAGCAAATTTAGTAATCTTCTATTTGAAAATACTAACTTTTCAATTAATTCTATTAGTGATGAATCAGGTTCAATTTCATCTAAAGAAAGTTTAAAGATGATTAAAGCTTCAGTTACAAATGCAGAATAATGGGATGATCCTTCAAAATTAGTTCCATCTTTATAGAACTGTCTATTTAATTCTTTATTAAGTTCATTCAAATAATATGTAGTGTCATCTTCGTAACCATCAAATTTATAAGTTGCTAGCGTCAAAATTATTGAACATAGTTCAATTAAATAATGATTTCCGACAACATCTCTATCATCTTCAAGATTTTCTGTTATGTATTGATAATGTTGACTAATAAATGTATCAATTAAGTCTTTATTATTGCCAAGAATCTTTGAATCTAAATCATTGTTTTCTAAAAAATTTCGATGAAAAATTAGATTTATATTTCTGATTGCTACATCCATTGGACTATTCCAGTAAATTAATGGAAATTTGTTTACATCAACATTTTCGTGTAAATTTTTCTCTTTGTTCAAGATAGATAATAAATCTAATTTTTGTAAAAATTGAAGCCTAGAGGCTTCATAAGGAACTTTTACATCACCCTTGTTGAAATAAGCAGGAATAAATTTATTGTGTGATTGGAAATCATTTTCATTAAAAATATCCTTTGATGTTACTAAATCGTCAGTTTCCTTTCCAAAAATTTTTTTAGAATAATTGATATCGTCATCTGCATTTGATAATAGGTAGGAAGCCAACAACTGATGGTATTTCGGAATGGTGTACTCAAAAGATTTAAAATTTGTGGGAATAACTATATTTTTTGCAAATAAGTTTCTTAGATTGAATCTAATTCTTTGTAAAAAGAGTTTAAGCATAAGATTTCCTAAAACTATAAGAAGTAAACATTGAAATAATCATTTGTGATGAAATAATCGACAAAATTGCCGGATTGGAAATACTTAAATTATGAAGTGCAAAATAAACTATATAAGAAATTACTGATCCTGAAATAATAATTTTTGTTATATTAACTTCAAAACCTAGAGCTCTTGAAAAAATAATGTTGATTCTAGACCAAACCATTAAAGGTAATGAAAAAAGAATTAAAGAAGTTTGAAAAGATACGTCTCTGAACTCTTCGCCAAGAAGTGATACAAGAATATTTCCTGCAGTATCTCTTAACAAGTAAAACGTAACTGGAATAATAAATGAAAAAAAGAAAACTTTCTTTAGACGATCTCTTATGTTTTGAATTTCGTCCTTGTCTTTTGCTTTTGACAATTCTGGAAATAATATATCAAGGCTTGCTGCTAAAAGTTGAAAAATAATTTCTAATATTCTTCTGGACCATGCCAAGACACCCAAAGCTGGACCAAAATAAAATAGACCTAACAAAACTATATCTAACTCAGAAATCAAAGCACTGGAGAATGTTGTAAGAACCATTCTTCTTCCCGAATTATTCAGCTCTTTTCTTGTCGACTTATCTTGATCTGAATCTCTTTTTTTCTCGGTTTTAGGGATGTAGTAATGAGCGACTAGAAAAAATAGAAATAATATAGCCGATTGATACAGTACAACCCATATTATTTCTAGACTGTTAATCACAATAATCCAAGCACCAAATCCATAAAGGATTGTTCTAACGATTATCTGCTTGGAAGTAGTTACAAAATTGCCATCTGCTTGAAAATATGCCAGTGCAATATGAATCATTTCGTTAAAAACAAAACCTATTAGAAAAATTGCTGTTATTGGGTAATCTCTGCCAAATAAAATTGTTAATGGAAAAATTGTCGCCAAAGCTAATGCAAGATTTCTTAAAACCAGAAAATATGAGTTAGCAAAAAGAGAATTTTTGAAACCAACATTTTGAGCTCTTAGCTTTGTAACAACTAATGCAAGAGATAATACGGTTGCTGTTCCAATTAATACAGAAAGACTTTTTGAAGCTGCATATTCCCCATATATTTCTGCTCCATACTCTCTACTTATTATTGTGATTAAAAAAAAATTAACTCCTAAAAGAGTTAATTGCATTAGAGATATGTAAATTGTATTTTCTTTCCAATTTTTTATCAATTCGCAACCCTTGCTAAATGCCAATTTGAAAGATTAATTAAATACCACTTTTTTTGGTAGTCATTTCCATTAAGGATATGATTTAATTCTCTTTCATTAAATAAATTTACTAGAGAATTGAACTGTTGCACAGATTCATAAAATTTTTCCTCATCTTTCTTGATCCACTCACCTATTGGAGCCCTAAATCCTTGTTTTTTTCTATTTATGATTTGATCAGGTAAATATTTCATTGCAACCTTTTTGAGAAGACTTTTTGTATTAGTTAAGTCAATAAGTAATTCTTCTGGCAAGGAAAGTACATATTCTACTAATTTATGATCAAGAAAAGGCACCCTAGCCTCAACAGCAGATTGCATTACAAGCTTATCCATTCTCATAAGTAAAAGTTCCGGAAGCCTTATCTTTAAATCAATTAAAGTCATCCACTTAGAAATTTTTGAATTTTTGTTAGAAAAATAATCTTTCCATTTATAGTCAGCGTAAAATATTAGATCAGAATGATTTGGCAAACCATCTTCTATCAAGCTATCTAATTCCTTTAAATTAAAACCCAAAGCTCCGCCTGCAAATGAAGTTCTATTAAATAGAATATTGCTAAGCATATTTAATCTATGATTCTTAAAACTTGAGTATTTTTTTGTAGATTTAAAAAAGGGCTTTAAAAATTTATTCAATTTGAGATACCTATTCCAATGATCATATCCATAAAATAATTCATCTGCACCTTCCCCGACTTGAACAACTTTAATTTTGCTGTTGTTAGTTTTCTTACCTAGGAAATAAAGTGGTATTCCAACCTCATCGCCAACTAAGTCGTCTTGATAGAAGGAATAATTATCAAGAAGCTCTTGGAATTCTTGATAAGAAATATTCTCCTCAATTAATTCTATGTCATTATTGCTTGCCGCAAATTTTGCTTCATTTAACTCTCCCTCATATCCGGGGAAATGGTCTTTAAAATCTATGTTGAAACCTTTCAGTCCAGCTTTTTCATTTTGTTTCATGAGCTTGCCAATCAAGGATGAGTCAAGCCCTCCAGATAGAAATAGTCCTACTTCAACGTCACTTACTTTCCTGTACTCAACAGATTCATTTAATAATCTATCTATATTTTCAATTGCTTCTTCTTCTGAGATATCATTATTAACTTCAATATCAAATGGATCCCAATACTGATTGGATTTTATTGAATTGTCTGAAAAAAACTCTATATACTCACCAGGTTGTACTTTTGATATGTTTAAATTTCCTGTTCTATTCATTGGAACACAAAGATGCCTTAGATATGCAATATAAGACTCAATATCAGGTTCAAATGGAATTAAATTAGATTGTTCTATAGTCTTTAATTCTGAGGAAAATATAAACCAATCATCATTCCTAGCAAAGTATAGAGGTTTGATTCCGATTCTATCTCTAGCTAAAAAAATAGAGCTCGTCTTTGCATC
Organism: uncultured Candidatus Actinomarina sp.; assembly: GCA_902619825.1. Taxonomy (GTDB): domain Bacteria; phylum Actinomycetota; class Acidimicrobiia; order Actinomarinales; family Actinomarinaceae; genus Actinomarina. Next base: position 44,496 of record CACNFT010000001.1, read on the forward strand.
ATGAATGGCAAAGGCAAATTGACCTCTTAATTTTTTTAAAATTTCAGATTTATATTCAATATATCCTTTAAGTAATACCTCTGTATCGCCTTCCGTAGAAAATTTAACACCTTTACTCTTTAGTTCAGCTCTAATTTCTTTGAAATTATAGATTTCACCGTTAAATACAATTGTATATCTTTTGTCGTCATCCTGATAAGGTTGGTTTGATCTTGAGTCTAAATCGATAATTGAAAGCCTGCTGTGAATAAAACATTCTGAATCTGAAATATAATTAATGGAAGAGTGATCGGGTCCCCTGTGTTCTAGGGAGACTTTCATATCATTTGCAATATTTTGGTCGATTTTAGAATTGTTAGTGCTAACAATTCCACCAATTCCACACATTTCTCTAACTCTAATGTTATATTTTTTATTCAAGTAAATTAATTTGAATAGTTTAGAGTAAATATTGTATGAAAATAATTTTTGACATTACAATCATGGTTTTTCTCATTCCAGTTTTTTTATTCTTTTTTCCTATCATTTACCTGTTGATAATTATTACAGATGGTTATCCAGCAATATATGTTCAGGAAAGAGTTGGTAAAAACGGTAAAATTTTTAAATTATTTAAATTCAGGACTATGGATGAAAGCTCAGATGAGGATCTACACGAAGAGCATTATAAAAAATTAGCTGATAAAGAAACAATTGAGCCATCTTTAGAGCCTGGAAATCCTATACGAATTGAAAACGATGATAGAATAACAAAAATCGGTCTTTTTCTAAGAAAGACTTCCTTAGATGAATTGCCTAACGTAATAAATGTTCTAAAAGGAGAAATGTCAACTGTCGGTCCAAGACCATTAGTTGTTTATGAATCAAAATTACTTGGTGATTATCAAAAAAAAAGACATTCAGTAAAACCTGGAATTACTGGTCTTGCTCAAGTACAGGGAAGATTAGATTTAAGCCTACAAGAGAGGCTTTATTGGGATATTGAATATGTTGAAAACTACAACATTGTCCTTGATTTCAAAATACTTTTTCAGACAATTATCTCTGTTATATCAAGAAAAGGGGCAAATTAGATTAAGGAGTAGTAGTACTCAACTACCTTTGATTTATTTAAAATATTTTTATTTAGATTGTTTATATTTTTTTGATATTTCAAAAGTAGTGATTGATCATTAAGTTTATCAAATATTTTTTTCATCGAAGTCTCATCATATGGGTCAATGGTAAAACCTAATTCATATTTCTCTATAAACTTTGAAACAGCAGAATCACTGTTAGCAAAACACAATAAAATTTTATTCATTGAAAGATAGTCAAAAGTTTTACCAGGAAAACCTTCTACTGTAATTTCTTTGTCTAACGAAATAAGTCCAACAGGAATCTCTTTCGTTTTATCGTACAATTCGTTTCTTGGTAAATGCTCAAAAACATTTAATTGATCGCTTTCTAAATCTTTAATAGAATCAAATTCTTCACCTGCTCCAAAAAATTTTAATTTCCAATTCTTCTCTTCAATAGAATTAAACGTATCGATAAATTTTTTAATATTTTGGGGTTTACCCATATTACCGGCATACAAAATTGTTTTTTTATCTAGATTTGGATTTTCATTTGATATTTCATAGGGAGAAAAGTGATAAATTGATTTTATGTCTTTATCTTTTAATCCACGATTGTTAACAAGAAATGCTTTTAATTCTGAAGAGTTTACAACCAAATTGTCAGCAAGTTTCATGGCGTATGTATCGATTTTTTTAAAAATGTTAAATAAAATTCCAGAATTTGTTTTCAATGTTTTGTTAGCGATTTCAGGATAAAGTTCCCAGCATGAGTATGTAACTTTAATCTTTAGAAATTTCTTTATATAAATTACAACTAAGTTCATAGTTGGTGGATAACTAAATATGAAAATATGAGAGTAATTTTTTTTGTTCTTAGATAAAAATTTAATTGTTTGATAGTGAAACATTATCCATTGAAAAAACCTAGTTGATTTGTTAAAGCTCCTACTTGCTGAACTTATATGTGTTATGTTTATGTCTTTATATGATGATGTGTAATATTTATCTGAAGTTAGATTATTACTATTTTTGATATTATATTGTGGTGAGCTTGCCAATATCTCAACGTCAACACCAAGCTCTTTAAATCCATCTGCAATTTCAGCAACTAACATTCCTGTTGAGACGTTATCTGGAGGTATTGTTAAAGAGTGAAATAAAATTTTTTTCATTCTTTAAATGAATTTGAAATGTCAAATGGATAATTTTCTTTATTGTGTTTATGAAAATTGTTTGATTCTGATAATTCTACAAGGTCGTCAACAATATTATCAGATGCTTTCCCATCACCGAATGGTTGAGCCCATTTTGTATCAACCAACTTCATAGCCTTATCTAAGTACCTTTGAAAGTCACTTATCTTATCAGATGGATCAAATTTTATAGAAGCGTTAACATCATATACCTCTGGACGCTCTGTTGAGTATCTCATTTGAATAGAAGGTACATTCATAATGCATGCCTCTTCAACTACTGTACCTGAGTCACTCATTACAAAGGTTGAGTTCTTAAGAAGATACATAAATTCAAGATATCCTAAGGGGTCAATCATCAAAACGTTCGAATTGAGTTTTAGATCATATGATTTAAGCATTTGTTGAGTTTTGTATCCTGCAGGAAATACTATTTTCATATCAGAAGAATTAAATAAATTTACAATATTTTTAAGAGAATCGTTGTTTAATATATTCTCTCTCCTATGAGATGTTGCTAATAAGAATTCGTTTTTTCCAATAAAATTTAAAACATTATTATCTAAGCTTTCATGTCCCGAATCAAAAATATTTTGATTTTCTTGAATAATATCAACTATGGGGTTCCCAGTTACTTTTATTATATCTTCAGAAATTCCCTCATTTAGACCTTGCGTCTTGTATGAATCAAGATAAGCATATATCCTGTCTGACAAGTGATCTATAGTTTTTCTGTATTTTTCTTCAGGCATTCTCCAATCGTATGAACGCATACATCCTTCAATATGAACAATTGGGATATTGTGCTGTGCTGCTCCAATACTACCCATGACCGTATTTGTATCACCAAGAAAAACAACAGCTTGATACTTATTGTTTTCTAAGTGATTGAATGTATTTTTAATTACTGAAGAAACTGTTGATGCATCATTAGTAGTATCTATTTCAAATTCAACATCAGGTTTTGGAACATTAAGTTGTTTAAAGAAAACATCTTTCATATTCTCGGAATAATGCTGGCCAGACCATATGAAATCATACGTTATATTTTGATTTTCAGACAAAAGTCTGATAATTTTACTTGCCCTTATAACATCAGGTCTAATTCCTAGAATGATTCCAAGGTCTTTCATACAAATTCCAATATCTTTTTAGTTCCTTCATATTCAGCTAATTCAGATATATTGTCTCTTATAGATGGAATTTCTTTGTACCCACCTAATGCCCAAAGTTCTTGGTTAGCTTTTGAATCCAATGTCTTTAATGTTCTATCAACTTTGTTGTCTGATAAAACATTATTTATTTCTATATCTTTTGTGAAATATTCTTTAAAAAGATTTAACAGCTCATACTTGTTAACTTTGTTACTTGGCACTAGGTGTTGCAATTTAATTTGAGTTTGTTCTTTCTTCGTAATACCTAATACAATTTTTGCAAAGTTTAATGTTGTTATGCCATTCCATTCATGATCTGTAAATCCATTAACTTCTGATTCATCTGTCCTTAAAAACCAGTTAAGTAGTGACCTTCCCCTACCAGTTTCAGGTCCAACAATACTCGAACGCAGCAAGGTTTTATTATTACTAGAAACCTCTCCAACAATTTTGGTTTTACCATACACATCTGTGGCGTCTGTCATAGATGTTTCAATATATTCTCCTTCTAATCCAGAAAATACACAATCTGTTCCAATTTGAATGTAGCTGAAGTTAAAATCCAAACTTGCTTTCGCAATTGTTAATGGAAAAAAGGAGTTTATAGATATTGCATTGCTAATTGATTCTTTTGTTTCGGAGATGGTTGGCTTTATTGCTCCTATACAATTTATGACAAAACTAGGATTTGTTAATTTACATAAATCATCAAAGTTATCTTTGGTAGGATCAAAGTTAATCTTTTCACCGTTCAATTCACTTATAAATTTATTTTCAGAACGTGATGTAAAAAAAAGATTATCTTTGGAATAATCAGAAAAAACTAAAGAAACCATTTTTCCTAACATACCTGTTGAGCCAAGTATAAGAAGGTTACTCAAACAGTTCACCTCCATTGCTTGTCCAAGGATCCCAATATTTTGAATCAAATCTGTAATCATCATTTAGAGAGTCTTCTAGAGTTGAAGAAGAAAAATACATTATTTTACTATTTTCTTCAAGGTTCATGGCTCCATTTGCATAACCCTCTGGAATGGATAGTAAGTCTGAATTTATATCCATTTCGACCATTTCTGGAACAATTGTCTTATCTGGATTTTCCCAATCATCTATTTTTATTACACCAAGCAAAAACTTACCTGATAATACTTTGATAAGTTTTTTTTCATTTTTATGACCATGCCATGCTCTCACAGTTCCTATTTTTGGATTTGTTACTGTATAAAATCTTTTGTAATCACTAAGGTTTAATTCATTAAAAAACTCAACATTTCCTCTGTGGTCTTCAGAAAACCCTCTTTCATATCTTTCTAGGTTCAAGATACACCAAACTTCTGCAAAAAGTTCTGATTTGAATACCTAGGATCTGTTATGTCCTTTATCCTGTTGTGAAAAATTAAATCATATATCTCATTAACTCCATTGATAAGCTCTATTGAAGCTTCAAATCCTGTTTCATCCAATAATTTTTGACTTGATACTTGATAGTTTCTAGCATCCTCAAAGCTCATGGGAGTCACTTCTACTTCAACATCTTTTACTTTATTTTCTATCTCTCTTGCTATATCGATGATTCTATAGTTCTTATGATGAAGATTGTAAATACCACTTGCATCAGTGTTTAGACAGTGACTTATTGCATTTGAAACGTCATTTACATGAAGTAGGGGCCTCCATTGCTCACCGCCATAAACACTAATTTTTTTATCTATAAGTGCTTTTGCTGTAAGAACATTTACTACTAAATCAAGACGTACTCTTGAAAATTCATCACTTATCCCAAATAAAGTTCCAAGCCTAAAAATTAATGCATTTGCATTTTGCAGATATTCTTCTGCTTTTAATTTAGATGATGCGTATTCAGATAATGGATTTGTATCGGAAGCCTCTGTTAGAACTCCGTCTTGAGCCCCATAAACCGAACAAGTCGACAAAAATATTATTCTTTTATCATAATTTTCAACAAGATTTTTCACACTTTCAGAATTAATTTCAAAGGTTAGGTCTGGATTAATGGCACACGCACCATCACCAACTAACGCTGCAAGCCAAACAACAACATCAAAGTTATTTAAAATACTATTTAATTTTGATGTATCCCTTATGTCTCCAAGAATAAAATTTACTTTTTTTCGATAAGATGTTTCATAAATTAATGAATCGTAAACAGTAACATCATGTTCTTTAGAAAGCTTATCAACGATTCCTCCTCCAACATATCCGGCACCACCTACAACTAAAATTTTCATCTTAAATATAGTATATGTTTGAGTTTTCTAATAAAACAGTATTTCAAAATGTAGAATTCTCCTTTTCATTAAGATACAGAAAGTAGCTAAAGTAAAAAAACCAAGATACAGAGTGATTTTGTAATAAATCACTTGATAAACTCAATATCAGAAATGCCATAATTGCCATAAGATTTGGTGAGTAGTTTGTTAAATCTCTTAATTTAAAAAGACTTAATATAAAATCCTTGAAAATTAATCCGTACAAAAACAGGCCAACAATCCCGTAATTTAATAGTATGAATAAATATGAATTGTGAGGACCATAAGAAAAAGGATCATCATCAAAGTTTTTGGAATCGAGTACCTCATTTCCTTTTATTACGAAATTATCATACCCTCTTCCAAAAATATTATTGATAATTGAATCTTCTGAAACATATTGTAATGTTCCTGATTGCATTTCAACTCTGTCTTGGATACCGCTGTTATCATCTTGAATGAATCTATCTATTAAGCCAAAATTTACACATATTAATAAAGAGCCAATTAATAATAAAACAGTATTTAGTTTTTTATCTTGAAGCATAATTCTAAATAATATAAATAAAACCAAAACAATTAAAGAAAACCGAGAATATGTAAAGAAACATCCAACAATAGAGAATGGAATTATTACACGTAAATAACTACTTTCCATCCTGAACATTGAATATATTCCTGTTACGGTAATCAAATCAGCAAAACTGTTTGGCCCCCCCGCCTGAAATCCATTTGTTCTTCCTTTGATATATTCAATATCACTTAAATTAATTCCTATATTCCAAGTATGATAGATATCTTTGCCAAGATTTATCGAGAATAAATATGAAAGAATTGAAAACGAACTTAAAAACAGAAATATATAGAAAGGAAAAGTGTTTATATAATTTTTTTCACCTATAAGTGATATAAATATAAATAAAAAAAGATAAAATCCAAATCGCAGGATTTCAGAATGAAATAATTCGCCATTCACAAAAAAATTTTGAATTATTAGATAAAAAATAAAAAATACAAAATACATGTATTTTTCAATTTTTAAGGTGACATTTTCAATATTAAAAAGAAGATACATTGCTAATAAAAAAAATAATAAAATTGGTAAGTCATCGGTATGAACAAATCCTGAAATAATGTCGAAGTGAGGAATTAATGAAATAAAGAATAAAACGTATAAAGGCGAAAAACTTTTAAGCCTATTTATTTTTAATCCCCATCATTTAAGATATTAACCAATAAATACTTATAAATAGTATTTAAATCTTTTTAAAGAATAATAATTAGTTTTGTTAGCATGTATTAAGTGGATAAAAAAGTAGTAGTTACAGGCTGTTCCGGCTTTATTGGTTTTCATCTATCAAATTCTCTATTAGAGGCAGATAAACAAGTAATAGGTATTGATTCTTTAAATTCAGCATATGATGTCAAGCTAAAGCAAAAAAGACTTGAAAAATTGGATAAAAATAATAACTTTATATTTTTTCATAACAATTTAAGTCAAGAGGATAGTCTTAACGAAATAAAGAAATATGATATATCGACAATCTATCATATGGCGGCAAGAGCAGGAGTAAGACAAAGTTTTTTAGATCCACAAAGCTACATAGAGGATAATACATACGCAACTGCGAATGTTGCTAATTTCTGTAAAGAAATAGAGATTCCTGAAATAATTCTTGCATCAACATCATCAATTTATGGGGACAGTGGTGAAAATTTAATGGTTGAAGAGAAAGATGAAAAAATAAAACCCCCTTCTGTTTATGCAAGTACTAAATTATCTGGGGAATCTTTGTCAAAAATAATTCTTGAAGACACAAATACAAACTTAATAATTTCTAGATTTTTTACAGTATATGGACCCTATGGAAGGCCAGATATGTCGATTTTAAGATTTATTCATTGGATAATAAGTGAAGAAAAAGTAAAAGTTTTTGGGAATGGAGAACAGCAAAGATCTTTTACATATATAAAAGATGTTGTCAATGCACTCAGAAGAATGTCGGGTTTAGAAAACTCACATACTTTCAATGTTGGATCAAATATTACAGTTTCACTAAACGAAGTTATAAAATTAATTGAGGAATTTTCAGGAAAAAATGCAAATATTGAAAACTTAGAACGTGCATATAAAGATCCTGACGTGGTTCGTCCAAATTTAGATAAAATAAATGAAGCTATTGGATGGGAGCCGACAACTAAAATACAGGAGGGAATTGAAAAAACAGTTTCATGGTATAAAGAAAATGAAGACTATCTGAAAGATTTGGTATATGTCAATGAATAAAGTAATCGTCACTGGAGGTGCAGGTTTCATTGGTTCGAACCTTGTAGAAAGGTTATTAAAGGATGGTGCTGAAGAAATACTTATAATTGATGATTTTTCAACCGGAAAGAAGGAAAACCTTCATGACTCCTCAAAAGTACATCTCATTGAATCAAAACTTGAGGATATAAATGATTTAGAAAGTCAATTTAAGGGGTATGATTTTTGCTTTCATCTAGCAGCTGGCGTAGGCGTTCAATACATAATGGATAATTTGAGTGATTCATTATTAACTAATATTCAAGGAACTCATATTGTCTTTGAAGCGTGCAAAGAAAACAACATACCTGTGTTAATAACTTCTACTTCAGAGATTTATGGAACCTCTAAAGAAGAAAGTTGGGATGAAGAAACAAAGAGTTTGATTGGGCCTACGACAAAACTTAGATGGTCATACGCTGTATCAAAAATGATTGATGAATTTTTAGCTCTATCTGAATTCGAAGCCGGTAATCTTAAACCAATAATAGTGCGGCTCTTTAATACGATAGGTCCAAATCAGGTTTCTGATTATGGAATGGTTGTACCAAGATTCGTGGAATCTGCATTAAAAGACGAGGATTTAGTTATCCATGGTGACGGATCTCAAACGAGATCATTTACCTGGGTTGGAGATGTGATTGATTACTTTGTGAAACTAGCTGAGTTAAAAAGTTTTGGAGAAATATATAACATTGGTCAAACCGAAGAAATATCGATAAAGAACTTAGCTCAACTAATAATTGATACATCGAATTCAAATTCAAAAATTAAGTTTTTAAGTCATAAAGATGTGTTTGGTGATAAGTTTGAAGATCCTACAAGGCGCACACCGAATATAGATAAAATTGTTAAAGCAACCGGAATTAAACCGGGGTACGATATCCAAACAATGATTAAAGAAATTGTGGAATTTAAAAGACAAGATTAATTAAATTATGAGGGTATTAGTGACTGTAGGAATATTTCCTCCAGATATTGGTGGACCTGCAACTTTTGTTCCAAAAATTGCAAAATATTTTCAAGATGAACTTAATTATGAAATAGAAATCTTAACTTTGTCTGATAATAAAAATTCAAATATAAACGATGATTTTAGTGTGAAACGAATTGATAGAAACTTACCAATAATATACCGTTGGTTAAAAACAATTTTTACTATTTATAAATTGGGGAAGAATAAAGACTTAATATTTGTAAATGGTCTTGGTACAGAAACCACAATTGCCAATACTTTTTTGAAAAAAAAGATAATAAGAAAAATTGTTGGTGACCCTGTCTGGGAAAGAGCATACAGCAAAGCAAAGATATCAGAAAGCTTTGATGAATTTCAAATTAAAAATTATGGATTTTCAATATCGCTCCAAAAGAAGGTGCGAAGCTTTAGCATTAAAAAATCTGATATTGTAGTAACACCATCTAAACACCTGAAAAATTTTATTCTAAATTTAGGATTTAAAAACAAAATTGAGATCATAAATAATGGTGTATTTATACCAGAAGAAAATACAAATATATTTACAAATGATCAAATTAATATAACTATTGTATCTAGGCTGGTATCGCATAAAAATATTAAAAAAATAATTAGAGCAATATCAGATTTAAATAATCCATTAATTTATTTAAATATTATCGGAGATGGGCCTGAGCTAAATCAACTTCAAAAAATTTCATTAGAATCAAATAACAAAGATAATATTATTTTTCATGGGAAACTAAATAGAGATGACATTAATCATATTTTTTTGAAAAGTGATATTTACATCCAAGCATCGAATTATGAGGGATTGCCACATTCCTTACTTGAGGCCATGAGTTATGGAATTCCAGTTCTGTGTACCCCTGTCGGAGAATGTAAAGAAATATTGGGAAATGAAGATAGAGGATATATATTAGATTTACCCGTATCTAAAAATAATATTAAATCAAAGATTAGTGAGATTATTGGCGAAAAAAATATTGCAAATAAAAAAGGTGATAGAGGTAAAGATTTTATTTATGAAAAATATAACTTAACAAATTCTTTTAATCTTTATAAAAATCTTTTTACAAGACTACTTGAGGAAGAATATAAATGAAAAAAGTGCTTGTATTGAATATATCTACTGATTCCAAAAATACATCTCTGGGATTTGCAATATCTTGGTTAAATGCATTTGCAAAAAAATTTGATGAAGTTCATGTCATTAGCTTGAGTAAAGGAAGTGATGATGAACTAGAAAAAAATGTAGTTGTTTCCTCAGTAGATAATGAACTTGGAAGAATTTCAAAAATAATTAATCTTTATAAATTAATCAATAAGCTAACAAAATCAAATAAATATGAATTCTGCTTGTCTCATATGTCGTCATTAATGGTGATAATCTCTTCACCAATACTAAAAATAAGAAAAATTAAATCAATATTTTGGTACACACATAAAGGTCCTACTGATTTCGTAAAAAAAATATTTTTACTAAAAGCATCGATTTATTCCAACAAGATAATAACAGCATCAAAAAATTCATTTCCGTACAAAAGATTTTTCAACAATAAAAGAAAATTACACGTTATTGGCCATGCAATTAAATTCGATGAGTTTTTCAGAAAAATTAATAGTTTCGATGAAAAAAATTTTGTAATCATATCAAGAATTTCTAAATCAAAGAAAATTGACGAATCAATATCAGGGTTTCTCAATAGCGAAAAAGGATCTAGTCATAAATTATCAGTTATTGGAGGACCTCTATCATCTGAAGATGAAATATATTATCAAAACCTTAAATTAAAATATGCTTCACATGAAAATATAAGTTTTTTGGGAAGTATGCCTCATAAAAACTTAATAAATGAAATTTCTGATTTTAGTTTTCACATTAATAATACGGAAAAAGGCTTTTATGATAAATCTGTTCTTGAAACAATGTCACATGGACTTGTTAATTTTTATTCTAATTCTGACTATGACGATCTTATACCAGAAGAATATCTAGATAAATTTAAATTTGATGGAACGCCTGAAAGCCTATCAAAAAAAATCACTGAAATTGGCAATTTAAAAATAGATGAAATCAATAAAATCATTAATTTTTCACAATCAAAATTAGAAAAGCAGTCTGTTAATAATCTTGTAGATAGAGTTTTGACAATTATTTAGATAATTGTTCTTCGACCCATGTAATAGTTTTTGCTAATCCTTCATCAAGATTAACTTTTGGCTCCCAATTTAACTTTGTTTTAGCTTTTGTGATATCAGGCTTACGCTGCTTTGGATCATCATTTGGAAGTTCTAAATATTTTATTTCAGATGTTGAATCTGTTAATTCAATAATCTTTTCTGCTAATTTTCCAACTGTCATTTCATTCGGATTACCGATATTGAAAACATCATATTCAGTTGAGTTCATTAGGGAGATAATTCCTGCAACAGTGTCTTCTACGTATGAAAAACTTCTTGTTTGTGTACCGTCTCCATATATCGTTATATTTTCATTTCTTAATGCTTGAACAATAAAATTTGTTACTACTCTTCCATCATTTAATTGCATTCTTGGACCATATGTATTAAAAATTCTTACAATTTTTGTTTTAAGACCATAAGACCTTGAATAAGTTGCAACTGCTGCCTCTGCAAATCTCTTCGCTTCATCATACATACTTCTCTCACCATTTGGATTCACATTACCCCAATATTCTTCGTTCTGAGGACTGATCAATGGATCTCCATAAACTTCAGAGGTTGATGCGAGTAAGTATTCTGCACTATGTTTTTTAGCCAGGCCCAATGTATTAATTGTGCCTACACTTCCAGCTTTGAGGGTATTGACAGGGTGTTCAGTATATGCTTTTGGTGATGCTGCGCTGGCAAAATGTAAAACATAATCAACCTTATCTTCTATTTCTATATGGTCTTGAACATCTTGCTCAATAAACGAAAAATTTTCATTATCCAGTAAATCATTTATATTTTCCGTAGAGCCCGTTAGCAAATTATCAATAACAATAATTTTGTGACCATCATTAATAAGTTTTTCACATAAATAAGATCCTACAAATCCCGAACCACCAGTAATTACGATATTCATAGTGACCATGGAATATAGGTTATAGATTTAGTATCTTCAATGATTTTATTCAGCCTATCAAGAGTTGACTCTTTAACCGGATACATTAAAACAAATAAATGGGGAGAATTGAGATCCTCAAGATAGTCAAATTTGACTATATTTTCATCATTAATTATTTCGTCAAACACAACAACATTTTCAATTGAACTTTTCAGTTTTTTAAAAACTTCTGTTGTTGGTGAGTTTCTCAAATCATCTGTGTCTTCTTTGAATGCTGCACCAATAAGAACTACTCCTTCTAATTTTTTTGATTCATACAATTCTCTAATATTTTCTGAAGTCCAATCTGCATGAATATCGTTTGAATTTATGATGTTTGAAATAAGTGGAAGATTTAATTTATCTTTATCATAAAAATTATTAACTTCTACAAGGTCTTTTGGAAAACATGAACCACCCCATGAAGGTGAAGGTCTGAAATAATGCTGTCCAATTCTATTGTCTAGGCCAACTCCTTTTAAAACATCATCTAAATTTCCTCCAGAGTAGTTTATTAACCTTGTTGCTTCATTCACAAAAGATAAGCGGAGTGGAAGATATGTGTTTGCAAGATATTTAATCAATTGAGAGCTAATCGAATCAGTTGTAATAATCTCGCAGTCAAAGCCACTATAAAGCTCCTTTAATTTGGTAAGTTTTTCACTGTCAGTACCACCAAGAATAATCCTATCTGGCTTAAAGAAATCTTCAACAGCTGTACCCTCTCTTAAAAACTCTGGATTAAACGTTAATTTACTTGAATCCATTCCAACTTTCTCACATACCTTTTCTATCTCGTATGGAGGAATTGTCGATTTTACAGTTATTACTAAGTCATTATTATTTACATTATTTATTTCTTTAATGGCAGATTCTAAAAACTTTGTATCTACAGAATTTGTCTCAATATTGTTTGGTGTTTGAACGCAGACAAAAACAATATCTATTTTATCCCATCCAATGCTTGCATAATCTGAAGAGAAAGACATTCTTTTAAATGTTTCATCATCATTGAAATATTCTTCAAGTCTAGGCTCGTAAAAGGTAATTTTTTTATTAGATAGATCTTTAATTTTATTTTCATCCAAATCAATAAAATTTATGATGTTACCAAGACTAGCCAATCCTACCCCAGTAACTAAGCCTACATACCCTGTACCTATGATGACAATGTTCATATTATGCAATGTTATCATTTTTAACACTTAAAATGTTATTAATGATTGTTTATTTAGCACATTGGGATTGGATATTAACTCAATCAAGAAAAGACATTGTTTCAAATATTAATGGCTCAAAATTTATGGCAATTTGCCCAATTGATGAAAATAAAATTAAACTTGAAAATTATTATCATAAAGCAGTTGATTGGAACCTAAATAGAAATAAAATTTTTGACATTTCGGGAATTAGAAGTCTTAGAAAAATCACAAACTCTCTTAATTATGATGATATTGTACACGTTTATACATTAAAATCTGGGTTGCTTTTTGCTTTTGCAAACCTTTTTAGAAATAATAAAACTAAAAATATTTTGACTATAACTGGTTTAGGATACCTATTTAGCAACAATTTTAAAGCGAAGATTTTAAAAATATTGTTAAGTTTTTTTATTACACATCTGATAAATAAAAATTTTGATTTTTTGATGTACCAGAACAATTTAGATCAAAAAACATTCAATAATTATTCAAAATATAAAGGTGAATCTTACATAATTCCAACTTCTGGAATATCCGTTCAGGAATTTAAGATAAAAAAAGAATATCGAAATTCAAATTTAAAAATAATCATGGCTACAAGGCTGATTAATGACAAAGGTATATTTGAATATCTTGAGCTGGCTGATTTAATGAAAGATTCTGATTTTGAATTCTATCTGGCTGGAGATATAGACAACGGAAATCCTGACTCATTAAGTGAATCTCAGCTAGATGAAATTAAAAATAATAAATCTATAAATTATTTAGGACATATTGATATAAGTAAAGAGCTACACGATTATGATGTAAATCTTGTTATGTCAAAGTATGAGGGATCTTCAAGAATACTTTTAGAGTCGTTGTATATAGGATTGATATGTATATCAAATAATATTCCAGGGACAACTGAGCTCAGCTCAAAATTTAGTAATTCTTTCTTTGTAAATGACAACAACATACAAGAATTTAAAAGAAATCTTAATGAAATAATTAATAATGATGTTTTTTTAGATAGTACACAAAATGAATTTTTTGGAAATGGTGCTGATTACAACAGAAAATTAATTAATGAAAACTATACATCTGTCAAAATTGCGGCTGCATATAATAAAATTTACGAATATTTAAGAGGCGAGATCGAGAGCTACAAAAGTGAATTTGTCTAACTTTCAAGTCTCCATAACAAGTGCAGCAGTGGCAACACTTTTATTATCCATACTCTTTAATTGGATAACTCTTCAAAGATCAAAAAAATTCGTACCAAACAAAAGAAAGAATGAAGAAAGACTTTCTTCCAAATACGTTCCACCATTTGGAGGTATTGCATGTTCAATTGCATTTTTGATATCTACAAGACTTCTAGGGCAAACTGAAAGTAATTTCTTATATATTGGTTTTTTTGCAGTAGCAATTTCAATTGTTGGCTTGCTTGACGATTTGTATAATTTTAAATGGTATATCAAGTTTATTTTTCAAATAATCATTGTCTACATACCTCTATATAACCTGAATATTTTTATAAATTTTGAATCGCTGATTGGAATAGAATTTAATAATTCTTTAAATTATATAGTTTCAACAATTTGGATTATGTTGATAATGAATGCTATAAACTTTATAGACAATATGGATGGACTTGCAGTAGTTGTATCCTCAGCTATTTGCATACAGATTGCAGTCTTAACAAATTATTTAAACCAATATAAGTTAACAGACATTTCAATTCTTTTACTTTGTGCAATAGGAGGCTTTTTATTTTTCAATTTCCCACCAGCCAAATTATATTTTGGAGATTCTGGTAGTTTATTTATTGGATTTTGCCTAGGATTTATGAGTATTTTATATAACTGGCTTCCAGAAAATATTACCGTTTATTCATCTACACTTAGCCCAATATTGTTGATTTTTTCTGTTCCTCTTATCGATTTTCTTGTTGTAGTAACTTATAGAATTAGTATTGGAAAATCCCCTACTATTGGTGGAACAGACCACATATCACATAGATTACTTGCAAAAGGATTTTCTGAAGAAATGGTTCTTACAATATTCTTAAGTTATAGCCTTGGAACTTTTGGATTAATTTATCTCTCAATCTTTACAACAACACAAATTTCGTATGTGCTTATTGGAGCTTTGTTTATTCTTTATTTTTTGGCATATTTTATATCAATAAAATTGAAGATATTAACCTAATTTTTGCTCCAGTTCAATTATTCTCTCAGGAGTCCCTGCATCAATCCACCAACCATCAATTGAAAAATTTTTACAGTTTTTTTCATTGACATATAAATTGCATAAATCAGTTATTTCATATTCGCCTCTTTTTGATGGTTGTAGTATCGAAATCTTTTCAAAGACAGACTCATCAAACATATAAGCACCAACTACTGCATCATTTGATTTTGGCATGTCTGGTTTTTCTTCAATAGATATTACATTTCCATCATGATCCATTTCAGCTACTCCGAACTCTTGAGGATTTTCAACTATTTTTGTAAAGATAAAAGCACCTGATTGGAATTCATTTAAATCAAATCCCTTAAAAGGATTATTCTCAAAAAAATTATCACCTAACACAAATAATAATTTCTCATTTTTTACCAAATTTTCTGCCTGTTGAAGAGCATGAGATATACCCTTTGGTTCATCTTGAATTGAAAATCCAATATCAAAATTTGAAAAAGATCCCAATACAACATCTTGAATAATAGAAGAGAATTCAGGATTTGTAATAATTACAAAATTTTCAAACCCCCAATTATTTAATTGTTTTATTTGGTGGTTTATCATAGGAGTGCCATTTACTTCTAATAAAATTTTGGTAGATCTATTGTCTCTAAAATTTTGAAGCCTAGTTCCTAAACCCCCGGCTGCAATTACGCATTTCATATTTTTCACAATTAAAGAATACACAGTTATATTATGTAATTTGGTATCAAATGAATATTTTAAACAAATATACTTATCTTTTTCTTGGATTACTAGCAATTGCAGGGATCGTTATTTTGGTTTTTTTACCAAATTTAGAAACGGAGGAGTTTAGTCAAGATGTAATTGATGACATTATTGAAGGTGTTACAACAACATCAACTTTAGAAGCTGACACTAATGAAGCATCTATAAATGAATCATCGGCAAACTTCGAAGATGAACTTATTATTTCAATTCAAGATAAGTCTCAAATTGAAGAAAAGTTATTGTACAACAATTTTGAAAAAGAAATTGATAGTTTTGATACGTATTTACTTATTGGATCAGATGAAAGGTCAGAAAAAATTGCTAAAACAAGAGGTGAAATTGAAGGTAAAAGAGCTGATGTAATAATTCTTGGGCTCGTTGAAAAAGGTACTTATGAAATCACACTTTTATCATTTCCTAGAGATTTATTAATTGAAAACAATTGTACAAATAATTTAGAAAGAATAAATGCAGCATATACAAAAAATGAGTGTGGAGGAAGAGCAGAAAATTTAGCTGCTGCAATTTATAGTATATCTGGGATAAGAGTTGATCATTTTGCTAGTTTTGATTTTGAGGGTTTTGAGGAAATTATTGACTCTGTGGATGGTATAGAGGTCTGTGTTGATGAGACGCAAAGAGAAGGATTTAGCTTTGAATTACAAAAAGGTTGTCAAACAGTTAATGGATTGACAACTTTAAATTGGGTTGTGTCAAGATCAACAGAAGTTTTAGTGGGTGAGAAAATTGTTGATAAAGACGGAAATGATATTTCAAACTGGAGACCTATGCCAGGCGTTAGTGATTTATCAAGAATTGAAAGACAACAATACGTAGTCATGCAACTCATTAATGAATTAAGAAATTTTGAATCAATAAATGAGCTCTACGGGTTTATAAATGCTTTGGAGAATACTTTCGTAATTGATGAAAATTTAACAATAAATAGAGCTGTTGATATCTTGTGGAGATTTAGGAATATCGATCTAAGTAATGTAAAAAAATTAACTACACCAGTAAATTATTTAACTTTGAGTGATGGAAGACAAGTTCTAGTTTTGAGCCAAACTATTGAAGACTTTTTGAATAAAAACTCAATTATTGATTCTTAAAGATTTTTCAAAGAAATAGATTGGTATAAGCCAAAAATATATTGCAACATCTGGAGCATAAATTAAATCATTTGTTAAATTTTGTGTAATCATCATTAACAATATTGCTAGTTCGATAGCGTTAGAGCTTTCAAAATTTTTAAATATCGAATAAAAAACACATAATACAATTAATAAAACAATGACTAAACCATATTCAACTGCCATGGTTAAGAAACCATTATGTGATGTAGTAATTTCGTCGAATTGTGAAAGTGAGAATTGTGAGATTATTGTATCAAATTTCCCATTATCCGCTATCAATTGACCTGATCTCAAACTCTGACCACCTAAAAAGTTTGAATAACCACTTTGTATATCATCAACCCAAAAAAAGTACATTTTTCCATCTACAATTGACCATTTCCATGATTGATTGTTTTCTTTTTCATTAATTTTCAAAATCGAACTTTGACTAAATAAAGTTTCATTTCCTTTAGGAATATTGTCCAAATCTAAATTTAAGATTATTTCAAAATCTTTTCCAGATAAGGTAGTTTCATTGGGAATAGCAATCCAGTAACTTCGTGGTCTTTTTAACTTCAAACCATTGTCCTTGTAAATAATTTTTCCATCATTTCTGTTATCGTAAAAATCTCTTGATGCTGGTAAAAATATAAAATAATTTTTGTCCCTGTTTGTTTCTTTAAAGCTGTAACTATAACTATTATCTTCAACCTCAATTGTTAGATCATTTATATACCCATCTAGATACGATCCTCCAGGTGATTGACCGTCAGCCCAGCCACCAACTTCAAAAAACGAATTATTATCAATTAAATCAATGACTACACCACTTGTATGATTGGAACCAATTTGTTTCCAGTCATTACCATTATTTGAAAAGAAGAATGAAACAATTGATCTAGGAAGTATATTATCTCTGTAATCAAATTTCATTTTTAGATATCCCCCAGCTGGTTCCTCACTACTGTTATCAATTAATTTATTTACATCATCTTTTTGATTTGCTGAATATTTAATATTAAATTTATCAATTAATATTTCATCATCTAAAGTTATAAGATAATCTTTATAAACTTCTTTTATATAATTACCACCCCCAGTACCGTTTAAAATTTTAACATTAATTAACCCGATAGAATTTAAATATCCCCTATTTGACTGTTTAAGAAATATGGATGGAAATAAAAAAATTACAGCTAATCCAATCCCTAATGTACCAATTGTTAAATATAATTTTACTTTTTTTTCAATTGAGTTAGTAAATGTTAGAACAACAAACATTCCAACTACAAAAGCTAAATATGAACCCCTCGAAAATGTTAAGTAAAGGTTTAATAATGAAATTATTAAAAGAAGAGTATTTGATTTATTTTCAAATAAATAATTTTTAAAGTTATTACTTAGTGATATTTTGTATATGCAAATTAATGAAGCTATTGCACAAATAATACCTATTACATTTGGCCCTCCACCTTGAAATCCTCCAAGTCTTCCAGATGTAAAAGGATTGGTACTATCAGTATTATTATTAATCCAACCATCAATGGTTCCTGGGAGTTCAATCTGGAAAATAACTAGCACAAAATTGCCAATCATCACTAACGATAGAGGCTCAAAAATTTCAATAATATTGTCATTATTTTTTCTTACAAATTCAACACAAAGATAAGCAAGCGCGAAATAAAAGTAAAATCTTAAATTTGTTTGGTTTAACAAATTTATTTCGTCCATAAAAAAAGTTGTATATAAAATGAAAATTATTAAAAATGATAGAAATGCTTTATCAAACCTATCTAAATTAAGATTCCTTAATTTGTTTGTCAATAAAAGAAGAAAAATTGCAATTAAGGGTATGTCTTCAAAATTAATCCCTAAGAAATTTAAACCAAAATTTGAGGGTATTAATAAGGTTATTGCAAAAATTGATCCAATAAGACGAGAATTTATCCGACTCATAATTGTATTTTTACTCACTGTGGGCCCGGCAGGACTCGAACCTGCGACCGACGGATTATGAGTCCGTTGCTCTAACCAACTGAGCTACAGGCCCTAATTTAATTACTTGCCTAAAAATGATTGAGTTTTAAGAGCAATTCCCATATCACCAGAAACTTTAAGCTTCCCGGTCATAAATGCAGCTTGCCCACTGGTTTCACCATTCATTATTGATTGCATTGTTTCTGAATCAATTGTCATTGTACAATCTGCCTCTTCGTCACTTCCAGAGATTTCTCCATCTGGTTTAACAAAGACAACTTGATCATCAACAACAAGTTTTACAGTTCCTCCAAGAACGCTGAGGTCTTTGCCTTCAGCATTTGTTTGGATTAGTTCTACTAAATTATCCATTATCCTCCATTCACATGTAATTATACTTTTTTTTTCTAATTAAAAAAGCTCCGAGGGTGGGACTTGAACCCACAACCAACGGATTAACAGTCCGCTGCTCTGCCAATTGAGCTACCTCGGATAGCAAATTAATAATAGTATGCATTAAAGAGTATTCTGATAAAATTCTATTTTCTTTTTTAGATCTTCTAAGTTTTCCAATAAAGATAAATCATTTGACTCATCCATCTCTTTAATTAAATTTTCAATTCTTAGTTCAGAGAAATAAATGTAAAGCCTAGCTATAGACTCTTTAAGTTGGCTATCAGAATAAGAAATATTTTCGTATTTTTCGAATTCATGACTATTTTTATTCGTTTTAAGTTCATCAATAAATTTCTTATATTCAAAATTTAAATTAATTAGAGAGTCAAGATCATCGTCAATATTAAAATCTTTTTTTATTAATTCAGCAGTTAAGATTTCTTGAAAAGTTTCAATATGTTTGATTTGGCTTGAAGAATTTTTAGTTTGCGACATTGGCTCATTGTCTGACTGATACTTCAATTCATTTGTTAACACTTCTTTGGTAATTCCTATTTTTTTACTCAAATATCCAACAGATAAATCTTTCTCTAATGGACTTAGAAAACTTGATAGTTTTTTAAATTCTTGAAAAGTTTTCTTTGTGTCATCTTTGTCAATTATTTTATTGATACAGAATTCAACAAGATCGGCCTTTTCATTGATAATTTTAGATATATCACTATTACCACTTTCATAAAGCTCAGAGATATCCTTGAATTCTTTTGGAAGATTTAGTTTGAAAAAATTGACCTCTGATGGCTGGTTATTTTTAATTTCAAGAACCCTTTTTGTGGCACTATCTCCTGCTTCGTCATTATCAAAACATAAATAAATTTCTTTTGTATATCTAGAAAGTAAATTAATTTGTTGTACTGTTAATGCTGTTCCTGATGGTGATGCAACATTGTAAAAGCCAAGCTTATTGAATGCAATAACGTCAAAATATCCTTCAACTAATATGACAAACTTTTTCTTTTTTAAGTCAGACAAAAAATTACTTGTAAAATATAAGGTTCTATTTTTCCGATATATTGAAGATTCTGCTGTGTTTAAATATTTTGGACCAAAATCATCTAATGATCTTCCACCAAAACCAACTGTTTCATTCCTTAAATTTGTTATTGGAAAAATTATTCTATTTTTAAATAAAAAATTACCTCTTTCACTCAATAATCCAAGATTTTTTAAATCAGTTTTTGTTAAATTGTTTTTTTTAAAAAACTCATTTGTACTTTTTTCATCTTTTTCTGCATAGCCAATTCGAAATTCTTTTATATCTGCACCATCTAAATCTCTCGACTTTAAATAATCTATTGACTCAGAGCTTTTTCCTTCTTTCATATTATTAATAAAAAAATTATGAATTTTACTCATTGAACCAATAAGATTTTTTTGGTCACTCTCGAACTTTGAATCGGTGTATGTAAGATTAAATCCATACTTTTCAGCAGCAATCTCAACTGATTCTTGAAATTCAACATTATTTATCAATTGAATATATTTATAAATATCTCCACCCTCTTTACAGCCAAAACAATGAAACAAATTATCTTCATCTGTAAAACTCATACTTGCAGTTTTTTCACCATGAAAAGGGCAAAGAGCCATGCCTTTATTACCTCTTAATTTTCCAGTTGTAGAACTGAGAATAAAATCACTTATTTTAGATCTATTTCTTAAGTCGTCGATTGATTGTTTTGAGATTCCCATTACATATTGTCAAAATAGCTTTTTATATCTTCGATTTTAATTCTCTCTTGTGACATACTATCTCTATCTCGTACAGTTACAGCCTTGTCTTCTAATGTGTCAAAATCTACCGTTATACAATAAGGAGTCCCAATTTCATCTTGTCTTCTATAGCGTTTTCCAATAGATTGAGTTACATCAATTTCTGTTCTAAAATATGGACCCAGTTCAGATTTAATAGAATTACATACTTCGATTAATTCTTCTTTTTTACTTAATGGCAGAATCCCAATTTGAATTGGAGCGAGGTCAAATTTAAATTTAAATAGAGTCCTTACCTCTTTTTCTAGTTCTTCTTCTTCATACAATGAAAGTAAAACCGCAAATAAAGTACGAGTAAGGCCTCCAGCAGGCTCAATAACAGATGGAGTAAATTTGTTATCACTATTTGGATCAAAATATCTCAAATCCTTACCACTACTTTCTTGATGAGCATTCAAATCATAATTACCTCTATTGGCAATTCCTTCAAGTTCACCCCATCCCCAAGGATATTCAAACTCAATATCTGATGTTTTCTTCGCATAATGAGCTAGTTCAGATTCGTCATGTTCTCTTATTCTTAATTTATTTTCAGGAATACCCAGGTTTTTGTACCAATTAAGTCTATTTTCAATCCAATAATCAAACCATTTGTCCTCTTCGCTCTCATCACAAAAGAATTCAATCTCCATTTGTTCAAACTCTCTTGTCCTAAAAATAAATTGTCCAGGTGTAATTTCGTTTCTAAATGACTTTCCAATATTTCCGATTCCAAAAGGTATTTTTGCTCTCATTGTTCTCAAAACATTTTCAAAATTTACAAATATACCTTGTGCAGTTTCTGGTCTTAAATAAACAGTTGAGTTTTCATTTTCAACCGGGCCAATGCTAGTCTGAAACATCAAGTTGAATTGACGTGGTTCCGTTAAGTCCTCTTTCTTAATATGATCTGGTACCTGATCAGCTCTAAATCTTTCACCTGTAGGTTTATGGTCAACCATTGGATCGGTAAATTCGCCTACATGACCCGATGCTTTCCAAACATTGCTTGATTGTATAATCGCAGTATCTATAGGATAAATTTCAACTTCTAAATTACTGATACTTTTCCACCACATCTTTTCTATATTATTTTTAAGAAGTACTCCTAATGGGCCGTAATCATAAGAACTTCTTAATCCTCCATAAATTGATGAAGCATTAAATACAAATCCTCTTGATTGAGCAATTTTTACAACCTTATCAAATATTTCTTCAGGCATTTCCGTACTTTCTTACTCTATTCTGAAATTCATCAACGGCCGAATCTAATTCTTTTTCATCAAAATCAGGCCAAAGAGTATCCACAAACATAAGCTCAGTGTAGCTTAATTGATAGAGAAGAAAATTACTTACTCTCTTCTCCCCTGCTGTACGTATTAATAAATCTGGATCTGGCATTTCAGGTAATAATAAATTAGCTCGAAATGATTCTTCATCTAATTGATCAAAAGAATTTTTATTTAATTTTGTATAAGTATCATGAATTTCTTTTCTTGAACCATAGTTAAATGCAAATACAAGATTCAACTTTTTATTGTTCTTGGTCAATTGTTCAGTTTCATTCATGAGAAATTTATTTTCATCAGGAATTCTGTTATCTTCTAAATCACCAATAAAATGAAATCTAACACCTTTATCATTAAATTCTTCTCTTCTCCTGATTAAAATATCACGATTAAAAAACATTAAAAAATCAACTTCATCTTCAGACCTTGACCAATTTTCAGTTGAAAAAGCATAAACCGTTAGCCATTGCAGATTGTTTTTAAGTGCCCAATCAATTGAACGTGAAAGGGAGAATTCACCAGCGGCATGTCCTGCTGTTCTCTCTAATCCCTGGTTGGTTGCCCATCTACCATTACCATCCATAATGATGGCAATGTGATTAAGATTTATATCCTTAAGATTCATTCCAAATTTTCTTCATAAGTTTTGATTCATACATCTTTAATTTGTCATTTTTTTCATGTGAGTAACCAATTAAATGTAAAAGCCCATGAATTACAATATATTGTAGTTCTTCAACAAAATCTTTATCGTAGATTTCTGCATTCTTTTTAATAACATTTCGACAAATGAACATGTCACCCATATCCTCAAGCATGCTTTGATCTAATTGATTTATAGCTTCAATGTCGTTGTATAAAGGAAAAGACAAAACATCTGTTGGCTTGTTTTTATTAAATGTTTTTTGATTTAATTTTTTTGATTCACTTTCATTTAGAGAATGAACCGTAAAATGAAAATTTCTTGATATTTTGAAATTCTCAGAAAAAATTTTTACAGCTTGGGTGACTTTTAATTTTTCATTTTTATAAAAATAACCGTTAAAAAGAATTTTCAATATTTATTCTTCTTCATCTTTTGTAAATTCAGGGTACAAAACTCTTTGATGATAAAGTCCTTCCAAGCTTGCTTGAAATGACTGTTTAATTTTTTCAAGATCTTGGAAAGTTATGGGCGCATTCAGTAATTGACCATCATTGATCTTTTCTTCAAAAATTTCATTGACTAAATTAGATATTTTTTCTTCATCGGCATCTTCATATTGAAATCTTGCTCTACATGCTGCCTCCAGAGCGTCTGCAAACATTAAAATAACAGTTTCTTTTGAACTTGGCTTTTCTCCAAGATGTCTAAAATCATCTTTTGTGACTTCTGGGTTAGTAAGTTTTTCTTTTTCATAAAAATATCTCATCACTGAATCACCGTGATGTTCAATTATCCCTCTGTAAACTGCTTCAGGGATTTTGAATTTTTTGGCTAACTTCACACCATCTGTCACGTGTGATCTGATAATTTCTACTGATTCATTTGAAGATAAATTATCATGTGGGTTGCTGGATCCAAACTGATTTTCTACAAACATTGAGGGGTTTTCAGTTTTTCCTAAATCGTGAAAGTAGGCCATAGCTCTTACTAGTTGTGAATTTGCACCTATGAGATTTGCTGCCCTATCCCCAAGTGTTCCAACGACAAGGGAGTGATTGAATGTCCCTAAAGCTTTTTCTTCTAAATATCTAAGTCCTGGATGGTTTCTATCTGCAATTTCTGAAAGCCTAAAATTTGTAGTTAATCTAAATGCCAATTCAATATAATTTATGAGTGAAAATGCTGCTAAATTACCGACTAACCCTCCTAGTAAAGAAGATACAAAAATTTCAACAAAACTGAAATCTTCTCTTAGGAAAAAGAATATTCCAAAAGCAACTACTGGTTGAGATAAGGTAATGTAAATTATTCTTTGCCTCAAAGTAATTCTGTCTATATCTTCTGAGAGAAATATTGAAGGTACAACTGTAAGTACCGCTCCCATAGCAACAAGACCTATATTTCCACCACCAGCAAGAGCTAACAACGAACTTGAAAGCGACAAAATAAGTGTTGCTCTTAGATTTAGTAAAACAGCTGAAACTACACCTACAAAAGAAATTGGAACAGCATATTTCAAATAATTTAAATCTAAACTTTGAGAAAAATACGAAATACCTCTCAAAAATATTGATGAAATAAGTATTAGTGTTAATAACAATAAAAATTCATTGTTATTGTTCCACATAGAATCCTTAAATCTCCATAATAAGAAATAAATTAAAACAAAGACTGAAAAAATTATTGGAATTGCAGCAGTTTGTATACTTCTTGACTCTCCTGATAAATATCCAAAATTATCTAATGCATTGTATTGGACAGAGTTAATTTTTTCACCCTCACTAACAACTATATCTTCTTCAAAAAATTTGACTATGACAGGATCGATTGAATCTGCAACTTTTTGTTTTTGCTCATCCCATAGTTCTTGTTCAAGTTTTTGATTAACTATTAAATTTTCTGCTATTAATTCTGCAACAGAAGATCTTAATCTACTTTCTGGGACTAATGCGAACAATTCACTTGATAGATCTAAATATGGTGGATTTGATACAAGATTTTGTCTTGTTTGGTTTAAATTATCATTGTTGATGCCAACTTGGAGAATTTCACTTGCTAAGCTCTTAGCCTCAAGTTCTAATTGGGAAAGATATCCTGTTTTGTTTAATAAATCATAATTTGATATCTCAACAAGTACTTCAATATTTGCTGTTGAAATTGTTGAGAACGATAATGAACTTGCAATTTTTTCTATTTGTTGGATTTTATTTAATTCAACAATCTCAACTTCTGGTTCTGTACTCTCACCAACTGAATCTTGATCACTAGATACTAAGACTTCTTCTGTTCTTGCCTCAATGACGGTCAAAAACATACTTGTAATACCATTTAAAACAGTTTGATTAAGTTCTGAATTTATTGAATATATTGGATTAACTGAATCAACAGCTTTAGCGATATTTTCATTAGTTTGTTCATCGTCGACAATTTCTATGTATTTTGGAGCTACGAATGTAGATGGTGATTCCTCACCAATACTAATTTTTATTACTTGATTTTCAGGAAATATTGAGAATGAAATAAACCAAACTAAACCACCAAAAATTGCAATATATAAAAGTTTTATACCAAAAGAAAAGTAATTTCTCATTATTTCTTTGGAAATACTTCTAATATTTTTGAAACAATAGGATTTCTCACAATATCAGCATTATCAAATTCCATGACAGATATTTCATCAATATTAGATAGTGCTTTTCTTGTTCTTTTTAGACCAGAGTTATCTGTATTGTAAAGATCTATCTGTGATTCATCACCAGTAATTATTACTTTAGAATTTTCACCTAATCTTGTGAGAAACATTTTTATTTGTCCTGAGGTGGCATTCTGTGCTTCATCAAGAATAATACATGCATTATTTAAAGTTCTACCTCTCATATAAGCAAGCGGAACGATTTCAATATTTCTTTTTTCGATTAGATACTCTAGGTTCTCGTTACCAAAGAAGTACTCTAATGAATCAAATAATGGGACCAAATATGGATCGATTTTTTGAGATAAGTCACCAGGAAGAAATCCCAATTTTTCTCCAGCTTCTACTGCTGGCCTAGTTAGAACAATTTTCTTTATCTGATCTTCAGAGTACATTTTTACTGCACTAGCAACTGCTAAAAAGGTTTTTCCTGTTCCAGCAGGCCCAACTCCAAATGTGACAGTTGAATTCATTATTGTTTCTATATATTTGTATTGACTCACGTTTTTAACTTTTATGGACTTATTATTTGTAATGCTTATTGTGCTTAATTTTTTACCATTACCATTTAATGTCCCATTCATATTCATTAAAAGTTCAATATCAGGAATATCTACAGTCTGATTATTTTGATTTAAAGCAACCATTTCATCAATTAAACTAACTAGTTTTTTTATCCTATCCTTATTTCCCTCTATATAAAGAATGTTGCCCCGCGCATTGATTTTTAATGCCGGAAAAATTTTTTTTATATATTTTAAATTATTGTCATTAATTCCAAACAAATTAATTAATTCAATATTATTCGGTATGACTTTTTCAACAACCATTAGAAAGCCTTCAATTTTTCTCCTCCAATTAAATGGAGATGTATATGATAAACAGTCTGTCCACCATCATCATTAGTATTAAATATTAATCTATAGCCGCTCTCATCTATTTCATATTTTTTTGCTAAATCTTTAGCTACTTGTATCATCTTTCCAACTAACAATGTGTCCTCATCAGATAAATTATTTATTGTATTTATTCTTTTTTTTGGAATTATTAGTAGATGAATTCTAGCAACAGGATTTATGTCTTGAATTGAAAATATATCGTCATCTTCGTAAATTATTTCTGATTCTATTTCTTTATTTAGAATCATCTCAAATACTGATTTTTCTTCCATATTATATTTTACATCAATAAGGATACACCAAGTATTGAGGCTGTCTCTGTTCTTAAGGTAAAATCACCAATATTTGATAGGTATTTAAATTTATCTTTCTCGTTATTAGACCAGCCACCTTCAGGGCCAATAGCTATGTTTTTCATACTGTTGTTTTCTAAAATATGTTTACCAGTAATATCAAGGCCGTGATTAAATTTTTCAAAATCTAAATTATTTGTAATAAATATATCTGGTTTAAATGCGTTTCCTGATTGCTCTACTGCTGAGATAGACCACATATTAAGCTTATCTAAATCAACTTTTATTTTTTGTGAATGATCTGTAGGGCCGAAAGTAATTGAACTTACAGATAGTTCCGTTAATTTCTCAACAATAAAACGAAGTCTGTCCTTATCTTGAATGAAAGATATAAATACATCAATATGATTTTTTCTTTCAAATTCTTGATTAGATTTTAATGAAACAACATTTCCTTCTAATTTTCCAAAATAAAGCTTTCCTTTCCCATTTGATATCTTTATTTCATCCATATCTTTAATCCTCAAAACATTTTTTAAATGGTGTAATTTTTCATCAGAAAGTTGTAGCTCTTTGAAAGTATCTAATATTTTTGAATCAAAAACTGTAGGGGTATGCATACTATTGTTTTAAAAACTCTTTAAAGGCCTCTTTGGGTACTTCTACCCTTCCAATGCTTCTCATCTTTTTCTTGCCTTCTTTTTGCTTTTCTAAAAGTTTCCTCTTTCTAGTAACATCTCCTCCATAAAGTTTTGCAGTAACATCCTTTCGGAGGGCCTTTACAGTTTCTCTAGATATAATTCTTGAACCTATCGCAGCTTGAATTGGTATATCAAATTGTTGACGTGGGATTAGATCAGCTAATTTTTTTACCCTATTTCTCCCAACATATTCTGCACTGTCTTTTGAAAGAATCGAACTAAATGAATCAACCACCATACCATTAACAAGAATATCTAGTTTGACCAAACTGCCATCTTCAAATCCTAAAATTTTATAGTCAATTGATGCAAAGCCCTGTGAGATAGATTTAAGTGAATCATAAAATCCTGAGACTAGTTCTAGCAGAGGTAGCTTATATTTAAGCTTGACCATTGTTGTACTTAAGTAAGTTAGGTCTTCCTGTATTCCTCTTTTATCATTTAAGAGTGTCAAAATTGCGCCAAGATACTCTTTTGGAAATAATAAATCTACTTCGCAAATTCTCTCTTGTAATTTTTTTATATCAGTATATTCATCAAGAATAGATGGGTTTCTTATAACTCTTTCTTCGTCGTTATTCCTTATAAGCTTAAACTCTACTGATGGTGGGGTCACAATCAGTGATAGGTCGAATTCTCTCTCTAATCGCTCAATAACAATCTCTAAATGCAAAAGGCCCAAAAATCCACATCTAAATCCAAATCCGAAGGCAGAAGAGGTTTCTGGTTCAAAGACAAAGCTTGCATCATTTAATACATATTTATCCAACGATTCCCTTAGTTTTGTAAAATCACCAGAGTCTGAAGGAAATATACTCGAAAAAACTGTAGGTTGAGATTCTTCATATTCTGACAATATTATTGGCTTCTCATCTTCTCCAGTGACTAAAGTGTCCCCAACTCTTATTTGAGATAAATCTTTAGCACCAGTAACGATGTATCCAACTTCGCCAAAGTTTAAACTATCAGATTTCTGTAAGTTCAAATCAAAATATCCGATATCATTTGCGTCAAATTTAAATCCTGAATTAACAAGCTTTAAATTCATATCTTTTTTAATCTCGCCCCCAAATACTCTTACTGAAGCTACAACTCCTTTGTAAGAATCAAAGTATGAATCAAAAATTAGTGCATTTACCTTATCGGATTTTTCAATTGGAGCAGTTATTAAGTTTGGAATTTCTGATATAAGATCTTGAACTCCATCTCCAGTTTTTGCAGAAATATTAAAAATTTCTTCATCCTTAGAACCAATTAGATTGTGTATTTGTTGAGATACATTTGATATATCAGCATCAACAGAATCTATTTTGTTAATAACAGGAATAATATCTAATCCGGCTTCAATAGCTGCATAGGAATGTGCAAAAGTCTGAGCTTGTACACCTTTTGTTCCATCTACAAGTAATAATGCTCCATCACAAGCAATTAAAGCTCTAGAAACTTCATAAGAAAAATCTACGTGACCGGGTGTATCAATTAAGTTTATAATTAAATCATCAAAGATTAATCTGATCGGTTGAGATTTAATGGTAATACCTCTTTCTCTCTCAAGATCCATGTTGTCCAGAATTTGGTCATTATGATCACCAGGAGTAATTAATCCAGATAATTCGATAAGTCTGTCAGCTAAAGTAGATTTACCATGATCAACATGTGCAATAATCGAAATATTTCTTATATTTTTATTTGTTAACATCTTTAATAAGTTATTATCTTATATACCAAGAGGTTTTAGATGGCAAATATTAAATCCCAAAAAAAGAGAATTAGACAAGACGAGAAGAAAAATCTTAGAAATAAGGACAAAAAAACAGCTCTAAGAACATCTATTAAAGCTATATTAAATTCAGAAAGTGATGTTGAAAAAGAACAGAAAGATACTGTAATCAGAAATTTAGATAGAGCTTATTCCAACGGAATAATAACTAAAAATTATAGAGATAGAAATAAATCCCGAATTTCAAAACTGTAATAGATTTTTTATAGAAACCACAAAACGTTTTGCATTTTCTTGATTAAATGAAGAATTAGTATTTAATTTTTCGATCTTATAAATCATACTTAAAGAATTTTCTAAATCTGTGACATTTAACTTCTCTCTTCTTTTTTGAGCAAGCTCATACTTGTAATCTACTTTTTCAGAAAGTACTTCTGCGACTTTTTTTTCATCGTATTTATAAATTAATAACAATCTTTGAAGCTCTTTGTTAAAGTACGACAAGAATTGTCTAAATACTATCTCGTCATTACAGAAATTATCAATAATTTCATTTGTTAATTTTTTTTGCTTTGAAAAAATAATATTTACCAAGTCCCAGGGGTAAATCTCAGTACTTTTTTTGTTTTCTGGATAATGTGTTTCAATTAATTCAGCAACAGCTGAGAATGTTTTTAAATTATTTTTTTTAACTTGAAAAATATACTTCTCATTAAAATCATAATTCATTTTTTTTAAATCACTGTATGTTACGAAACTATCTGATACAAATTGGAAATTATCACTTTGGAATAATGCTGCAGTATTGTTAGCGGTAAATTCTTCTTGAGAAATTGATACAATACTTCCATCGAGATTTATTTCAGATTTTATTTGGTTGATATCTGAAATTAATTTTTCTGTAATTATTAATTTTGTCACTTATTGAACTATATTAATTAATTTATCTTTAATAAATATTACTTTTTTGGCATTTGAAAAATCAATATCAAAATTAGTAGTACAAATTTCTTTAACTTCATCTTCTTCAATTCCTGTGTTAACGATTAATGCGTGCCTCTTCTTTCCATTTATTTGAATCACGAGTTCATAAACAGGATTCTCTAGTTTTGTTTCATCAAAGGTTGGCCATTTCTCCTGACTTATATCACTATCAAAATAATCTTGGAATATTTCCGAAGCAATATGTGGGGACATTGGGTATAAAAGGATTAATATATTTCGTAAAATTGAATCTTTTAGATCTATCTGAATCGTATTATCTTCCTTTAGATAATTGCTTAAGTCATTGTTTAATTTCATAAGATCAGATACCGCTGTATTAAACTCAAATTTCTCAAGATGTTGAGTAATAGATTTTATTGTTTGATTAATTTTTCTCTCAATTTCTTCATCTTTTGAACTAAAAGTATCAGAGGTGTCTTTTTGGTCAATAATTTTGACCATATTATCCCAGAACTTATTTAAGAATCTCTTAGTTCCTTCTATACCACCATCATTCCATTCAACACCATCGCTAGGTGGTGCCATAAAAAGAATATATAATCTTAATGCGTCAGCACCATGAGTTGCAAAATATGATTCTGGATCAACAATATTTCCTTTTGATTTTGACATCTTTGCCCCACCAAAGTTAATCATCCCCTGAGAGAAAAGATTATGAAATGGTTCATCAATTTTCATAAAACCAAGATCCCTCAAGGCTCTTACAAAAAACCTTGAATAAAGAAGGTGAAGAATAGCATGTTCGACACCACCTATATATTGATCAACCGGTAACCATTCATTTATAAAATCAGATTCGAAAGGTTCATTATCGTTCTTTGGGTCTAAGAATCTCATGTAATACCAGGATGAATCTACAAAAGTATCCATGGTGTCAGTTTCACGTAGAGCTTTCTTAGAACATTTTGGACAATCAGTTTCAACAAATTCTTTGCTCTTGGACAAGGGAGATCCATCTGTATTTATATAATCTTTAATTTCTGGAAGTAATACTGGTAAATTTTCATATTTTTCTGGTAATAATCCACAGTCTTCACAATTGATTAATGGAATTGGACAGCCCCAATACCTCTGTCTACTGATTAACCAATCTCTCAAACGATATGTTGTTTTTTCATCACCAATCTTATTTTTTACTAAAAAGTCATTTATCTTTTTACTTGCTTCTTCGTGAGAGCCTAAGTCATTGAACTCTCCAGAATTGATAAGGACTCCATTACCTGTAAAGGCTTCATTGTCTACATTTATTGTTTTTTCTTTATCTATAATTACCTGTCTAATTTCAATATCATATTTTTTTGCGAATTCATAATCTCTCTCATCATGAGCTGGAACTGCCATAATCGCACCAGTTCCATAATTCACAAGAACATAGTCAGCTATCCATAAAGGTACTTCCTCATTTGTGATGGGATTCATAACTTTCAAAGTGGTATCTACTCCAGTTTTTTCTTTTGTAATAGACATTCTCTCGAATTCTGACTTATTTACAATTGAGTCTAAATAATTTTGTATCTCATCATTTTTATAAGATTGCTCCATAATTTGATTAATTAATTCGTGCTCTGGAGATATGACAGCAAAAGTCATCCCAAACAATGTATCAGGTCTTGTTGTAAAAACATCAAAAGTAAGGTCTGTTCCAATTATGTTTAATTCAAATTGAGAGCCTTCAGATTTTCCAATCCAGTTTCTTTGCATCGTTTTCACGTTTTCTGGCCAGTCACCAATCTCATCAAGTCCTTGTAATAATTCTTCAGAATATTCGGATATCTTCAGAAACCATTGGTTTAAATTTTTTGGTTCTACAGCTGTATCACATCGCTCACAAGAGCCTTCTATAACTTGTTCATTAGCTAGAACTGTTCTGCATGAATTACACCAATTTACTGGTGCGTCCTCCTTGTAAGCCAAATCATTTTCAAACAACTTTATAAATAGATATTGAGTCCATTTGTAATAATCAACAGAGTGGGCTGCTACTTCCCTATCCCAATCATATAAAGAACCTAATCTGATAATTTGAGATTTCATATTAGCAATTCTTTCTTCCGTAAATTCTCTTGGATGAATACCAGTTTTAATTGCTGCATTTTCGGCAGGAAGGCCAAATGAGTCCCAGCCCATAGGAGATAAAACATTGAAGCCATTCATTTGTTTGTATCTAGTAATAACATCACCGATCGTATAGTTCCTTATATGTCCCATATGCAGATCTCCAGAGGGATATGGGTACATACAAAGGTTGTAAAATTTTGGTTTGTCAGATTTTAAATCACACTTAACAGTTTCACTATTTTCCCAGTGATCCTGCCATTTCTTTTCTATTTTTTTATATTCAAATTGACTGTTCATATACTTTTACTAATTCTGGAAATATATTTTCCTTACTTGATTTTTCTAATTTCTTTTCAATATTAAACAATTTTTTCTGTATTAATTCAATATTGTTTTCTAAATCTTGAATAGATGAAGCTATTGAATTCGACAATCCATTGACATCATCAAATAAATAACCTGAGTCTTCGTCAATATAATTTGTCATTGGCAAAATATTTCTCGTTATGCAAATCTTTGAGAAACTCATGGCTTCGAGTAGTACCAAACCTAAACCCTCTGAAAATGATGGAAATACAAAAATGTCTATATTATTAAAAAATTCTTCTCTATTTTCTATATATCCAAGAAAATTTACGTTTTCAATATTGTCTTTTTCAATCATATTATTTAATTTTTCTAAATACTCATCGGTCCCACTTCCAGCAATCATTAATTTAAAATCAAGTGATTTAAGCTCGTCTGAATTAAGTGCTTCAATTAAGTCTTCTATCCCTTTATTTACATTTAGTCTTCCAAGAAATCCAAGGGTTACTCTATCTTTTTTTACAATGGTTTCAGAATTTTTGATGTCTATCCAGTAAGGTATGACCACAACATTCAATTCATGATTAAGATTTTCAATCCAACTTTTTACTTCCTCAGAAATCGCGATTATCGAAAAAGCAGATTGCCAATGTTTAGAGAGTTTCTTCATAAAGTATTTTCTTAGGTTATTGCTTAAACTACCTTTTTCTAAATATGTATCATATTTTCCATGAACACTTACAATCCATTTAATTTTTTTTGATAAATATTTTTTTGTTCTGTAGACCATATAATCGCTACGAGGTTGATGTGAATGAATAATATCAAATTTTTCATTGTTGAATTTTGAATACATAGAAAAATATGAAAATAAATTAAACATTCTCGGACCATTAAGTCTTGTAATGTTTATGCCATTTTTAAGTAGTTCGCTTTCTATTGAATATGATTCAGTGCTATCTTCACCAATAACAATTAAATGGACATCCATCCCATCATTTAGCTGTGCATTGATTAGGTCCAACAAATGCGATTCAGCACCTCCCCTATTTAAAGAATTGATAACATGACAAATTTTCATAATCTTGGCGTTATCCATGTAGATTTTGGAGGAAACAGAGAGTCGTTTTCTACAATTTCAGATACTTTTATGGGGGTAAAATTTACAATTATTTCATCATTAGTTTTATTTTCATCCAACGCTGAGCTTATATACTCATTAACGTAACAAAAATTTTTAAATTCATAAAGTTGATAAATATCCAAAATTTCCTTATTGAAAAACTTAACATCATCTACTGAAACAAAGAATTTTGAAGAGACATTGTTTGAAAAATTATAATTTTCAAGAATTTCCTCAAATTCTTTTTTTCTAATTATTAAACGTGATGGGTAAGAAAGAATTTCTACATCATCAATTGAAATAAGTACTAATTCAATTGATTTGTCAATATCATTTCTTTTCAAATATTCATATCGATGATGCCCATCTAACAGAATCATTTTCTTTCCTTTTAAATCATTTATATTTTTGATATTTGTTATATTCATATCAATTCCAAATAAAAGTGGTTCAAAAGATTCTTCCATGTTTTCAATTGGGGAATTTATTTCTTCATGGGTCATTATCTCGATAAAGTTAGTATTTGAAAAATTAATTTCAAGTTTAAGACCTTCAACGTCGTAGTTTTCAAATTGATAAACTGTGAAGTTATTATTTTCCATTATCTGCAAAAAATTTGTCAATATATTCTGACAAGTAGTCAACCATTTCGTCTGTAATTGAATTGTAAAGACTAATTCTTATTCCCCCCTGGCTTCTATGTCCATTCAGACCAAGTATTCCTTTTTCAGTTGCTTCTATAAGAAATTTCTTTTCCAAATCCTCATTTTTGAATTTAAAAATTATATTGGATCTACTTTTTGAATAGTCACTGACAGGTATTATTACAAAATCACCATAACTCTCTAATTGTTCATATAGTCTTGATGATTGTCTAATTGATTTTTTTTCAAAATAGTTTATACCTCCCATTGCAATCATCCAATCGGTTACCAGCTTTAGGACATATATCGAAAAAGTAGGAGGTGTGTTCAACAAAGAATTCTTTTCCACCAATTGTCCAAGGTTGAGGTATCTAGAATTATCTTTTGAATTTAAATATTTTTCATCTCCAATACATATAGAGACTCCTGGAATGCCCATATTTTTTTGAGCTCCTGCATAAACATAAGCTAAATTGTCCCATTCAAAACTATAAGAACCAATATCTGAGGACATATCAATAAGTAATGAATCATGTTCAATTTTATTGAATTCCCTTAGTTGGACACCATTTATTGTCTCGTTTGAAGTTAGGTGCAAATAATCAACACCTTCGAGGTCCCAGGGTGTTTGAATATAATTTTCAATTTCATTATCGCTTACTTCAATTATTTTCGTATCTCTAATTTTTGAGAAATCTTCAACTGAGTACCTCCCCCATGTTCCTGTGACTAGACATCCTAAAAGTTTATTTTCTTTATCAAAGTTATTAGCGATAAAGGTATTCTGATATGTTGCTCCCCCTTGCAAGAGAAGAGTGAAATAATTAGATGGAATATTAAAAATATTTATCATATTCTCTTGAAGAGCGTTTATTAATGTTTCAAAGTCTTTAGATCTGTGTCCAATCTCTAGAATTGACAAACCAGTTTTTTGATAATTAGCTATTGCCTCTTGGGACTTGCTGATAATAGAAGGATCTAATCTTGCTGGACCCGGTGAAAAATTATGTATTTGCATTTATATCATCTTTCTTAAAAATCAAATTATACGCTACACCAATGATTAAGCCATAGAATGCATTGACTTCTTCAACTGGACTAATAAAGAAAAATAAAATAAAACTGGAAAAGAAAAACAATTTAAGTAACTCTTTTTTTTGAACAATAATGTTAAGGAATATTAAAAACAGTATAAGAGGAAAAATAATTCCGAAAGCTTGAGTATAAAACACAAACAAATTTTGAACATTTAGATCATATTTAAGTAGTGAATAATTACCAGTACCAAAATTTTGGGTGCTATATCTTTGGAGAAGATACTTAGGTAATGTCCTATTCGTAAAATACATTTCTTCATTAACTCTTACTGAAGAATAATCTTGATAATCAGAGTTAATATTGATAATGCTTTTAGGTGTAATATCTCTCAATGAGTTAATAAAAAAATTCAATACATTTAATCTGTCATTACCCAGACCCAATTCTTCAGTGTCTGAATTTACATCAATTTTTATTTCACCAGAAGCATTCATTTTTTGAACATCTTCTTCATATTCAATACATTGCCTACTATCTGAATTTAAATTACATTCAAAAACTCCAAAATTAGACATTACAAGTGAAATAACCAAAAACAATAAAAGCGATTTATTTAACTCTTTTGTTTTTAGATAGTTAAATAAGACGAACGTAAGAAAAAGCATACAAAATAGACGCAAATAATTACTTCTTGATAAACCTAATGCAACTCCAGAAATTATGGATAACAAATAATTACTAGTTTTATATTTGTAAAGATACAAAACAACGAGTGGCATTAAAAAAGATATTAATAAAACTGGCTCTCTAAATGTACCCATTGCTCTGTGTGGTTCTGATAACCAAAAAGTAGATTGGTCGGAGTCTCCAAAAAGATTAGTGTTTGATCTATTTCTTATAAATTCACTTAAGTCATAGATTTGGGCGATAAATATATAGATTGTCAAAGCTGACATTACTCCAATTAAATATTTCCAAGTATCAAAAAAGGACATTATTTTTTCATTTCTAAAGTAAGTCAATGAAAATAAAAGAACTATAACAAATGAGAATATGTTAAGTAATCGTAAAAAGAGGTATTGTATTTCTCCTTGTGAAACTTCATTGAAGAAAATATATATTATCTGTGGAATCATGACGATTGCAATCAATATTGAAACAATTACAAGATTTTTTGAGTCATAAAATAATTTGTATTTAGTTAAAGCAAACAAAAACAATATGGTCATACCTAACCATGGAATTGGTATGCCAAAAATTTGATAAGCATCCAAAAAAACGAGTAAAACAGAAACCATTAAAAACATAATTTCGTAAGTGTTTTGGCTTGATTGTTTATTTATCTGCATCATTCTTATGTTAATGTTGAGATTTATTCAATTTGATTTTATTTTTATCAAATATATGGTGTATTCAAATAATTTTTGTAAAACCATTGCAGAGCTTAAAGCAATAGCGACTCCTATGGAGGAAAAAGAATCAGATAATAAGACTGCTAAAACGAGAAATACAAAAGAGTAAACAATTCGTCCATAAGCATGAAACTGGATTAAATCAGCAAACAATAGATACTGTCTTATCCAGAAACTTAACAAATAAGTAGTGAATCCTATTAACAACACCATCATTGGCTCAAATGAATTAATAAATTCCTCGTTACCAATAAATAAAATAAGATTTCGTCCAAAAATGAAGTATATTCCAAATAACAATATTGAAATTGGTAACAAAATTTTCCTTAAGAAAGAAGTTATATTGAAATCTTTGTCCTCAGACTTTAATTTGTTTTGTAGCCAAGGATTAAATGTAACAACAAGATAATTTATAGGTTCAACTAATCTTTTTGCAAATTGATATATTCCAACAGTCTGTATATCAACGACTATAGCTAGTAAAATTACATCAAAATGTTGTGGTATAAGACCAATAATTTGGTCATATCTAATTTTTCCATAAGAAGATCTGATGGATTTTGAATATGCTTTGAAATGTCGAATCTTGAAATCTGAAGAGTCGCGATATTTATTTGAGAGATATAAACCAAAAAGCCCAAAGGTAATTCCATAGATTGATTGTGCAATTAGATAGTTTTCTACACTTGGATCATTTAAAAGTAAAAATACTAATGCAATAAACCTAACTACTACACTGCTAATTTCAAGTATTGAGTATCTTCTTAAATCATTATGAAAAATCAGTATAGATTTACTTGTTTCTGAAAAAGTCTGAATAATTCTTGTAAGTAAATAAATTAATAGAACATTTGATAATGTTTCAATGCCAAAATAATCACCCAAAGATGAATTAATAATTATTGGATTTGTAAAAATTACAATACAAAGTAAAAAACTACCAATTCCGGTTAAGAAGTTGAAAAAGATAGATTCAAAATAAAAGTTTTTTCCATCCTTAAGAACAAGAAGATTTACATCACTATTTCTTGCATGTGAAGCACGAAAGATAAGACTTGGTACTGCAATTAAAAGTACTACTGCACCATATTTGGCAGGTCCGAGTTGGTTAACAACAAACGACACTTGGATTACAGAGATTATTGCAATGGCAGATTGTGAACCAATCAAATCTTTTGTTTGATTAAATATTTCTCTTATATATTTTAAGTTCATATTTGTTTGTGGAGCTGAGGGGATTTGAACCCCTGACCCCGTGCATGCCATGCACGTGCTCTGCCAACTGAGCTACAGCCCCAATACAATTAAGGTTACCCGTATTGAAGCATTAGATTACTATCAAAAAATAAATCCTCTAGATTGTAATATTCTCTTGCTTCCTCTGTGAAAAAGTGTATTCCGACACCTTCGAACTCAACTAATGCCCACGAGGAATCAATACCCTCAGAAAAAAAGTTTTTATTTTTTGATTTAACAAGATTTTTTAATTTTTTAACAGATGATACCATTTGGGTATTGGATGTAACATTACACATAATCACCACATCAAAGAAACTATTTTTTTCTACCTTAAATGCTTTTATGTTTGTACATTTTTGAGTGAGTAAAATATCTATGACGTTATCAAAGAAAAAATTGTTTGTAAATTCTGTTTTTCTTTCAGTCACTTATAAATATGTTACCATGTAAAAAATAAAGACACTATTCTTAATAGTGAGGAGAGAGTTGACAAGAATTAAAAACCTTTTTGGCTTATTAGAAACACTTTTTAACAGCAG
The DNA here is from genome assembly GCA_902619825.1 of uncultured Candidatus Actinomarina sp. Classification (GTDB taxonomy): domain Bacteria; phylum Actinomycetota; class Acidimicrobiia; order Actinomarinales; family Actinomarinaceae; genus Actinomarina. The sequence continues at coordinate 83,634 of CACNFT010000001.1, forward strand.
GCGATTGAGAACCATACTTGCTGCTTTAATATTTTTTATTTTTCTATTTGGCTATCTTTTTTATGTATCAGAACCTGATGTAAGAAACTTAGGTGATGGTATTTGGTGGGCTCTTGTAACTATTACTACTGTTGGCTATGGTGATATCACTCCAGTAACAACTTTAGGAAGAGTTGTTGCAAGTTCTCTTATGTTGCTTGGATTAGGATTAATTGCAACGATAACAGCAATCGTTTCAGCTAAATTTATTCAAAATTTTGTTGATCACCACACGAATGATGATGTTTTAGAAAAACTTGATGAAATGCAACTTGAATTGGATGATATAAAGAAAAAACTTCAATAAAGATTGTTATCTTTTATATAATTTAAAACCTCTTTTGATAAATCGTCATCGTTTAACTCATTTCTTTTTAGTTTATTTCTTATAGTGCTTGAACTTAAGTTAACTTTTTCCCCATCAATAAGTGAATATTCAAATGGAAAGTACTCTTCTAAGGTCTTATTACTGTCTTCCCTTCTAAGTGCAATTAAAAAGTTAGTAAGCTCAGATAATTTACTGTGGTTTTTCCAAGTTTTTATATTCATTGCCGTGTCAGAACCTAAGATAAAATACAAATCTTCCTTTGGATGGTCCAGTCGAAGTAAGGTTTCGTATGTATAAGAAGGATTTTCTTCAGATTTTTCAATATCGCTAATTTCAAAAAATTCAGATTCATTGATTAATATTTTTGTCATTTCAAACCTATGAAGAAATGATGTAGAATCTTTTTTTTGCCATGGATTTCCTGAAGGAATAAAAATTACCTTGTTCAGACCAAATTGAGATATTGACCTTCTGGCTATTTCTAAATGGGCACCATGAGGAGGGTCAAAGGTTCCCCCAAGTACACCAATCTTATTCACTTGAGATCTCTTTTAAAATCAATTGAGTTAACAAAGGCTTTCATTTGGTTATAGTTTCTAACTTCAGATGTATTATTCGTAACTCTATCAAATTTTCTAATTAAACTATCACCCGTGTTCCAGTACTTAAGTCTTTCAGGATTCAACCAATATATATTTTTGAAAGATTTACCAACCTCATTTATAAGTTCTTCGTCTATATCACGATAATTATTTCTGGCATCTCCAATGACTATCAGACATTTATAGTTAGCATTACTTTTCTTTACCTTGTCAACTAGTTCTTCAAAAGTTCTTGAATAGTCAGAATGACCATCTTGTTTTACAAAGTTATTCCAATTCTTTAAGAATGATTCAATCTCGGTTTTTTTTAGCTTTTTGATATCTTTTGTTACTTCAGTAATTCCATCAATGAAAACAAAAGACTTTATCGAATTGAATCTGCTTACCATTCCATAGAGTAATGTAAGTCCAAAAAGAGAATATAGTGCCATTGATCCGCTGATATCACATAAAATTACAAGCTTTGGTTTTTTCTTATTCTTGGGTTTATAAATAATATTTTGGAGGACTCCACCAGACTGGATCGACTTTCTTATAGTTTTTCTTAAGTTAAGATTTCCTTTGTTTGAGAATTTTATCTGCTTTTTAAATTTTATAGCTAGTTTGTTTCCAAGTGCATACGTTTGTTCAAGTAGTTTTTTTCTTTCTTCACTATTTGCATAAAGATAATCTAACTCATTTAATTGATCTTTATTATCTAATTCAGAAGGTTGATAGGCATCTCTTGTTTTATTTCTCTCTTCTTTTAATAGCTCTAACAACTTTAAATCGAGAAAGTTTGAAAAGTTTTCTCTATTTAAATTATTTATTATATTCTTAAAAGAATCCTCAAATTGAACATCAAAAAGACTCAATATATCTTCATAGGCTTTCGTTTTCTTTAACTGATTTAGCCAATAAGCATTAGAAACGGGTCTAGAAAAGTCTAGATTTTCAAAATCTTGTAGTAATTCTATTGCTATTTTAGAAAAGTCAATGTCTCTGCTCTCGTTATTGATGAGAACATCTTGAAAATTTTCATTGAGATTATATTCATCAAAAAAATTAAATTCGAAGGATGTACTTTCTTCAACTTTTAAATTGAAATATTCTGAGATTAAATGTTTAAGTTTGTCTTTTTCATCTTTGTCTTTTGGAATTAAGAAAAAGAGATACCTAATCTTTTCTTCAAGGGATTGGATTTTTTTTGATTCTATGTATCCAAAATAAGTTTGGAGTTTATCAATAGATATAAAAAATTGTTGTTCTTTACAAAACTGTGAAAAAGAAACTATTTCATTCTTGAATGAGCTCATTTGCATTTTCAATTTGTTCTTTGTACTTCTCTTGATCAGACTTATCCTTTAAAAGTACACCTAAATTATCAATTGTGGACTTGTTTTTACTTAAAAAGTTATATTTTACCCACTCTACAGACTCGATTAATGATGGGATTTTGTTTAAGTTGAGTTTCCTTACAAAAGAAATAAAAGAAGCATAGCTTTTTGCCTGAGCCTCTGATATTTCTTCGATACTGTTCATTAAAACTTTAGATTCAATATCAATTGAAGGGAAATCAAGATAGAAATAAATACATCTTCTCTTCAGGGCGTCTGATAGCTCTCTTGTTCCATTTGAAGTCAGGATAGTAATTCTATTATCATTTCCGTTAATTGTTCCAAACTCAGGTATAGTGACTTGATTTTCTGCAAGAATTTCAAGTAATAGTGCTTCAAATTCTTCATCTGATCTATCTATTTCATCAATAAGAAATAGACTATCTTTTTCAGCAGTTAAAGCATTGAGAATAGGTCGCTTAATGAGATATTTTTCATCAAAAAGATTTTCTGCATTTTTATCTTGTTGAATACTTAAAAGTTGCTTTTTATAATTCCATTCATAAACTGCCTTATCTTCGTCAATTCCTTCATGACACTGAAGTCTTATCAACTCTAGATTGAAAAGTGATGAAATTGCTTTCGCCAAAAATGTTTTACCAGTTCCAGCAGGACCTTCAATCAATAATGGCTTCTTAAGAAATATTGCTGCATTAACGACATCTACAAGATCTTCATTAGAAAAGTAACTTACACTTTCCAAATCTTTAATGCTTACCTCTTTATTCATCCTCTGACAGTTCCTTTTCCATTAATTACGTATCTTTCTGTCGTCAATGCTTCTAAGCCCATAGGTCCTCTTACATGTAATTTTTGAGTACTTATTCCTATCTCAGCTCCAAAACCAAACATTTCTCCATCTGTAAATCTTGTTGAGGCATTTATAAATATCACAGATGAATCAATTGAGCTTGAGAATTTTTTGGCTATTTGTTCAGATTCAGTAAGAACCCCCTCTGTATGGCCAGAAGAAAATTTATTGACATGCTTTATTGCCTCATCTTCATTTTCAACTATTTTTATTGCTATTTTGAGATCCAAAAATTCAGTTGAATAATGCTCATCATTAGCAATTTCTAAATCTGGATAATCATTACTTGCTTTTTCATCAATAAAAACTTCAACAGAATTTTCTTTAAGGGCATTTATAATCTCTTCACCATTTTTGTTATAAACATGCTTATGCAATATTAAAGTTTCTAAAGCATTACAAACTCCTGGTCTTTGGACCTTTGAATTGATAACTATAGGAACCATATACTCTTCTTTTGCATCTTCATGTATATAAAGATGTACGTTTCCATCACCATCTAAAATAAATGGAACTTTAGAGTTATTTACCAATGTATCAATTAATCCTCTACCGCCTCGTGGAACAATCAAATCAATGTACTCGGTCATATTAATGAATTCGATTGTATCTTCTCTGTCTTTGCTCTCTATAAGCTGTATGCAATTCTTGGACAAATTATTTTTTTCTAAAGCTTTTTGTAACGTATTTAATATTTTTAGATTTGAATCCAAACAATAACTTGAGCCACGAAGGATAGATGCATTTCCTGATTTTAAACATAGACCTGAGACATCACTTGTTACATTTGGTCTTGCTTCATAGATAATCCCTATTACTCCAAAAGGTGACCGTACTTTATTTATGTTCAATCCATCATCGGATGTCCAAGATTCTGTCACCTTACCAACTGGATCTTCAAGAGGTATTATCTTTTTTAATCCATCTGACATACCTTGAATTCTTTCTTTATTTAAAGTTAATCTATCGGTTAAAGCAGCAGTTAACTCTAATTGCTTAGCATTTTCTAAATCGATTCTATTTGCCTCAATGATTTCATTAGCATCATTGATTAGTTCTGACGCCATGTCATTTAATACTTTATTTTTAGTATCTGTATCGATTGTTTTTAGCTCTTCAGCTGCCAAAAGAGCTTTTTTACCAATTTCTTTAAGCACATTACAAGAATAATTTGATTTGATGGAAAGTAAAATTTTTTAAAGAATTAATAGATTATCTTTGTGAATTACTACAGTGTTTTCAGTCTCTTTTAAGTCTTGAATTTCTTTACTTGAAAAATTGACCACTCCCCTCGCAATTAATTCATTTTCTGAACTTTTCACTTCAACACCAGAGTTTTCATCAAAACTTTTATTTATATTTATTACACCTTTTGAAAGAAGTGATGCATCAGCTTTAAGTGCTTCAATAGCACCATCATCTATTACAATCTCGCCATCAATTGTCATACCAAAGGCAATCCAAAGTTTTCTTAATTTAATATTTTTCTTTGATGGCTTAATGATTGTGCCAATTTTTGAATCTTTTATAACCTCATTAATACAATTCGGAGACCATGAAATAATCTGTGTTTCGATTCCAGAAAAACCTGCCATCTGTGCTGCCATAATTTTTGTTGAAAAACCCCCCATACCTTTTCCAGATGAGGATTTAGGAATAAGATCATTTAATTCCTCAGAATTGTATTCAATATTTTCTATTTTTTTTGCTTTCTCAATCTTTTCAGGATCAGAATCAAATAGGCCTTCTTTATCTGTAATTACTACCAATTTGTCAGCTTTAAGTAAAATTGAGACAATTGCTGAAAGCCTATCGTTATCTCCGAATTTTAACTCTTCCGTTGCAACTACATCATTTTCATTAATCACTGGAATAATATTTTTTGATATGAGACCATTCAAAGCCTCTGTAGTGTTAATGAACTGGTTTCTGTCTTCCAGTACATTTTTTGAGATGAGAACCTGGGCAATATTTAATTGATGAGAATTAAATATTTCCTTGTATTTGTTAATTAGACTGACTTGACCAACTGCAGATGCTACCTGTAACTCCTTAAGGTTTTTTGGTCGTTCTGATAGATTTAACTCATTCGCGCCAGACTGTACTGCACCTGATGTGACAATAGCAAAATTGACACCTTCTTTTCTCAATTCATTTATTGAAAAAGCTAGTGAATCAATAACATCATCTCGAAGAACGTCTTCTTCAAACAAGGTGTTTGTGCCAATTTTTATAACTATAGTTTTATTACTCATAAGAAAATTCGTGTCCGTTTAAATCTACTATATCCCCTTTCTTAATTCCTTGATTTATTAATTCTTGAGATATGGAGGACTTTTCAAATCGGTATGAAATCTCATTCAATATTTCATGAGAATTTCCCTTAAGATTAGTAATTTTTTCTGCTTTTCTTCCTCTAATTTTCCAAACATCTTCATCTGCTTCAATGTCGAATTCATCGGCTTCAACAAAAATCTTCTCATAACTTTTGTTAACCCTATTAAGCTCTCTAAATGATATTTCATCCAACTTTTGAAGTAATTCGCCTATTCCTTCTTCAGTAACAGTAGAAATGTTTAAATAGTTTTTTTCTATCTTATCTAAATCTGATTTATTGACTACTTTTAAATTTTTAATATTTCTGAATTCTGGGTTATATGTCTCAATTTCATTTTCTAATAGCTTAATTTGTTCTTCGATGTTGTATCCGGAATTATCTGGATCTAGAAGAAAAATAATGAATTTTGTATTTTTTAAATGTCTAAGTACTGATTTACCTAAACCTGTTCCCTCAGCTGCTCCTTTAATGAGACCAGGTAGGTCACAGATTGTAACTATTTCTTTATTATTCTCGTATACTCCAAGACTTGGACTAACTGTTGTGAATGGATAGCTGTCGATTTTGGAATTTGAATTTGTTATTGTCTGGATTAAAGAACTCTTACCAGCATTTGGTAGTCCAATTAAAGCTATATCAGTTAAAAGACTTAACTCGAGATCTAAAGTAACTTTTCTTCTTTTTTCACCGGATTCACATATTTCTGGGTTTGGATTTCTTTTTGATATTAAATCTTTATTGCCTCTACCGCCCATTCCACCTTGACATATCTTGTATTCAACATTTTCATCAATTATTTCAGCTAACAACTCTCCATCCGAAATAATAGATGTCCCAATAGGTATTTTTAAATACATATCTTTTCCATTGGGACCATTTTGTAAATTTTTTGACGCATCTCCCCCGTTTTCTGCTTTAAATGATCCTTTTGACTTCAAGTTTGAGTAATCAAATACTCCAGAATCAGAAACAAAAATAATTGATCCACCTTTACCGCCATTTGCACCATTTGGAGAGGTTTTACTACTTTTGGAACTGAAACTTACAGAGCCTGAACCACCACTACCTGATAACAGATTAATTTGAATTGTGTCAACAAACATGACATTACGGGATTATATTTACTAGTTTTCTTCCGTTTCGGGTTGAATATTTAACGGTTCCATTAACTTTGGCATAAAGAGTATCATCTCCACCTTTTTGCACATTATTTCCTGGATGAATTTTTGTTCCTCTTTGCCTAACAACGATAGAACCAGCAGAAATTTTTTGGCCATCAAAAACTTTTGTACCAAGTCGTTTAGACTCTGAATCTCTTCCGTTCCTAGTTGAACCACCTGCTTTTGTTTTTGACATTTATTCTTCTTCCTCACCTTTACCGGTTGAGATTGATTTTACTTTTACAATTTTTATATCTTCACGATATCCTAATTTTCTTCTTATTCCAGATTTGTTTTTATAGGTAAAGATATTTAGTTTCTTAGACTTTTTTTCATCCAAAAGTTCAAAATTAACAGAATACTTTGAAAGTTTTTTTTCGTCTGTTATCAAAGAGCCTTTTCTAGTACTCATCAGTATTGGTGTTTTTGATTCTATATTAAAGTTGGCTGGCACGGTTAAAACGTCACCAACACTTACCTTCTCTTGAGAAGATCCTATTTTTACAACTGCATATTTACTCATGACTCAATTACTCTACTACGGCTTCAGATTCAAGTAAATCAGTATCAACTGAATTATTGGAAAATATGTCACCAATGATTAGACCTCTACCATTACATTCTTCACATTCATCAGAAAAGCTTTCAATAAGTCCTGCTGAAACATTTTTTCTAGTCATTTCAACTAACCCTAATCTAGATATATCAAATACTTGTGTTCTAGTTTTATCCTTAGCTAATTCCTGTTTGAATTTGCTAAGCAGTTCTTGTTGTCTCTTCTGTGTTTCCATATCAATAAAATCAATCACAATTATTCCACCAATATCTCTGAGTCTTAACTGTCTTGCAATCTCTTCAGCTGCTTCAAGGTTATTTTCAAAAACAGTTTGCTCAAGACTGTCTTTACCAACAAACTTTCCTGTATTCACATCAATAACTGTTAATGCCTCTGTTCTATCAATAATTAAATGACCACCGGATGGAAGCCATACCTTCCTATCTAGAGCTTTCTTAATTTGATCTTCGATATGATATCTTTCAAAAAGATCTAGATCATCGGAGTATTTCTCAACTATTTCATTTAGTTCAGGTGAAGTGTCTGAAATATAGCTCTTTATGTCTTCAAATTTTTCATTATTTTCAATCAATAATTTTTTAAAGTTTGAGCTCAAGTGTTCTCTTATAACTTTTATTGATATATCTGGTTCTTCATGGATTAAAACTGGAGAACTACCAGAGTCTTTTGAAGAAGTCTTTTCCCATTCACTGATTAATTTATCTATATCGTTCTTAAGTGATTCTTCGCTTACTCCCTCAGCTGCAGTCCTAACAATTACACCAAATCCTTCTGGCTTAATTTTTCGTATTATTTTATCTAATCTATTGCGTTCCTCATCCGGCAATCTTCTTGATATACCTTTTGTGTTTGAATTAGGAATTAGCACTAAATATCTACCGGGAAATGAGATTTGTCCCGTTAATCTTGCACCTTTTTCACCCATTGCATCTTTTACAACTTGAACTAAAATCTCTTGTTCTTGCTTTAAAAGATTCCCTATTTTTGAATTACGCTTTGCATTAGATACATCTGCGACATATAACACACCATTTTTCTCTTCACCTATAGATACAAATGCAGCTTCCATCCCAGGAAGTATATTTTTAACCTTTCCGAGATAAATATTTCCCACAAGGGATTTTGATTTAGCTTCAGCTGTATAATATTCAACTAATGTTGCTCCTTCCAAAATTGCAATCTTAGAGGAACCGCCTTTAAAACTTATAAGCATTTGTTTTTTATCGACAAAAGGGACTGGTAAAGGAGTCTCTCTAAACCAAGTTTGACGATTAGATTTTCTGTAATCTTCTCTTTTATTTCTGGACTTTGAAGTACCAGATTTAATTTTTACTTTTTGTCCGTTATACCATTTTGTTTCGGTATTACTAAATTTGTCTTCGCTCTTTCGTACTACCTTCGATTTTTTGAAAATACCAAACATTAAAACCTCCATAATTATGATGTGAAAATATACTTAAAGACTTCATAGTCACAGAATAATACGCTTTAAATATTAAATTGTGATGTTATTTTCTATAAATATTCTGTTTGTAATCCCAAAAATTACAGCTATTGAGACCATAGATGATCCTCCTAAGCTTAACAAAGGAAAGGGTAAGCCAGTAACAGGGATTAAGCCAACGACAGTTGATATATTTATAATTATTTGAAAAGATAGTAGTGCAATAAAACCAGCAATCACAAACTTGTCAAAATCTGAGTTAGACACTGTCAAGATTCTTCTGAGCCTACTAAATAATAAACCCCAGAGAGCAAGTAAGAATAAAATTCCAAAAAAACCAAAATTGTACGCGTATGCTGCAAAGATAAAATCTGTTGTTTCAACTGGAACAAATATTTTTTCAATATTTTCGGCTGCAAAATATTGTCCAAATAGTCCACCACTAGAAATTAGTAACCGACTTTGAGATTGAGAGAAATCAAGCTCAGCAGAAAAAAACTCATTCAACCGGCTAATTTGGTATTGAGTGACAATGTTTATATTGTCAACTCTTGACCCTATTTCTAAAAATATAAAAAATAGAGATACCCCTGTTAATAAAAGGAGTGACACATATCGTAACTTTATATTTGATAGAAGCAACATTGATAAAAAGACAAAAGAAATAATTAAAGCAGTTCCTAAATCTGGTTGAAAGTTTATAAGAAGTACTGTTCCAAATATTAAAGCAATCAAAATTCCTTTGTTTAAGTTTCTTGAAAGGTAGTTAGCAACAAAAACAACAATGATTACTTTTGCAAATTCAGATGGCTGTATGTCAATTGGGCCAAGATCGAACCATCTACGTACTCCTAATCTTGGTTGTGTGAAATATAAAGAACCTAATAAACCTACAACTATAAAAAATAAAATATTGGCATAATTTTGTAGATTATCAATAGATAAATATGTAAGGAGAAAAAATACAATAATTGAGGCTACTGAAAAAACTACTTGTCTAGTCAAAATATTATCTACATCAAATTCAAGACCTTGAAAATCTGTAAGTGTATAAAGAGTAAACCATGATATGAAAATAAAAAAAAGGAATATCAATAAAATAAATATGTTTGTTCCCTGAGGTCCTAAAAGAGTAATTTTTCTTGCATTCATTCGGTAATCTCTCCATATCTTACAGGAGTTAGTTCGCTGCTGATTAAATGTTGAATTATTCTTCTACTAATAGGTGCTGCGATTGCACTTCCTGAACCTCCCTCTTCTACAACAGTGACAACAACATGCTGAGGATTGCTGACAGAGTCAATACCAACAAACCATGAAGTATTATTTTTTTCTCCTGGATTTTGAGCAGTACCTGTCTTCCCACCAACATCATTTGCTTTTCTGCCCATTACTTCAAATGCTGCATATGCCGTTCCATTTTTGTTAGTTACCAAATTTAAATCATTTTTTAAAAAATCAATAAATTCGTCAGATACATTGTATTTTTTTAACTTAAAGTTATCAGAAGCTTCAAGATTGAGATAAGGACTAGATGAAGTTGAGGTAAGTAAAGTTTTATAGGCATTTGCTACTTGGATAGGTGTCACAGTTATTGCGCCCTGACCAATAATTAAGTTCATTAGGTCACCACCCAGCCACCCCTCTGGTCTAACTAAATCAGGACGTGAGACTGTCCATTCTTCAAAAACTTCTCTATCAGGTATTATTCCATTTCTTTCAAACGGAAGATCTATATTTGTAAGTTCACCAAAACCTAGGTCTTTTGCGTAATTTTGTAAGATGGATTCATTTTGTGTACCTTCATAGGTTCTCCAGATATTTAGCGCTATATCCCAAAAGTATACATTGCATGATTGTTGCATCGCTGAACTTAAATTTACTCTTCCATGACCGTCTTCTTTCCAGTCTTGATACACTTGTTGAGAACCATCATCAAATCCAAATGATAAACTTCCCTTGCAATCAACTCTCCCTCTTCTTGAATTTAAGCCTTCTGGAAAAAGTCCTTCATTTTCTGCTAACCAATAGGATACAACTTTAAATACCGAACCAGGTGGATAGAGGCCCTGAATAGCAAAATTATTAAATGCTTGTACACGATTAAGTTGTTCGAAATCTTGATTTGAAATTCCATTAATGAACTGATTTGGATTGAAATCTGGCAGAGAAACCATGGAAACTATTGCACCTGTATTTACATCAATAACAATTGATGCACTTCTAATTACTTCATCCTTTGTGTCTTCATTTTCATTTGCAAGTTCTATTCCCTGTAAAAGAGATTCTTTTACGATCTTTTGGGTTTCAATATTTAGTGATATAGATATATCATTACCTTTTTGTGGAGGTGTGAACTCTAATATTTCACTTCCCTTAAAAATAATTTCCCCTGGGATGCCAGTTAATGTATTTTCATAATATTTTTCAAGACCGTTTTTACCAACTTGTAATGTATTTTTGGAATGTGGAAATTCATCAAAATCATCAGAAGTAGGCTTTCCAACATATCCGATAACGTGAGATGTTAAATTGTCATAATTATATTTCCTGATTGGAAAATCAAAGATTTCAAATGCATCCAACTCTAAAAGTTTCTGTCGTTCAAGTGCAGAAAAGGTAGATATATTTCCAACAATTTCAAGATTATTCCTATTTATAAATAGTTTGTTAAAATCATCTTGATCTAAATCAGGAAAATTATATTGTATAAACTGTTCATAAATCTCAATATTATTGTCATCAATTTTCCTTAAATTTAGAAAAAGATGAGGTTCCATAGAAGAAGTAGCTAATCTTTCATTTTGGTCATCAAAAATATCTCCTCTTGGTGCTGTTATATAAAATGTATCAGTAGTTTGGTTGTCTATTGCACTTAATGCTGTATCCCTTGATAAAACTTGTAAATCAAAAAGAAATGAAACTATGTATATAAAGAAACCAATTAGAAATAATGCAAAGAGGTTATATCTTTTGTTTAAGAACATTTTTACCTATGGTAATGTTCAAAATTCTAAATAAAAAGTAATTGACCAAAGATGAAATCAATATTTGATATAAAAACTCAGGGTTTAGATATTCCAATGAATATGTAAATTTATAAATAAAGATTCCTACTGTAAATGTAGCAAGGTCCAGATACGTATTATCTTGTTGGTTTGCAACTATGAAGTTCATCAAAATAATTGTTATTAAAAATTTAGCACTTGAAAATCCTAGAATATTTGAAGAATATAGTGCGTCGTAATAAATACCAGCAACCAAAAATACAGATATGTAAAAATTAGAAAATCTTCGAGTTGAAATTACAAACATTCCAATGAAAAAAGGCATTATTAAAAAATAATCAAAATTCAAAATTGTATTAATTAATAACTCAATAAACAACAAGAAAACAAAAGCAATTATTGATAGTAGATTTCTAAGGTAAATCATTGGTCTTAACTATATAAATATCAGTAAAGGAAAAACTTATTTCTTCTATATCTATATTTGAAGATATTTTATTGTCATCAACTGTGATTTTTGCATCAGAAAGAGATACAATTGGGAATCTTCCTGGCTGATCAAATATAGAAGCCGTAAATATGAAGTCAATATTTGCGGTTAATTCATTTACTGATGTTGTGTATACCGACAATTGGCTTCCATTGTTTTGTATTAAATATTCATTTCCAAACCTATCTAAACCTGGCATTGAAAAATCGACATCGTCTAAAAAAACAATTTCAGAGTGGTTTTGAAAAATTTTATCTACGAATCCGACTACAAAGCCCTCTTCATTGATAACAATGTCGTTCTTTTCAAAGTTTTTATCATAACCTCCTGATACGAGATATTTATTTTCATTATTTTTAATGAATGCTGTAGTTTTTATATAAAAATAATTTGTGGAGTCAACAGATTCGATAAGATTTTTGTTAGCATCTAGTTCCTCTTTCAAGAGATCATTTTCTATTTTCAGTTTTCTTAACTCTAAAACTTCATTCTTGAGACGTATATTTTCATTTATCAAATTATTTCTTGTTTGGAACAATTCAGTATCAAAAAATTCCAAATAATCTGGAAAATTTACACTAGAAGGAATCAGAAAATTCATTCTTTTTGAAATAGTTGAGGATATTTCTTGATTTGAAAAAAAGTCCAAAACCATTACAGAAAAGGAAAACAATATAAAAATAACGTAAATTATGTAATTTCTTACTCTTAGATTGCCATCTTTCATATTTAGTTAGGTTTTGGAGATAATTTGAGTACGGAATTGTAATCATCAAATCTCTCTAAACATATACCTGAACCTACAACGACTGTACTTAATGGATCTTCTGTCATATTAATTGGAATACCAAGTTCTTCTGCTATCTTTCTGTCTAGTTGTTTGAGAAGAGATCCACCACCAGTCAACCATGCACCATGTTTATCTATATCTGAAACAAGTGCAGGTGGTGTTTGAGAAAGAGAGATTCTAATAGCTTCTATTATATCTTGTACAACTGGACTTAATGCATTTCTAACATCTGATGCCTCTAATAAAACTTGTTTTGGTACACCTTTGACAATATCTCGACCTGTCACAGTTACTTGTGGCTCCTTATCAAATTGATATGCAGACCCAACAGCATGTTTAAGAGATTCAGCTATCCCCTCATCGACTAACATTGAATGCTCTGCTCTTAACCACTCAATAAGCCTGTCCGTCATATCCTCACCACCAACTCTTATAGAGTTCGCGTTTACTATATCTCCCATTGAAATTACAGCTATTTCTGTTGTTCCACCGCCAATATCGATGACCATATTTCCAAAAGGTTCATAGATCTGAAGGCCTGCACCTATTGAAGCTGCCATTGGTTCTTCTACTGTATATACTTCTGAAGCACCTGTTCCATGAGCTGCAGTTTCGATTGATCTTTGCTCAACACTCGTAACACCATTTGGAACACACATAACAATTCTTGGTCTTGAATATGACCTTCCTATAGCTCTTGTTAATAAAGTTTTTACAAGCTCTTCAGCCATCTCTATTTCAGAAATCACACCATCTCTTAGGGGTTTAACTAATTTAATTGAGTCAGGAACACGACCAACAAGTTTTTTAGCCTCTTCACCAACAGTTAGGATTGAGCCATCCTCTTTATTTACCGCAATTAGAGTTGGTTCATCAACCATTACTCCAACGCCTTTGACGTATATCAAAGTATTGGCAGTCCCTAAATCTATAGCGATATCGTTGCCACCAAAAAGCGATCTTCTTAAATTAATTCCAGCCATGTATATCTAGATTAATAGACTGAATAATCAAATTAAATAGAAATTTAATTGTTAAAGAAAAGGCCTAATTCTCTCTCAGCACTCTCTTCTGAATCAGAACCATGCACTACATTTTCTTCTAGTTTGGTTGCAAAATCTGCTCTTATTGTGCCTGGGTCTGCATCAGCTGGATTTGTAGCACCCATTATTCTACGAACTTCGCTGACAGCATTTTCTCCTTCAACTTCCATGGCTACAACTGGACCACTTGTTATAAAGGAAACTAAATCTTGGAAGAATGGTTTATCTTTGTGTTCACCATAGTGTTGCTCAGCAAGCTCTGTAGTTATAGTCATCATTTTCATTTTTGTTATTTTAAATCCCTCTTGCTCAACACGGTCAATTACTTGTCCAACAATATTTCTTTTTACACCATCTGGTTTTACCATAAAGAAAGTTTTCATGAATATTCCTTTTTATATTTACCAACTAAATATAAACTTCCCGTCAATATAGATGGATTCTTTGAAGTATAAAAATCACCGATACTTACTACCTTATAGGTAAGTCCATTTTCATTAAAATAATTCTCAAAATCTGATGTTTTAGTTTGTTCAAAGAATGAATCATTTTCAATAAGAAAAATTTGATTGAAATTCTTTGTGGAAATTTTTTTCATAAATTCACTAGTATTTTTTCCTTTTTTCATTCCAATGTATATATCAAAATCACCTATTGTATGGTTCTCCTCTATAAAACTAACTAATGTCTCAAGGCTTGAGGCATTATGGGCTCCATCAATAATTTTTATAGGATTTTTTGAAACTTCTTCAAACCTCCCTGGAATTTTGGGATAACTTTCTACAGTACTGGTTTTGTCTTCATCAAAATTTGTAATGATTGATTCAAATATTTTTAATGCTGTTCCAAAATTTAGACTAATCTTGTTTTGGCTTTCTAAATCATTCAAATATATATCTTTATCAGTTAAATCAAACTTATCGTGCACATAAGTTTTATGAATTTTATATAAATTAGAATCACCAAAAATAATACGTTTTGGATTGTCTGATATTTGGATTTTTTGATGGAAAATCTCTTCTAACGATTCACCTAACAAATCCATATGATCATAATTAACGTTTGTAATACAGACTGTATCTACATTTAGTATCGAAGTAGTGTCATATAATCCACCAATACCTGCCTCTACAATAAAATAATCAGCTTTACTTTCTAAAAATAATTTACAACTTGTAAGAAAAAGTGTCTCGAAATATCCAAGTTCAATATTATTTTCAGATTCAAATTGTTTTAAATCATCCATGTACAATGAAATCTTTTCATCTGAAATAATTTCATTATTTATCTTTATTCGCTCATTTACGTCAACTAAATGAGGAGAGGTAAATAAAACAGATGAGATATCATTTTTCATGAAAATTTCATTTAAATAAAATGCGGAGGATGTTTTACCATTAGTACCAACAATAGATATTGACTTTTCCTTTAAAATTTGAAGTTCGTTAATTTCAAAAAAAGAACCTAGAACTTCTAAATTTTTATTTCTTTTTCCTATTTTTGAATTTAGATATATATTGAATTCATCAGACACTGAATTGATCCCGTGTCTGTTTTAGTAGCTCTATCTCGTTTTCTACTTCAATAACATTTTGTTTTTCTTTTTCAATTAATTCTTCTTTTGCATTTTTGATAAATTTTTCATTTTCTAATCGAGAAATAGAGACAGCTAGTGTTTTAGAGAGATCTTCAATTTTCTTATCTAGCTTTTTAATTTCTAAATCAATGTCGATATAGTCCTCGGCTAGAAGATAAAATTTATAGTTTCCTGATTGAAAAACAACTTGTTTTTTATTTTTATCCTCAGATGAATTAATATTTAATTCTACATTTCCAATGTTTTCAAGCTGTTTTGTAAACCAAGGGTTAACATCTTTACTTAAATTAAGTTTTAACATTTCTTTATTTTTTAATTGATAGGTAGTTTTGAAATTTCTTATTTGAGAAATAACTTCTTTCAAATTTTCAACGTCGTTAGTCTCGGGGTCCAACTTGTCCTCAACTTCAGGCCAAGTGTTATTTATTAAAAGATTATCCTCAAAGGTTGACCAAATTTCTTCAGTTATGTGAGGCATTGCCGGGTTCAATATTTTTATACTTTTTAAAAATGTAGTTCTAAGTACAAACATAGTCTCACCTTTTGTTTTCTCATCATCAATTAAGTTTTTGGAAAACTCAAAATACCAATCAAATAAATCTGACCAGACAAAATTATAAATTAGCTTATATGCATCTGATATTTTATATTTTTCAAATAATTCATTAAATTCAGCTAAGACTTCATCAAATCTAGACGTAATCCATACGTTTTCCGGACAAGTTATTTTTTTAATTTCATCAGTTCTTTTTTCTTCTGGGGAGTACAAGTGAACAAACTTTGCAGCATTCCATAGTTTATTTCCAAATTTCTTTGCAGCAATTGTCCACTCTTCATCAAAGGGAACATCTTGTCCTGGAGCTGCTTTCTCTATCAATGAGAAGCGCAATGCATCTGCACCATGTTTTTCAGATAACTCCAATGGATCAATTGTATTTTTTAAACTCTTTGACATTTTTCTACCTTTAGAATCTCTTACCAGCCCATGAATCAATATATCCTTGAATGGGACATCATCATTAAAATTCAGACCCATCATAATCATTCTGGCTACCCAGAAAAAGATTATGTCAAAACCTGTTACTAATAATGAGGTTGGATAGTATTTCTCTAAATCCGTACTTTCCTCAGGCCAACCTAGAGTGGAGAATGGCCATAATGCTGACGAAAACCAAGTGTCCAAAACATCTTTATCCTGTGATAATTTCAAATCATCTGAGAGTTCATATTTTGCTCTAACCTCTGATTCAGTCGTAGCTACATAGATATTTCCTTCCTCGTCATACCATGCCGGAATCTGATGACCCCACCATATTTGTCTAGAAATACACCAATCCTGTATGTTGTACATCCACTCAAAATAAGTTTTCTCCCAATTTTTTGGAATAAACTTCATATTTTCATTCTCAACTTCAGCGATACCTCTATCAGCCAACTCTTTTGTCTTTACAAACCATTGGTCGGTGATCATTGGTTCAAGTATGCTTTTTGATCTATCTCCTTTTGGTAATTGGATTACGTGATCATCAGCGGAGACAAGGAAGCCTAATTCAGATAACTCATTCACTATCTGGTCTCTTGCTTCAAATCTATCTAAATTTTTATAATTTTCTGGCATAAAATCATCATCAGACATTGTTCCATTTAACTTCATGCAAGATATGACTTCTAGATCATGTTTCAAGCCGATCTCATAATCATTAAAATCATGTGCAGGTGTTATCTTTACACATCCAGAACCAAATTCTTTATCTACATACTCATCGGCGATAATCGGAACCTCTCTATTCACAATTGGGATAATTGCTGTTTTTCCAATGAAGCTCTTATATCTTTCATCATCAGGGTTGACTGCAACGGCTGTATCAGCAAGAATAGTCTCTGGTCTAGTAGTAGCGATTGTAATAAATTCATCACCACATTTATATTTTACACTCCATAGTTTTCCTGTTTGTTCCTCAAGGTTGACCTCAAGGTCTGAGACTGCAGACATTAGCTTTGTATCCCAATTAACCATTCTTGAACCTTTATAAATAAACCCAGAATCATATAGGGTTACAAAAACTTGTCTGACAGCTGCTGATAAACCTTCGTCCATCGTGAATCTCTCTCGTGACCAATCACAACTCATACCAAGTTTTTTCATCTGTCCTGATATGTTTTCACCTGATTTTTCTTTCCACTCCCATACTTTGGAAATGAAATTCTCACGACCAACATCTTCTTTAGATAGACCCTTCTCTAATAACTCGTTTTCGACAAGTAGTTGTGTAATTATCCCTGCATGATCGGTTCCAGGAACCCACAATGTTTCAAATCCCTGAAGTCTTTTTATTCGAACAATTACATCAATGATGGAATGCTCTAAAGCATGACCCATATGTAATGAACCAGTGACGTTCGGTGGTGGTATTACAATCGAAAACTGCTTATCTGATTCAACTGGTTTGAACTGATTTTTTAATTCCCACTCTGATTGCCATTTTTGTTCAATGCTTAATGGCTCATATGAATCTTCAAGCATAGATTCAGGCTGGTTTGGAGTCTTTTTTGTCTTTACTTTGTTTTAAAACCATTTTTGGTTGGATATCATCAATTACATTTTCTTTATCAATTATGATTTTTTCAATATCTTTCCTTGAAGGTGCTTCAAACATTTCATCAAGAAGTAATTTCTCGATTATTGACCTTAATCCCCTAGCTCCAGTTTTTCGTTCAAGAGCAAGTTCGGCCATTGCCTCAAGAGCACCGTCTGTAAACGTAAGCTCAACATCGTCCAACTCAAAGATTTTCTTAAATTGTTTAGTAATTGCATTTTTTGGTTCAACAAGTATTTTGATTAATGCTTCTTTGTCTAATTCATTAACACTTGTTACAACTGGTAGTCTTCCGATGAACTCTGGGATCAATCCATATCTTCTTAGATCTTTTGGTTCAACATTATCAAATATTTTGCTTTGATTAACTTTATCAATATTATTCAGGCTTGTATTGAACCCAATTGAGTTATCTCCAAGTCTTTTTCCAATTATTTGATCAAGACCATCAAATGCTCCACCGACAATAAATAAAATATTTGTTGTATCTATTTGTAAATATTCTTGTTGTGGATGCTTTCTTCCACCTTGAGGAGGTACTTGCGCTGTAGTGCCTTCTAAGATTTTAAGTAATGCTTGCTGAACACCTTCTCCTGAGACATCTCTTGTAATTGATGGATTATCAGACTTTCTAGTAATTTTATCAATTTCATCAATGTAGATTATTCCCTTTTCAGCCTTCTTGATATCAAAGTCTGCAGCTTGTATCAAAGTTAAAAGAATATTTTCAACATCTTCACCTACGTAACCAGCTTCAGTCAATGTTGTAGCATCTGCTATGGCAAAAGGTACTTGTAGTATCTTTGCCAAAGTTTGAGCTAATAACGTTTTACCGCTTCCAGTTGGTCCAAGTATTAAAACGTTAGATTTTTGGATTTCAAGATCATCATTTTTTGAGTCATCTTTATATATTCTCTTGTAGTGGTTATAAACAGCTACAGATAAAGTCTTTTTTGCTTCGGTTTGACCAATAACGAATTCGTTTAAAGCATGATCAATTTCTTTCGGAAGAGGAAGATGAGTTTCACTGGTAGCTTCTAGTGTTTCTACCTTTTCCTCTTCAATAATTTCAACACATAGTTCAATACATTCATCACAAATGTAAACACCTGGCCCAGCGATGAGCTTTATAACTTGTTTTTGTGATTTTCCACAAAAACTACATTTTAACGGATCAGTTGATGATTCTTTACTAGCCATAACCTTACCCTGTTGTTATTTTTTGTCTGCTAACTCCCTTTGAGTTAGTACTTCATCTACTATACCGTATTCCAACGCTTCTTGCGCGGTCATCCAAAAATCTCTATCTGTATCAACTGAAATTTGTTCAATGTCTTTCTTAGTAAAATCTGCCAAAAGACCATTAATTTGATTCCTCATGTCTGTAATCAATTTTGCTTGAATTTCAATGTCTTTCGAGGTTCCTTCAGCCCCTCCTGCTGGTTGGTGCAACATAATTCTTGCATGTGGAAGTGAGTATCTTTTACCTGGGGTTCCACCAGCTAAAATAACAGCACCAGCTGATGCAGCAAGTCCCATACAGACTGTTGCAACGTCTGGCTTAATGTATTTCATTGTGTCGTAAATTGCAAACAATGATGTAATTGAGCCACCTGGAGAGTTTATATATACGTAGATATCTTTATCAGGATCTTCTGACTCTAGGTGTAAAAGCTGTGCCATAATTAGGTTTGCGACTCCATCATCAATAGGAGTACCAAGAAATATTATTCTATCTTTTAAAAGCCTTGAATAAATATCGAAAGCTCTTTCGCCTCTATTTGTGTTCTCAATAACTGTAGGTACAACATAATTTGAAGGCTCTTTTTTCATGTTATTCTTCCTCTCTTGTATCTGTATCTTGATTGTACACATCTTGAAGATATACTTTTTCACCATTTTGGTCAACTGAGCTTCCGGACTTCAAAACATGCAACATAGCCTTATTTCTCAGTGATTCAGCCTCTAAATTTAATCTACGAGTAGTAATTTCAACTTCATCATCACTTTCCAGAGTCTTTAAATGTTCCTCGATAAGATCGGTGTCTTCTTTTTCCAATTTGAGATCTAAATCCTCAATAACCTTATCCAATATAACTACCATTGTTAAATTTCTTGTTGCCTGCTTGTTCAAATCATCCCTTAAAGCTTCTTCAGTTAAGCCAGTGACTTGAAAATAGTCTTCCATTTTTATATTATTTTGAGCTAACTCGGCAATAAAATTTTGAAGAATACTGTCCATTTCAGCAATCACTAATTGTTCGGGTAAGGCTATTTTGGCCTCTTCAATCAATTTATTTGTTAGTTCGGCTTGATACTGAGAAGCAACTTGTCTTTTTTTTATCATCTCGATATTTTTTTCTAGTTCTTCCCTTAAGTGTTTAATATCATCAAATTCTGTCGTGTCAGAAACCCATTCATCGGTAAATTCAGGAAGAATCTTTTCCCTTACTTCTTTCACTAAAACTGTTATCTCAACATCTTCTAGCTGTAATTGTGGAATATTATCGTTAAATTTAACAATTGCTCCTGGCGAAACGCCAATCAACTTTGAATCAAGCTGTTGGGTAAGCATATTTGTACCAACTTCGTATAGGTAATCGTTGTATACAAAGTCTTTTACCTCTTCTCCATTTTTGCTTCCTGAAATATTGACCAATCCATAATCTCCATTATCTAGAGACCTTTCAACTTTTGATACTTCAGCAAATTGTGATCGGACTCTGTCAATCTGATCATCCATTTCTTCATCTGTAGGTTTTATGGATTCAACTTCAACTTCTTGATCTAATTTAGGCAGTTTTGATAGTACAGGCCAAAGAGTAATTAGTACCTCAATCTCATAATTTTTATCTTTCTTATCTATCTTTTTAATAACTGGTCTTGTAGCTGGATTTATTTCTTCATCTTTTAAAATCGTGAAGAGATTTTCTGGAAGATACATCTCAATTGCCTCTTCATTGATTGCATCTTCTCCAACCTCTCTGGTAACTATATTTGCTGGTATTTTTCCAGGTCTGAACCCTTTAATATTTAAATTTTTTGATATTTTATTAATTGCTTCATTCTTGTACTGTTCAAGATCTTGGAAATCAACTTTTATATCAAGTTGTTTTTCAAAATCGCCCGCATTCTTTACTTTATATTTCAATTGTTCTCCTAAATAAGGTGGGGTGACCGACGGGATTCGAACCCGCGACCTCCTGGACCACAACCAGGCGCTCTAACCAAACTGAGCTACGATCACCACGGCGCTCTCGATAGGACTCGAACCTATAACCTACAGATTAGAAGTCTGTTGCTCTATCCATTTGAGCTACGAGAGCCTCTCGAGCGGGTGAAGGGAATCGAACCCTCATAGCCAGCTTGGAAGGCTGGAGCTTTGCCATTAAGCTACACCCGCGCTAGTCGGGCTGGTGAGATTCGAACTCACGACCTCCTGCTCCCAAAGCAGGCGCTCTAGCCAAGCTGAGCCACAGCCCGCACGTCTAATTATTGTTCCATGATAACGCTTTTATGGAAACAATAAATCAAAAAATTTATAGTTAAGTATTATGAGTTAAGTTAATCTGTAAAAAGGGTCGCTAGCTCAATTGGCAGAGCAACGGACTCTTAATCCGCAGGTTCGGGGTTCAAGTCCCCGGCGACCCACGCGACATTTAGCGGATGTGGCGGAACTGGTAGACGCGCTAGATTTAGGATCTAGTGAGCTTTGCTCGTGGAGGTTCGAGTCCTCTCATCCGCACAAATAGTTAGAAAACTTGAACAACAAGTTCAGTTGATGAAGCTGTAGCCAAAAGTTTTCCGTTCATATCTTTAAGCTCTCCGGATACAAAAATTACTTTTCTGCCAAGTTTATCTATCTTACCAGTGGCTACAATTTCACCAGTTTCAACAGTAATCTGACTTAAATAATTTACTTTGATATCTGTTGTTAAAGCTATAAATCCTTTATCTAAATTACATTGTGCTGAGATGCTGTTGCATGAATCTAAAAGTGTCGCTGCGAGTCCACCGTGAACACTACCAATAGGGTTATAGTGAAATTCTTCAGCTTTACAATAAAAAGATGCATGTCCATCCTCATCTATTTCAATTTTTGTAAACCCCATTAATGACCCAATACCAGTTAGATTTGGTGGATACTCTCTCAACAACTTTCGACGTTCTTCTCTATCAAGATTTAACAACTTTTCTGCGAAATCTTTTGGTGTCTCCCATGAGTGAGTTCTTTCATTCATCATCTGACTCTAACGATCTAGTTTGCAATTCTGAGACAATATCTGCGTTTGCCAATGTTGTAACGTCTCCTAGTTTTCTTTCCTCTGAAATATCTTTTAGCAATCTTCTCATTATCTTCCCACTTCTAGTTTTTGGAAGGTCGTTTGTTATTACAATGCTTTTTGGTTTTGCGATAGGTCCTATCTTATCACTTACATGTTGTCTTAAAGTAATTATCAATTCTTCATTTCCTTCAAATCCACTGATTAAAGTAACAAAAGCAGCAATTGCCTCACCAGAAATTTCATCAGCTCTTCCTATTACAGCAGCCTCTGCAACAGATTCATGTGCAACAAGCGCACTTTCAACCTCAGCCGTTGAGATTCTATGGCCGGAAATATTCATAACATCATCAACTCTTCCTAAAAGCCAGAAGTATCCATCATCATCATATTTTGCACCATCTCCTGCAAAATACATACCGTCATACTTTGACCAATAAGTGTCGATATATCTTTTTTCATCACCAAATACTGTTCTAAGCATTGACGGCCAAGGTGTCTTGATTGCTAAATATCCCCCTTCACCCTTTGATACTTCATTTCCATTTTCATCAACAACAACTGCATCTACGCCTGGCATTGGACCACATGCTGACCCCGGTTTAGTACTAGTAATACCTGGTAGTGGTGTAATCATTATTGAACCAGTCTCCGTCTGCCACCATGTATCTACAATTGCACATGATTCACTTCCTATGTTTTCGTGGTACCACATCCAGGCTTCTGGATTAATTGGCTCTCCAACAGTACCTAACAATCTGAGTGACGTTAGGTCATGTGCTTGCGGATGTGCAACTCCCCACTTCATAAAAGCTCTGATTGCAGTTGGGGCAGTGTAAAAAATATTTACTTTATATTTTTCTACGATACTCCATAATCTTTTTTCATCTGGTGCGTTTGGTGCACCCTCATACATAACACTTGTTGTTTTGTTTGCTAAAGGACCATACACAATATAGCTATGACCTGTTACCCAACCACAGTCTGCGGCACACCAATAGATGTCATCTTCCTTTACATCAAATACTGCAGAATGTGTTGTAGTAACACCAGTAAGATATCCAGCCTGTGTGTGGACGATTCCTTTTGGCTTAGCTGTTGTACCTGATGTATAGAGGATATATAACATGTCCTCTGCGTTCATTACTTCAGGTTCACAATCAGCTTCCTGCTTATCTACAAGTTCGCTATACCAGTAGTCTCTGCCATCAACCATTGTTACTTCATTCTCAGTTCTCTTTACAACTATTACGCTATCTATATGATCGGTAAGCTTTAGGGAGTCATCCACATTCTGTTTTAGAGGAACAATGTCTCCCCTTCTCCATGCACCATCTGCTGTAATTACAACTTTTGCTTCGGCATCATTAATTCTGTCAGCTAGAGCTTCTGCAGAAAAACCTCCGAATACTACAGAATGGACGGCACCTATTCTTGCGCAGGCGAGCATGGAGATCACAATTTCAGGTGTCATACCAAGGTAAATTGCGATTCTATCACCTTTCTTAACACCAAGCTCTTTGAGGCCGTTTGAAAGCTTACAGACCCTCTCATAAAGATCTTGATAGGTTATTTCTTGAGAGTCTCCTGGTTCTCCCTCCCAGTAGAAAGCAATTCTGTCTGCATCAGTCTCTAAATGACGGTCAAGACAATTGTATGCGAGGTTGAGTTCTCCATCCTTAAACCATTTATAAAAAGGTGCATCTGAGTCGTCCAAAATCTCTTTGGGTTCTTTGTACCAGGTGATTCTCTCTAAAGCTTGTTTTTGCCAGTAAGCGAGTCTGTCTTCATTGGCTAGATCAAACCATTCTTGTGTAGCGTTTGCATTCTCTACAATGCTTGATGGAGGGTCAAAAGTTCTATCTTCTCCAAGTAAATTTTCAATTTTTTCAGACATTTTTTAATTACCTAACGTAATTATAAAAATTTTATGATGAACTTTCCATAAAATAATAATTAAAGCCATCACATAAAGCATTCCAAGATGCATTAATTATATTTTCGTGAACACCAATAGTGCTCCAATTTATCTCGCCATCTGTAAATTCAACGAGAACTCTTGTTTTTGCCTCAGTTCCATCTGAAGAGTCAATGATTCTGACTTTATAGTCAGTTAATTTAATCTTATCTACATCCGGATAGTTTTTATTCAAGGCAGATTTCAAAGCTTTATTTAAAGCATCGACAGGACCAACTCCCTCTCCTGTTGTTACGAATCTTTCTTCATCTACAGATATTTTACAAACAGCTTCTGAAACAACGTTTTCAGAGTTTCTTCTTTCTGAATACACTCTGAAACTTTCAAAATCAAAAAAAGATGGCTCTTCTCCTTTGATCTTTTTCATTAATAAATATAGAGAACCATCAGCAGCCTCAAACTGAAACCCTTGATATTCAAGATCTTGTACTTGCTCAATAAGATTTTTTGCATCATCGTTTGTAAGTTCTATTCCAAATTCTTTTGCTTTAGTAATTACACTTGCTCTTCCAGCTAACTCAGAGACAGTAGTTCTTGTGTAATTTCCTACCTGACTTGCGTTTATGTGCTCATAGAGAGTATTGTCTTTTGACATACCAGAAGCATGAAGTCCTGCCTTATGTGTGAAGGCAGATGAACCAACATAAGGATGTCTTGAGTCAATAGCGATATTTACTAATTCCGCAATGTGATTTGCTATAGGAGTTAGTTTTTCAAGTGACTCTTCAGGCACTGTCTCAAAGTCCATTTTTAAAGAGAGGTTAGGAATAAGAGTACAGAGATCTGCATTACCAGTACGCTCGCCATAACCATTCATAGTCCCTTGAACATGTTCCACACCGAGGTTTACTGCAGCTAAAGAGTTTGTAACTGCACATCCATTGTCATTTTGAAAGTGAACACCAAATGATTGATCGGGGTACTTTTCCACGATTGGCGTTAAAAGATCCGTGACCTCATGAGGAAGTGTTCCTCCGTTGGTGTCACAAAATATAAAACAATCAATTCCCTCTTTTACTACTGCATCTAGAATTTTCAAAGTAGTAGCTGAATCCTCTTTCAAACCATCAAAGAAATGTTCTGCATCAAAAAATACTTTTCGTCCATTATCTTTTAGATATTTAACGGTGTCTGTAGCCATTAGAATCGCACTGTCTACATCAGTCTCCAAAGCCTTTGTAATGTGGAGATTGGATGATTTACCTACAATGCAGACGTACTCTGTTTCAGAATCAATAAGTGCCTGTACTTGTGGATCGTCTTCAACTTTTACATTTAATTTTCTTGTAGAACCAAAACTAACTAATTTTGCATTCTCAAGCTTTAAATCTTTTTTTGATTTATCAAAAAACTCTTTTTCCTTAGGTGATGCTCCAGGCCATCCACCTTCAATATAATCAACACCCAACTCGTCAATTAACTTAGCAATAGCTAATTTATCCTTTACTGATGGGGAGATTCCCTCCTGTTGAAACCCATCTCTAAGTGTCGTATCAAATATGTCTATCTTCATTCGTCTTCTTCCAAAAAAAAACCCCTGCAACGCAAGGGTAACAACGATAAGTTCGTTGTTCTTAAATAATAATTATGAAATTAATCATGAATTCATAATAGTTTCGATAATTTGCTTGTCTACAAAAAATATATTTATTCTTTAAATGTCTCTCTCAATAACGTGAACATTTTCTCTGTTGCGATTTTCCTGTGACTGATTTTTGTCTTCTCCTCAAAACTTAGCTCAGCAAGAGTTTTGCCATCTACCTCAAAAACTGGGTCATACCCAAATCCATTATCCCCTCTTGGTGATGTCGTAATGGTACCTGGTAGAATTCCCTCAGTATCTAAACGATTGTTCCCATCAAAAAAATACAACACTGTTTGAAAAAAGGCATTTCTATTTTCTTCATTTTCCAAATTATTAAGCAATTTTTGAATATTGTCTTCGGCTGTTGCAGTTTCACCTGCATATCTTGCTGTTTTTACTCCAGGCTCATTATTTAGAGCCTCTACAAATAATCCTGAGTCATCTGAGATAACAGGGACATTATGTTTTTCAAAAATCTCTTCTGATTTTTTCTGAGCATTACCAATGATCGTATCTCTATCTTCGACAACATCTTCTAAACTATCATCGAAAATAATTTCAAAATCTGAATCTGAGAAGATTTGCTTAATTTCTTCGAATTTGTTTTTATTTTTACTGGCAAATAAAATTTTCATACATTTTTCTGTACGTCGAAAACTTTATTTACCTCATCTTTAGTCATCTCAAAAAGCTTGTCTAAGTCTTCCTTTGAGAATGGTTTCTGTTCAGCAGTTCCCTGAATTTCTAGAATTTCGAAATTGTCATTGAGAACTAGATTTAAATCCACTTCAGCACTTGAATCTTTTTCATAATCCAGATCTGCGATAAATTCTCCATCGACAATTCCTACTGACAAAGCTGCAATCTGGTTCGTTAGTGGATTCTGTACTAATTTCTTTTGTTCAACGAGATTATTGAATGTTTCATTAAGAGCGATCCAAGCACCATTAATTGAGGCCGTTCTTGTGCCTCCATCAGCATCTAGCACATCACAATCAACGGTTACTAAAAAAC
Source organism: uncultured Candidatus Actinomarina sp. (assembly GCA_902619825.1). Classification (GTDB taxonomy): domain Bacteria; phylum Actinomycetota; class Acidimicrobiia; order Actinomarinales; family Actinomarinaceae; genus Actinomarina. The sequence continues at coordinate 110,694 of CACNFT010000001.1, forward strand.
CATTGAGTATTGCTAGGTCACAAACTGATCTGAGTGACCTACCTATTAATCTTGAGATTTCTTTTGATCTTCCACCTTCGAATGATTTCCTTGATATTCTCTGATCTGAAGATCCAGGCAACATATTGTATTCTGCTGTTAACCAACCCTTATCAGAGTTTTCAAGCCATCTTGGGACCTTATCAGCAATGGAAACAGTAATCAAAACTTTCGTGTTTCCAGATTCATAAAGCACTGAAGTGTTTTCTGAATTAATAAAATCTTTGGTTACTTTTATATCTCGCATAAATCTATTTCTTAAGGTGATAGTCTAGTTATTTCCCATGAATTATCATTTTTAACATAAATAAAGCGATCATGGGTTCTGCTTCTTCTACCCTGCCAAAACTCCCAGAAACTAATATCAATTGCATAGCCACCCCAATTGTCTGGTCTTGGAATATCTTTTCCTTCAAATTCTATTTCCAACTCTTTAATCCTGTCTTCAACCGTTTCTCTTCCTTCAATTTCAGTGCTTTGACTTGATGCAATAGCACTTAGTTGTGCTCCCCTCGGTCTTGAAGCAAAGTAGTTATCAGATACCTCATCGGATGTTTTAGAAACTACGCCCTCAAGTCGAATTTGGCGATGTAACTCAGGCCAAAAGAATAATCCTGAAATATTTGGATTGTTTTCCATTTCCTGACCCTTGCTACTTCCATAATCTGAGTAGAAAACAAGTTTGTTGTCGACAATATCCTTAAACAGTACGTACCTTGATCTTGGTGTTCCCTCTTCGCTGATAGTAGATATCGCCATTGCATTTGCTTCATTAACCTCTGCGTCAATAGCAATTTGAAACCATACATTAAACTGCTCTAAAGGATTGGTATCTAGATCTTCGATATTTAGTGGTTTGTCTTCGTACTCAACCCTAATTTTTTTAACTTTGTCAGATATACTGTCCATTTATTTTGATTTGATATAGTTCAATGCAGAACCAGCAAAAAACCAAGCAATCTGATCCTCAGATAGAGAATGATTTGCTTTGATTGTCTCTGTTTCACCATTTTCTTTTTCGAGGATAATCTCAATGGGTGTGTCAACTGCAATGTCTTTAAGACTGCCGATAGTCATTATGTCGAACTGTTCAATCTTTTCATAATCGTTTTTGTCTTCGAAGACTAGAGGTAAAATACCTTGCTTCTTTAAGTTTGCTTCATGTATTCGTGCAAAACTTTTTACCAACACGACCTTACAGCCTCTAAATCTCGGCTCCATTGCTGCGTGCTCTCTTGATGAGCCCTCACCATAGTTTTCATCCCCAACAGCTACCCAGCTAACATTCTTTTCGCTGTAATTCTTTGCTATGTTTGGTAATGTATCTACTTCCTTTGTGAGTATGTTTACACCATCACCTGCTTTTTCAGCAAATGCATTATTGACTCCATTGAACAAGTTTTGTGAAATATTTTCAAGATGGCCTCGGAACTGTAACCATTTACCAGCAGGAGAAATATGGTCAGTTGTACATTTTCCTTCTGCCTTCATTAAGACGCTCATTGAAACATAGTCTTCCTCATTTGGTGGAAGAAATGGGGTAAGTTTTTGAAGTCTATTTGATTCTGGATCAATTATTACTTCAACATCATCACCTGGTGTTGGTTGAATAAATCCCTCGAGTGTTTCTTCAAAACCTTTATCAGGTAATTCATCTGCAACAGGTGGGTTGAGTAAAATTTCTTCCCCATCTTGAGTAGTAAGAGTGTCGCTTAAGAAGTTGAAATCTAATGTTCCGCCAAGTGCTAAACCTATAACTGATTCAGGTGAACCAATAAATGATAATGTCTCTGCATTTCCATCATTTCTAGCAGGAAAGTTTCTATTAAATGATGAGACGATTGAGTTACTCTCCCCTTCTTTGATATCGTCTCTTTTCCATTGACCGATACAAGGACCACATGCATTTGCAAGAACAGTAGCTCCAATAGATTCTAAATCCTTTAAGTATCCGTCACGTTCTATAGTTGCTCTAGTTTGTTCTGAGCCAGGAGTAACCATCAAAGGGACTTTTGCCTTCAGACCGTACTTTGCAGCTTCTCTAGCAATAAAAGCAGCTCTACCAATATCCTCATATGATGAATTCGTGCAAGATCCAATCAATGCACTTGAGATTTTTACTGGATACTCATTGTCGTTTGCATCCTTTTTTAATCCAGAAATTGGTCTAGCTAAATCTGGTGTGTGTGGTCCAACAATATGAGGCTCTAATTCATCTAAATTAATCTCTATAACTTGATTGAAAAATTCTTCTGGATTTTCTAATACTTCATCATCAGCAGTGAGTAAATCCATTCTAGAGTCTGCCAATTCAGCTATTTCATCTCTGCCGGTAGCCTTTAGGTAAGCACTACCCTTTTCGTCATATGGAAATATTGAACAAGTTGCACCAATCTCTGCACCCATATTTGTTATAGTCGCTTTTCCAGTTGTTGAAATAGTTTTCGTACCCTCTCCAAAGTATTCAACTATTGCATTCGTTGCACCTTTAACCGTAAGGATTTCTGCAACTTTTAAAATAATGTCTTTAGGAGATGACCAGCCGCTCAAAGAACCAGTTAGCTTGACTCCAATCAAGCTAGGTATTTTTGTGTTGAAAGGCATACCAGCCATTACATCAACTGCATCTGCACCTCCTACACCAATTGCAATCATGGATAGACCTCCAGCGTTTGGAGTATGACTATCCGTACCGATCATCATTCCTCCTGGAAATGCATATTGTTCTAAAACTACTTGATGGATGATTCCAGCCCCTGGTCCCCAAAAGCCTATTTCATATTTTTCCGAAGCAGTTCTAAGGAAGTCAAAAACCTCTTTATGAGTCTTGTTTGCTACTTGAAGATCACTAGCTGCTCCTTCATAAGCTTGAATTAAATGATCACAATGTACAGTTGTTGGTACTGCTGTTTCTGGCAGGTCTGCTTGCATAAATTGTAAAAGAGCCATTTGTGCTGTTGCATCTTGCATTGCAACTCTGTCAGGCGCAAAGTCACCATAATCTTCCCCTTTATTTAAAGAAACAGAGTCAATATCTGTTGCATGACCAAAGAGAAGTTTTTCAGCCAGAGTGAGAGGAGCATTTTTCCTCTCTCTTAATTTCTTAATATTCTCAGTTAAATTCTCGTAAACTGAAGAAACTAAAGTTGCTGGTGTTACTGATAAATCCATCGTTTTAATTATATTCTCATATAGTTCTTACCAAAACCTTATCTGTACTCTGGACAAGTGGTTTGATAATCACAATTTGAACACCAATCACCCACATTATATGAAGGTGATAGTGAATCATTAGGGTTCCAATTGGCAATTCTCTGGGCTTTATCCTCGAATTTTTTTATGATTGAATCAAACTCACTTTCTCCGAATTTTCTTTTCTTAAGTTTCCCACCATCTTTATTTGTATATATATGAAAAACGTAAACCTCATCCTCTTTGAGTAACAATTTTGCACCTAGTGCATATAATTCAGCCTCGGTAAGGTCATCATTGCTTTCTTGTCCTGTTTTAAGTTCAATAACAAGACCTTTTCCTTTATATCTACCAACAAGATCAGCCTGGCCCATGAATGTTACTGCCACTTTATCCTCTCTTAACTCCATTTTTGAATTTGAGACTATTCCATCTTTTAATATGGAAAATCCAAGACCATACTCTGATAATTTAATTTCTAACTCGTTTTGATTTTCAACCTCATCATCTAAGGCTTGGATGAGTTCCTCATATTTTTTGAGTATCTGAGACGCAAATTTTTCCTCTTCATCAACAAGTAGCTTTTTTAATCTCTCAATTTCTTTATCTCCAAAGATATCTTTATTTTTTTCAAGCATCTTCTGAGAATATGAATGAAATTTTTGTCCAAGCTCTGCTTCAAATGATACATTTTCAATATCTTTTGGTATGGCATATTGTGCTCTCCAAGACGTCCAACGCTCGCAAGTCTCAAGATTTAACAAGTTTGACTTACTAATTAATATTCCCCTATTGTTGGACTTTGCTTCTTTTCCATCTACTACAGGATATTGACCACACCTTGATGGTCTAGAACACATATAGCAATGTAGTCCAGGGGTTGCTTGTTTTCTGTTTGTTTCAAATTCTTGAATAATATTGAAGTAGTTATCAATAATTTCTTTTGAATTTTCTGGTTCTTTTATCTCATCAAAATCATCGTGAATAAGTTGAGCTGTTAAAAATGTTTCACCCTCTAGCTTGGTTTCTGCCACAATAGCTCTATCTATATCCTCAATATCAGATACTCCTGCCTTGAGCTTGATATATTCAGTGTTGTCTTCATCTTCAAGTTGATATTGAAAGGATGTATACATACCCTTCTCTTCACCGTCAATCTCTCTTATGATTTCTTGTCTATAAAAATCGATATTGACCTGAGGTAATGGTTTAGGAACCAAACTTCTAAATCGCTCAAAAAGATCAGACATAATTTTTCTTTGTAACGGGTCATAAAATTGAAAGTTTTCTTCTGCAACCTTAACCGCAACATCATCATTTGCTTCATTTAGTAGCCAGTCAGAAATAGCATTATGAACTCCACTCCATCGATCTAAACGAGAATTTGGTGTTAAGGTTTTTGGGCCGATAGATTGATGACAATCTGAAATTTTTTTAACTTCATACGTTTTATAGAACTTAATGCCCTGGCTCATACTCTAAAGATAATTCAAATTTTCGTAAGAGCATGTATTTCAAACTTTATTTAAATCATATCTTGTGTAAATTATCAAATTTGAAAATACAATATTAATAAAAGTTTCTTTATCTTCATCATCTAAATTTTCCTCATCATTTATACATTTAAAAATGTTATCGAGCATAGCTATAACTCTTGGATTATTTAATTCCCACATTTCAGACTGTCTACAAAGTTCTTTAACAACCTCAATGGGGATTTGATTATTACTCTCCATTTTGATCATTAATTTGAATGTGAGTACTTCCATCCAAAAATGTCCCTAAAAGCTTTACTCTTAACCACCCATGTCTAGATTGTTGTATTTCCATATGGAAGTATGGCCTTCCAAGGTCACACTTACGTTTTAGTAGTTCTTGTATTAATTGATCAGTGTCAGCTTGCCACAATAGTGTTTGCATCATATTGCTCCTTTTTACATATATAGTTTTACGTAAGTCCGGACTCAATATTTCATACAAAGTGTTTTCGAATTATGATGATTGAGTGTAAAAAGACAATATTGTCTTTTTTGGTCTTATTATTTAGACTCCAAAAATAATCAAAAGTTACTGAGGATATTTTTGTATATACTTGTAATTAATGAATTGGGAAGAATACGCAAAAGATTTATTGATTTTTCAAGTTAAGGTGTTTTCACTACCAATAGCGGATGTTACAAAAATTAAGATTAATGAATTTAAGGATGAATTTAGAGAACTAAAAAAATGGCTTTCAAAAATTGAATGGGATGCTGAGGCACACGTTGAAAACTATTACGACGAAATGGGATTGATTGTTGATAAGCTTGAAATACTACTTGAAGATGAAGAGTTAATATTTGGTAATACATTTGACGATATTTCAACGGGACCTGAAAATCAAGAAGTACCTGTTACTTTAGGTGAGCTTTATGAGATGAATATTACAAATCAGCCACCAACGAGATTTTTTGAAGATTTGTAAGTTAAATTTTTTTATTTCTTTGGTAGAATATTTTCACCTAAAGAAACTCTTTTTACAAAATAAGACATAAAAGCATAAACATTTTGATTTCCGCTAGCGTCATAATAATCATCATCGTAGTATTCAAAACCCCACCATTGATTATTTTGGTAAAAGACAGGTCCGAAAAGCATGAAACCTCCACCTGTATCTTCTATCCAGCAGTTGTAATCAACATTTAACAAATAATGTCTATCTGAACCGAACCTATTTGTAAAACCTCTTATTACAATCTCCTCATCAAGTTTATCGACATAAACTCCAAGAGGGTGAAGTTCATTAGAGTAGGATGCAATTACTGTTCCAGTAGTTTTCCGTATGCAATCATGTGTTTTATTTTTTACATTTACTTTTATATCTTCAAAATAAAATTCATGTTGAAAGTTTTGAGATTTAATAAATTCCTCTTTAGTTAATTCTGGAAATGTTATCAATTTATCTTCCCATCCTTGGTCATACCTTTCCATTTCATGGATAAAATCAATAGTTTCTTCAGCATCATCCATATTTTCATAGCATGTTTTTGGCTGACCTTTATAAAAAATACAAAACTTACCGTCACTTCTCTTTAGTTGTTGCTCATATTCAATTGGTTTTGTAGAATTTAGTTTTTCAAGAAACTTTTTGTCAAGATACTCAAAAAATTTTACAGCATTTAAACCATCAGCTATCGAACTGTGACACTCAACTGCTCTAAAATCAGGATATTTTCTATCGCCAAATGAATTATAAAAAACACAGTAAGGATGAGAGCCATTTTTTTTATCTTCAACCAAAGCGAGTCCACTTTTTCGAAAAAGTTCATACCTTTGGATTGTTGTTGCAGGTGAAAAGTTTTGATCTTCTGATTGAACCTCGACTATTGGGAAAGAATCACTTTCAGTATTACAAAAAATTAACAAACATAAAAAAACTAAGTACTTTCTCATTGTTGCATATCTATGTACTTTTCCCATCCATCCTGAACTACGTTACAGGCTAAATAAGGATCATCTTTATAAGATTTAATTAACTCTTCGTCTAAATTGAAATAATCGACTGCCCAGTTTTCAAAACTTTTTCCCTCATATTCACTACTATCGGGGTGATACAAAAGTCGTAATTGCATCAAATCAAGATAATTAAAATAAGTATATGTGTCAGCAAAATCAGAATATGAAACAACTGAATCAATACATAAGTTGTGATTTAACCCGAGAGCATGGCCGAGTTCATGAATAATTACATGAGATCTCCAGTCTTTATTTGTTATTGAGGCATCAACCCAGATGTAGTCATGGAAACCATAGTAAATACCTGCGGCATAACCTTCGCAGCGATTGAATTTCTCTGAAACTAACCTATCACAAGGTGTGATATGAATTGGAAGGGTTACATCTCTCCCATCATCAGAAATTGTTATTTTTAAATTAGGGGCAACTACTTTTAATGTCTCTAATACATTTGCTACAGTCAAAAAATCACGTCTTGTTACGTCTCCAAATAAGCCAATAACTATCTCTTTTTTAACATCTGGAAAATAAGTTGGATAATATATCCATATATCTTTATCTTCTAGTTCAGAATGTCGAGTCGATTTGTTTAATAGAACTATTGCAGCTTCATGTACTCCAGGCAGTGTATTATTTAATAGTTTTCTGTTGTTGTCATATACATAATTTTCAATATACTCATTCTCGCCAATGTTGAATATATTTGGATTTTCCTCAAAAACTGGTTCCAAAGTATCGTTTACGTAAAAAGGTACGTTTTTCTTGTAATTAACAAAATTGTCTTCGTTGATGCTCAATAACAATTCAGTGAAGCATGTTTCTGAATCTTGGTTATTTGTACCATATCCTTTTAGAATGAAATCAATATAATATTTATTTTTATCTACTCGCTCATATATGTTTAAAGGTATCTCATGATACGAGTTATTCGACAAACCTATAGTTTTAAAATTATGAATTTTGAAGCCCCTATCTGGATAAAAGTCATCACCGCTGGGGGTAATTTGGAGTTGTATTTTGTTTACTCCAAACAAATTTGGGTTGTCATTGTAAGAAATAAACAACGTATTATTTTCAATGCTTGCATCAATTGTTGATATAAAATCATCATTGCAAATCTCTGTGTTTTTTGGATTAAATTTTTCATCAGTTTCTTCAGTGATCATTATTTTTTCACCACTTCGATTTTCTACAATTACATGCCCATCAGGAGGCCAGTTTTTTTGATTATTTGATACATTTAGTGACTGAAGAGTTATGGGAAGTTGCTGAAAACCAACAAATGTCCACCCTATAATCCAGACAAGAAGAAGGAACTTTTTCATGAACTACAGCTCATCAATAAGTATCTCTAAACATGGTTCGCAGTGAGTCTGTAAATAAAAATCGGAAATAAATCCCTCACCACACAAACCACAAAGTAAATTCTGGATTTCATCCAATTGAGATTGGAACTTTATAATTAAATCATTATCAAATTCCATTATTTACCCATCTAACAATCTCTTTTGCAAATTTTTGCCCACCTTTATGACTTGGTTCTATGGGGTTAGCATAATCTTCAGATGTGACAAAAATTTCTCTTAACTCAAGCACCTCTATGTTGTATTTGCTCCCGATCCTGTAAATAGAGTCATTAAAAAATGAGACCATCGATCTTGCTGATTCTGCAATAGAATCAAATTCCTCTGAACCAACTAAATCCCCTTCATATACTGTGCATAGAAGTGGAGTTGCCCTGTAGTCAGTTAGTTTCTGCACAATGGTCTCATAATTCTTGTTTATCGGTAATAACATTTCCCTTAATTGTTCAAGAACACGGTTTGGTGAATACCTTAAATCCTGAGTCAAGAAGCTGATATTGTTTAGAAGATCATTTCCACCAATAGACAATACAGTATGAGTATCATCTTCAGATACGTGTTCAAGCTGGCTACTTAAAACATGATCTGTGGTTGCTCCATCAAGTGCTATTTGCAAAAATTCATCATTAGAAATGTGTTCTAAATGTTCAAGTACAGAGAACTCGTCAGATTCAACATAAACCTTATTGTCAATGATGGAATCACCTAAGAGTGTAACTTTGTTCATATTCCTCTGTGAACCCTGCCAATATGATAACCATCACAATATCTACATTTGTAGTCTTTTATGAGTTCTTTTGCTCTAAAAGAAGCAAGTCTTGCAGATTGTAATGCAAGTAAAGGATTGTCGTATTTAATTTTTCTTTTACAACTCCAACATTTATCACATAAACAATAAGAGTTTGAATACTCTGACCAGCAAATAGGTTGTTTAAGTGTGATACGTTGTCGGGGCATTAATTCCTTTTTTAGTAACTTTCACTATAAATATAGCGAATAATAGTGAAAAACACAATTAATAAATTATATTTTTAGTACTTTACACTATTAAGATAGTTTTTCTATAATTTGTATATGAGTAAAGGTTATCCCCTATCAATAAATGCAGTCAACGTGGTCTGCTTTAAAATCGACTGGACTGAGATGGATTTAAAAGTTCTCTTAATCAAAAGAAGTATCTCTCCACATAAAAATAAATGGTCACTACCTGGTGGGTTTGTAAACGAAAATGAAAGTATTGAAGAGGCAGCACATCGTAAATTTGTGGAAGAAACAGGTATAGCCCCTGCATATATCAATCAGTTCAGAACGTATAGTGATGTATCGCGTGATAAAAGACCAGTAAAAAGTGAGAAGGTACGTGTTGTGACTACTGCCTTCAATGCAATCTATACAAGTACTGATGATCCGGTTATCTCTGAAGAAAGTTCAGAGTACAAATGGTTTAAGATTCCACGAAGATATATTGACAGATCTATTCCGAAATTAGCTTTTGATCATTATAAGATACTAACTGATGCCGCAAACCGTTTAAGGGTAGATTTAGAATACAGTGGTCTTTCGACTCGATTTTTACCTGAACATTTCACATTAGGTCAAATTCAAGAAGTTTATGAAGTTATCTGGGAAGTAGAACTAGATCCAGCTAATTTTAGAGATAAAATAACAAATATTGAAGGTTGGATAAAAGAATCTAAGTCTGGTCCTAAAGATGCCGAACCAAGAAGAGGAAAACCTCCAACATGGTATAAAGAGTTTGATATTCCACAATTTGAAAGGATGATAACTAATCCAAATGGTGCGGTAATTAGAGAAAAAGAGTCTGAGTATCAAAAGAATTTAGATAATTTAACTGAAGAAATTCCAATCATAAAATAAAAACAATTCAATTCATTTTGATAGTTAAAATATAGACAATGAATAAAAAAATTTACTCTATCGGACATGGAAGTACAGGAGTTAAAGATCAAAATTTAAACGAATTTATTGAAATTTTAAAACATTACTCTATCAAAACTCTCGTTGACGTAAGGTCTTATCCTGTTTCTAGCTTTGCTACATGGTTCAATAAGCCTTATCTGGAAAAAGAGCTTACTAAAAATAAAATCAAATATAGGTTTGCAGGTCAATTACTAGGTGGAAGGCCTGAAGGTGATGAGTATTATGATTTTGAGGGTTACGCTTTGTATAACAAAATGGCTGAATCCAAAAATTATCAAGAGGGCTTAGATCGACTAAAAGAAATTGCTATGACAAGTACAGCTGTAATGATGTGTAGTGAAAAAGATTTTAAGGAATGTCATAGAAGTCTATTAATCGCAAGAACTCTTGGAAGTGATTGGGAAATTAATCATATTTTAGGCATTAACAATATCGAACAGCATGTATTTGATGAAGCTATTCCCATTACTTTATCTGGTGAAGCAGAATGGAAATCAGTATTACCAATTAAGCAGGAGAAATAAAGTGAATTCTACTTTATACACAACAGGTTTTACAAAATGGGATGCTAAGCCTTTTTTTAGCTTTCTGAAACAAAAAAAAATATTGTCTCTAATTGACATTAGAAGGTTTCCAAATTCGCAACTTTCTGGTTTCACAAAAAAGGGTAATTTTTGGTACTTCCTAGATGAACTATCAGATTGTCAATATTATCATTTTGAAAATCTTGCTCCAAGCGCTGACGATTTTAAAGAATACAAAAAGCAAAATATAGATTGGGATACGTTTGCGGACAGATATATTAAAAATATCTCATCTGAATATGCAGAGTATGAAAAAAATGAAATTCTAGAACTTCTAGACAAAGGTAATGTTATGCTATTGTGCTCTGAAGTTGACTATGAATTTTGTCATAGAAACCTTTTAGCTAATCATCTAATCGAAGCACACAACGACTTAGAGGTTATCCATACAAGCCATATGAGAGTCAGGCTAAATAAAAATTAGCCAAATTCTTTTGGGTTCCAAGAAGACCATGGAAATCCGTTACCTTGATTACAATTTTCAGATGAACAACGAAATTCTGGAAAATTGGGTTTGGGCTTATTTTTCCTATAATCAATAACCTCTGAATAACATAGATGACACCAAAAATATTCTTTTAAAAATAATTCTTTTGGATGGATAGTGTTTATCTGTAACCACCTTCTACGTTTGAACTCTCTTGAAAGTCCTAGAGAAATTAATCCATTAATGTTATTAAATTTATCAAAACTAAAAATTTTTTTAATATCTTCTTTTTTTTTCGGCTGGAAATTGTTTTTTATATCATAAAACCGTATATCTGTAATAGGTAAATCTTTAATATACGATCGTTCACCTCCCCAAGCTTCGATATGAAAATCACCTCTCCATTGTTTACCTTTTAAATTGATATTATTGATACGTCCTTTATAACTCCACAACGATTGCTGGAGTTTAGAAAATGGTAAAACGCTTTTTGGTTTTCTAAAAAGAAATTCATAAGTGTTATCAATAATATGACAGCAATCCTTATGTTCATGATGTATTTTTTGAAAATCATAGATTAAATTTTCTATTGCATACGTTTTTTTTGATATTTTATAAGAGTATGTATTAAAATCTTCTTTTGAATTATCTTGGGAGTCAAAACTTCCTTCAAGATCATACGTGTCGTATAGATTAATCAAACCATGGTTATCAATATTCCACTTTTGATTATTTAATAACATTGGTCTTAACTCAACACTGCGTTTACCTCGTAGGCAACTTCCCATTTTTAGACTCTGAAATGATTCAATATCAATACCTGCTATGCAAATATATGGATAACTCATTCTTGTTAGGTGAGTAATTAAAATTTCTTTTTTAATGATTTCTCCTTAAAAATAGAGTATTAAAAATTAGAAAAAGGTTCAAATAAAGTTTATTAAATCCTTTTTAAATCAAATTTTTCTTCAATATTTTGGAGTTCAAATGTAGAAACTAAAAGCTCTCCAATCTTTCCTCTGCCATCTTTTTTACTATTTATAGACTTGGAAACTAAGACCTCATAAGCATACAACTTTTCGTTTTGTAAAAATATCTCTCTTGCTAGTTGATTATTATTATTTGAAAGAATTACGTTATTTCCATCTTCTGCTAATTTTAAAAATATTTTTCCAAGTTCCACATGGTCTTTATATTTAAACCCTTGTGAACTATAGTCAGTAAAATTTGATGTTTCTGAATTGGGTATATATGGAGGGTCTAGATAAATAAAGTGATTTTTCTTTTTAATGTTCTCAATTACTTCTTTATATGAACTACATGTTATTTGAGCATTTGATAAATAAAGGCTCGCATTAATAAGATTTTCTGTATCAACAATATTAACTTTTTTGTAACTACCAATCGGAACATTAAATTGATTATTACCATTCACCCTAAACATTCCGTTAAAACATAGTTTATTAATTGCTTGCATCAAAACAGCTGATCTGATTTTTTGTTTTTTAGTTTTTGGATTTATTTGAATATATTTTTTTTGATTTGTGGACTCCTCTGTCTCTGAAACTATTTTTTCTTTTACCCATATTGAATTAAATTCACTAACTAAAGCTTTGTACTCCGAAACAGGTCTTTCTTTTTGAGATAGTAGTTTATTGAACTTAACCTCTATTTCCTCACACTGTTCAATAAAAGTTCCAAGATTCTTTCTATCTGAAATGATCTCATAGTAAGAAACAAGTTGGGGTATGGCATCATTCAAATAAGCTGAATCAATTAACCCTAAATCCTTTAAATGAAAAAAAATTGAACCTCCACCAAAAAATGGTTCATAGTAATCAAAAGTTTGGTTATTTTTGCTTTGAAGCAAAGACAAAGCATCTGATATAAGATATTTTAGTTTTGTCTTTCCTCCAACCCACTTAAGCGTCGGTTTTGTAATATTAGTCATAGTCTTTACACATATTACTAGACAGATATGACTGAAATATTTAAAATAGGAAAACATGCTGAGTGACTATAGGTCTGAAATGATAGCTATTTTTGAAAATAATAACTATAAAGTACGTCCTATAAAAGATTCATTTGATACAAGTTTGATGATAAATCATATTACTAGAAGAACTCCAAAGCAAAATATCTTTATAGCTATTAAAGAAAGTAAACCAGAATATTGCATAAGGTACATGAGTCAAGAAAGTCCCTCTGGTACAGCTTGGATGAAAATTGATCTATACGCTAAAGAGCTCAGTCACTGGGTGCACAATATGGATTCTGTAGACAAAGCTCTTTTGTATTTGGGTGGGGAGTTTTGGCAAGATATAGATACAAAAAACTACTGGAACAAACTAGTAGAAGATTTGTCACTTCCTAGTGCTAATTTAAGTATTGTTGATAGTGATGGTTTAGTAAACTTATTGGAGAATAAATGACTCAATTTCAACCTCAGTTAGGTAATGCTTTTTACAAAGCTCTAGGCGCTGAAGATATGGAGCCATTGCTAGCAATAAACGAAATCATTGCTAACTCCATCGACTCGTGGATAGAAGAGTATTGTGGTAAAAAAGCAAAACGTCCAAAACTATCGATAGATATCAATATGTCAGCAAAACAAATAACTATTCAAGATAATGCTGGAGGAATGGAACCAGAGGAGTTAAAAAATGCCATGGGTTTTGCAAAAGTACAAAAAGAGCTAAGTGACTGTGCTGATGATTTAATGGGAATGTATGGATTTGGGCTTAAAGCTGCAACTGCAAATCTTGGAGGACATTTTGAGGTAGTTTCAAAAAGGAAAAATAAGGATCTCTGCCATGTGGTAATGCCTATCGACAAGATGGCAAAGGAAGTTAAGGCTGGAAAGTCTGGAATGCTCAGTGATATTGAAGAGAATGGGTACAACAAAAAAACAAAAATAAAAGATGTAGAAAAAGTATTTAATCCAGCTAAAACAAAGTCTGGTACATTTATTTATATTTCGCAGATAAAAAGAACTAATTTTAACCCTGAATCAATAATGAACGAATTATGCTACGCATGGCATTTTTTCACCCAAGAAAATCATCTAGGACCTGCTGTAGAGATAAAGTTCAACGGAGTAAAGATAGGTGAACCAGAGTGGGGTCGTGATCAAGGCGGACAAGTGCCTTACAGCTCCATAGATTTTGAGTTTCCGTTTTCTTGGAGAGAAAATACAGAAACAATTGAAACTAAGATTCAACTTTCGGTATGGCTTAATTATAAAGGTGGTCAATATCAAGCAGGTGGGTTGTCATTATATAGAAAACTACAAATGGTTTCTTATAAAGACCAAGAACTTGGCAAATGGTGGAGTAATGAAACAGCTACTGTAGAAGGTGTTCTAAGCACGGACTACTTAACACCTAATCAGAGAAAAGATGATTTAGATAGAACAACTAGGTTTTACAATGCTTTGCATAAAGCATTGGAACCAGTAATGAAAGGTGCGGCTAAATTCGTTGACTCACAGCGTGGAGGCTTGGATGGAAAAGGGTTTTCTAGAATAGAAATGGCTAAGGATGAGTTCGAAATGGGAAAACTACTTGCATTAGGGTGGTGGAAATATTTTAATGAACACCCATTAATAGAAGTAAGTTCGAAATTTCCAAAAGAACTTGAAAAATTTTTAAAAGATAAACAGAGTACTCCAAGTGGTCCTGAAGAGCCTGGTCCTGAAGATCCTGGTCCTGAAGATCCTGGTCCTGAAGAGCCTGGTCCTGAAGAACCGGCTGTTGAAATTTTTGAACCTATCGATGAAAGCTCATTTAATTTTGATGGTGAAACATATCAACTTCTCATACTCAAAGATAAAACTGATGGAAGTAGTTATGACTGGAAAAAAACTGGAGAACAAATTGAAATATTTATTGATGATGAGGCTGACGGCATAAATAAAGAATTGGGAGGTATGCTGAAAAAAATGACAATTGACCCCGGAACGGGTAAGTGGGAAAAATTGTCTTTAAATTTAGTAAAAGAACACGTAATTCATCAATTTTTACTTAAAGAAAATATACAAAATGCGCGGGCATTTGCATATGCAAAATCTTGGATTGAGAACATTTATAAAAATGAATAACAAATTTAAACAAGCTTGGGAAGAACTATTAATATTAGAAAAATCTGAAAATCAAGAGTTGGCTGATTATGAAGATCAACTACTTGATATATTAAATATCCTTTTTAATCATTGGCCTGAGGGTGTTGACGATTTGTCTTTAGCTGACGAACTAAATACTACTGTCGCTAAAGTTACCGCTTTGAAGTTTTTAAGTTCTATAGAAGAAGATGAGTTGATTCCAGTTCTTAAAAAGTACAGAAACACTTCGCTTTTATATGAAATATTAAAAATACCTGAGCAAACAAGAGATGTGTTTTTAAATAGAGCAGGAAGAGTTCGACATAATATTACAATGCTAGTCAAAATGGCTAATGATTTGTTTAATGGTTTAAGTGAAATTGAAAAAAATGAGAGTTCTAATCCTTGGATGAAAAAAATTAGTGTTATAGATAAAAGTATCTGGGGTGATATTGCTAATGAAGCAAAAGACTGGGGTATTAAAGAGCAAGATATTAAGAAAATTGAGAAATTTAAATCAGGTAGAAAAAAAACAATACAGGACTGGGAGTGGTTAAAAGATTTTGTTGAAATCCAGATAAATAAGAAAAATATAGCGCCAAAAAATATACATGGAGAACCTATGAATCATCACAAAGTTTTAATTGAAACATGGAAAAGAATAATCTAAATTGTCCTACAAAGATTTACGCTTACGAAAAACAGTTGAAGGTAGTGGAAAATTACTTAACAATGTAATAAAACCCTCGCTCAAAGAAAACACAAAAACCTTTAGGGCTCTTACAGCTTATTACAGTATTGGATCTCTTGAAGCAATTGGAAAAACTCTTGACTATTTTTTAAGTAACGACGGAATAATTCAAATTGTTATTGGAGATCAAGTAGATGACGAAAGGACACTTAAAGGGGCTAGTGAAGAACTTCAAAAAGAAGAAATTGTAATTTTTCAAAAAAAATTACAGGAGGATGTTGAACTTGTAAGAAATGAAAATTCAAGGTTTACAATTGCGACAATTGCTTATTTGATTTTAGATGAAAAATTACAGCTTAAAGTCGCTAATTATAGAAATGGTGAGTTGTGGCATCCAAAAATGTACCTTCTTGAAGATGGAGATGGGAACAAAATAGCCGCATCTGGATCTGGAAACATGTCAGAAAGCGGTTTTGAAAAAAACTATGAAATACATGATATTTTTACTAATTGGGACTTTGGTACCGAGTACTTTTCATCAGAAGATCCTTCAGAACCAACAAAGGAAGAAATTTTTTGGAGAATTTGGAATAATAGTGATGAAAACACAGAGGTAAAGGAACTTGATAAAGAATACGCTCAAAAGCTCTTAGAAAGAATTGGTAATCCATCAAAAGAAGATGTTATTAAATACGTAGATCAAAAAGTAAAAGATAACCAGAATGAAAATTTATTAAACTTTAAAAAAGATTTACAAACTTCTCCAATTTTCCACGAGTTTAATTTAGGTAAATCAGCCCTATATCCACATCAAATAAATGCGGTACAAAAAGCGCTAAAAATGTGGCCAATCAGGATTCTCTTTTCTGATGAAGTTGGATTAGGTAAGACTTTAGAATTAGGAACGCTAATAGCTTATCTAATTAAAAACAATTTAGTAGATAATGTTTTAGTGTTGGCACCACCAACATTGACTGAACAGTGGCAAGATGAAATGAAACAACACTTTGATCTAGACTTTGCAAGATATAACAGAACAAAAAAAAGTTGGGTCTATAAAGATGAAGAATTTGAAGGTATTAAAGAAAATTCTCCCTTAAGATACAACGATAATTTTCCCTCTTTAGCGATTATGTCTAAATCTATGGCAGTTCGATCAAATGAGCAACATATCTTTTTAGAAAACGATTCTTATCCCGACTTTTTGGTAATTGATGAAGCTCATCATGCCAGAATGCACAGAGGTTATGATGGTTCAGCAAAGAAAACTAATTTTAGAAGAGTTGTGGAACAAATCTCTAATGAAATCAAACACATAGCATTTGCAACAGCGACACCTATGAGAAAAAATATTGATGAATACTTCTTTTTATTAGATCTGTTGGGAGTGGAAGAGTTAATTAGTGAAAAAGATTATGAAAAATCTCTTTCTATAATAAATGATTTCTATACAGATAGAAATAACAAATTCAACTTAGATGACCTATCTCTAATTAAAGATTTATTGATTAAAGTAATTGATAAATCAGAGGAACGTTTTTTTCACAATTCTCCAGAAATTTATAGCCTTGTAAACGAACTTAAAAACGGTGAGGTTGATAATACTTGGCTTTTTGAAAATAGTAAAAAATTAATTGAGTTTCATACGATTTATCATCCGACAAGAATTTTAACTTCAAGGAATGTTCAGGAAAATCTTAATAAGTTTTCTGAGATTTATAAAATACCTAAAAGAACTCTAAGGCCATCTCCAATTCTTCCAATTGATATTTCAAATGAGCTTAATGACTTCTTTTCAAGCATTATGGAGTATGTAGATAGATTTTATCAAATAACTGAACTCGCTATTACCCCTGATAAGCAATTACCTCTTGGTCTTAGAAGACATTCTTTACAAGAGAGATTCGCTTCAAGTTTTTGGTCGGCAAAAAAGAGTATCACAAACAGAAGAGAGCATCTTATTAATTCGCTTGAAGGCTTTAAAGAGAATAAAATTACAAAAGAATTTTTTGAGAATTCTGATGAAAATGATGACGAAGATACAATAATTGCCGGATTAACAAAGAGCGAATTAGTCAGTGTTGACTGGGAAAATGTAATTAAAAATTGTGAGTCAGAGATAAGAGCATTAAATACCTATGTTGACTTGGCAGAAATAGTTATAAATAGTACTCCTGAAGGTATTGATCCTGACCCTAAAATTAATGAGACTGTCAGGTTATTTTCTGAACACATAGATAAAAATCCTGGAAAACCGTTATTAATTTTCTCTAAATATACAGACACTTTAAATGAAGTTGAACGAGCTGTTATTTCTTATTGTGAAACTAACGACATTTACATGGGTTATGCAAGTTATAGAGGAGACTATCGAAGAATTAAATACGCAAATGACCGTGAACATAGAAAGGCTGAAAAGAGAGATATAACAAGAGCACTAAACAACGGGAGAATTCAAGTAATTTTTTGCAGTTCGGCGGCTAGCGAAGGTCTGAATTTGCAAGCAGCTTCTTACATGATTAACGTAGATGTGCCGTGGGTACCTAGTGATCTTGAGCAGAGGATTGGAAGAATTGCTAGGTTAGGTCAAAAAGAAGATGAGGTAGTAATTGATAATATTTGGTACCCATTCAGTATTGAAAGCAATATGTATAAAAGACTTATTGATCGTCAAAGAGACATGTCTTTTGCTATTGGGCAATTTCCAGACTTGATTGCTGAGGCAATTAAGAATTTTGTAGATGACAAAGATGCAAAAAAAATTGAGAAAACGATTGATGAAATTAATAAAAAGAAAAATACCTATGAAATGAAGGTGTTAAATGAACTATGGATCCAGGATGGGAACGAGCCTCTTCATCCTTGGGGGAACGTGTTTAGAAAAGAAATCCTTGAAATTATGCAGAAACTAGATTTAAATACCGAAAGTATTGATTCGAACTCAGGCTCATTAGACATTCTACATTTTCATTTAACAGAGTTTGAAGAAATATTTAATCAAGAACCAAAAGAAGACGGTTCTAATGCAGATCTGTTAGGCATTTATTCTAATGAATATTTGGTAGGCTTTAAATTGTTGAAAGACGGTGAAGAAAATGGATTATTAATAAATCCTATCAATTTCCCACAAGTATTAGAAAGTCTCTTTTTTGGAAGTAGTTTATCTATAGAAACATATGACAAACAACTAGACACTCTCAATAAATTATTTAACTTTTATTTAGATATAAAATACCCGAGCTTGCTACCAGTTCATCATTTAATTTCATTTATTGAAAACGAAATAAGTCAAGAATCGTTTGATAGAGAATTGAAAGAAAAGGTAATAGGCAGGGTTACTCTGTAACTAATCTTTTAGCTTCATCAGGATCAAATCCATTAGTTACAAGATCTTCTCTTTTTGTACAACCACGACAAGGTTGCTGCTCTGTAATATCTGTATATTCTTGATAAATTATTTTTGATTCAGAAATTTTTTCTAACCACTTGCAATCTCGAAATTTATGGTAAGTTTTTTCATTTGTTGTAATAAAATCAGACATAGCTAAAGAGTATCAAATAAAATAAGATAGTAAAAGAATAAAAAATGTTTAAAGAGAGATTTGGAAAGTTTATTGAAGAAAACTATGAAATTCATGAATTTGGAAATGCTTCAGCAATCTTCAAACACGATTATCCAACTGAATTTAATGAATTAAAAAGCTCTCTAGAGAATTTTACTCTGAAGAAATCTAACTTAGTAGAAAAAGGGGGTGGAAAGTCAAAAATACCTCCTACTTTTGAGGATCCCTTGTATAAAAATGGATGGATTGAAAAAAATTTTGATATCAGTATTTCACTTGATGGTGTTGAAAGCAAAATTGAGACACATAAAATTGACTGTTTTAAAAACAAAATAGGGATTGAAGTCGAGTGGAATAATAAAACAGAGTTTTATGATAGGGATTTAAATAACTTTAGGGTATTGCATAGTTTAAATGCTTTAGACTTAGGAATAATCATTACAAGATGTGACGAGTTAAACGATATTTTCCGCACATTAGATATTTATTCAAAATATGGAGAATCCACAACAATTTTAAACAAACTGTTATCTAAAGTTAGAAGTGGTTCACTCGGCGGTTGCCCGCTTTTAATTTTTGGAATTAAAAAAAGTCTATACAGAGATAATTTGTGAGATAAAAAATAATACTGGCTTCACAACATTAGTCATGAAGCCAGTACCGGCTCAGTATGAATCTATAATAAAATAGTCGCCACTAGGAATATTCCAGGCTTTAACTGCATCGAACCATCTAAAATGTCCTTCAGCTTCATTGGTATCTCCTGCAAAAACTATTCCCGATACATATTGAAATAACAATGATGAACATTTTCCATTGACATGAGATTTTGATGATTTCATATCAACTGCCCTTATTAATTTTTCAATGTATTGAATAGTTTTTAAGGTAACTTGACCTCCCGCATTTTTTCTATTCAATCTTATATAGTCATTAATATTTGGCTTTGGTCTATTTAAACGTTGAGAAATTCTTATTGGAGCTAATATCGCGTTTGGATCCTTTAAGTCATCTAATTTTCCATCTATTTCTAAAGAAATTTGCATATCTTCTTTATTAAATCTCATAATTATCCAAATATCTTTACCAAATTTAGACGTACCGAGATATCTTCTACCATTAAAAGTATCTTTTTTTAACGCATTTGTTAGAAATTGCTCTTTTTTTCTTTTTTTAAGTTCTAACTTCTTGTTATCTATTTCTTTATTCAAATAATCCCCTTTCAATGTAAATTTGCACAAAAAAAAAGAAGCGAGAGATTTCCCGCTTCTAAATTAAAAAAGCACACGGTTGTGTGCGTTAGATTACATTATATCACAAAATGATTAAAAAATCAATTTTCAGCTGTTTGTGGCTAAGTTAGTATGTAATGATATATGGGGAAAGCGACATTTTTTGAGGGAGAGTATCCAGAATCAAATACTTCTGAAAAAAAGATTGCAGAAATTTTAAAAAAATTTACAAATGAATGGACAATTTTTCACTCTGTAAAAGTTCATGATCCCGAAACTGAAAAGCTAACAAATACAGAAATTGACTTCTTACTTATTCATCCTGCATATGGATTTATACAGATAGAGGTAAAAGGGAAAGGATACCAAACAGATGAGGAGGGTAATTGGTTTATAAAAAAAGGACCAAATAAAGAAAAAGTAGCTTCTCCAATCGATTCACTTGGTGAAAAACAATCTAAGATAATGAAAACTTTCCTATATCACAATAAATCTATAAAGGGAGTAGATCTTTTTAATGTAAATGTACCCATAATATCACTTATGTTTTGGACTGACTTAAAGCGTGAAGATCTACCAATTGCAGAAGTTTCAGAAGTAAATTCTTACTTTGTTGAAGATATATTTATTCCGGTTGAGAATCTTGAAGAAAATTTGTTACAAAAAATGCAGAAACATATAAAAGTTAATAAAAAAATAAAATTTGATAAAAACAAGTGGTTGTCTCCATTCTTAGGAAAACCATTTGTTACTACAGCTATTAATATTTTTAAACCATATCAGAAGAGTTATAAATTAAAGTCAGCAACAGGTAGAACCAGTAATGAATTAGAGCTTGCTACACAAGAACAGATTGAGCATTACAAGATACTAACTGACAGCAGTTACAAACGTCACCTTGTAAGTGGCCCTCCAGGAAGTGGAAAGACTGTGTTAGCTAAAGCTATAGCTAGGGAAAGAGCAGAAGAAGGTAAAAAAGTACTTTTTATGTGTTTCAACAGGGCATTAGCTGATGAGATTGATTTTGAATTTAGGAAAGAAGAAAATATTGAAGTCATGTCTATGTGGAAGTATTTTAAACTACTTGGGATATCGTGGGAAGATACTGTTGAGCATGAGGGTAAGAAAATTGTACTTCAAAAACTACCTCCCCATATTTCATCAAAGTATATAGCGAAATTGTTAGAAGAAAAAATAAATGATGCGGTAGATAATTTTAAATTTGACACTCTGCTTATTGATGAAGCGCAGGATTTTTCTGAAAAATATTGGGATTTTTTTAAATTACTTTTTGCTGAAAATCCTGAATCTGCTTGGTATTTATTTTTTGACACAAACCAAGCTCTTACGCACCCTGAATGGTCGCCTCCACTATTTGAAATACCTCATTCAAATTTACCCTTGACTTATATATTGAGATGCACTGAAAACATATCTCATAAAGTACAGAATATATTTGAATCTAAGTTTGGCTTCAAGGGAATTACTGGAGAAGAACCTGAATTTTTAGTTGTAAATGAATCATCATGGGATAAATCTTTGGAAGAATTAGTGAAGCTATTAAAAAATCTTATAGACATTGAACATTTTTCTCCAAAACAATTATCAGTGCTGGTGCCTCACTCACGAGATATAGATTTGGTAAAAGGTTATAAATATGATGAAGAAAGCTCTATTGAATCTAAAAAAATTAATGTATCTTCAGTGTACAAATACAAAGGACTAGAAAATGATATTGTAATAGTCGTCATACCTAGCTGGGATTCATTAAATGCCGATTATATACTTCAACCCCTTAGTCTTGCCTATGTTGGCTTTTCGAGAGCAAAGACTAAATTATATGTCATAGGAGATAAAAAAATCCAAAAAGAAATAAATTGGAACAAATAACCTAAAGTAAGCTTGCTAGCCAATCATGCAGTAAATATAAGTTTTTACAATCTGCTTTGTTATACTCAATGATTAAATCTTTTAATTCATATTCCTCATTAAAAAAATAATCTTCAAAATACTGAATTGATTCCATTCCAGATTGTAGATCTTCAGTTCTATTTATACCTGCTAACTTTTCAACTGTTTTTAATGAGTAAGAACTTGCTCCAATCAACAATGAAGAATTGACTATTGTAAATAAGTCTATAAAACACTTTTTTTCAATAAGTTGCTCTAATTCCTTTTCATACACACCAAAGTTCTGAGCAGAACTTCTCAGAGAGGTAATTTCGTAACTAAAATAGTGATAAAACTTTGCATCAGGATATAGTTCTAAATGTTCAAGTAATTTTTCTATAAAGCTAACAAAAGAATTTTTTTCTTCTTCTTCGTCATCAGACCAGTAGTAAGTGAAACTTTCATTTTTGTCATTACTCCAAATGCCATAGAGGTATTCAAAGTTTCTACCAATTGTTAAAAACGGGTACCCCTCAAAATCGATATACAAGTCTCCTTTTTTAGGTTTTAGTAATCCATTTAAAGATGCATCTTTTATTTCGTATGAAATTTTATTTTCAGTTGAGTCATTAAGAAGCTGGGCTAATTTTTTGTACTTAATAAATGTAGCCTCGCCCATGCCGTCAATTTTTTCTAAATTAGTATTTTTTAATTCTTCAACAGTTTTGATGTCATTGTTTTTTAATTTCTCAATCTGTTTAGCTTGAATTCTATATAAAAGTTCGAGGCCATTATCTCTAATCCAAATTTTTTTAGCTTCATCATCGTACTCTTGAAGTTCTTCCCCTTTCTTTGGGTATGGTGGTATTTCAGGATCATATGAATTGTTGAAGTCTATAAATTGATCTTTAAGTTCTGCATATATTTCCTTGTATTCATCAAACTCAACTTTATGCATTTGTAAATCTCCAAGAAACAAAAAACATTCCGTTACTTGTTTTTTGGTAACTATTTCAAGAATTTCTTTGTATACAAATAGTTGTATAATATGTTCTGTTTTTATTGAAGATGAAAGCTTTGCATCAATAATGTGTAGATTATCATCTACTATTTTTACAAAATCTAATCTACCAACAAAATCTTTTGAAGAAATATAGGGTTGAAAAATAACATCTGGATTTTTATCAAGTTCTTCTAAAAACACTTTGTTTGAAGAATCTTTATTAGACATATCAACAACATTTAAATTTTCTGAAATTCTATATTTGTCTTTTAGAACAACCTCATGCTCTTGTGCTTTTGTTAAAAGCTGTTTAGAAATTAATTTTGAAGCATTAATTTCTATTTTGTATTTGGCATCAATTTTTTTCTCATCTACAAGTTTGTTTGTCTTATTACACCAGTAGCTAAAAGGGGAATTATAGAATCTAATAAATTCTGTTACGCTATGAGGCATTCAAATCAATTAAATTAACATCTTTCGATGTTTTGCTTAACGCTTCGGCAAATACCTCGTCATGTGTAAGAACAACAATTTGTGTTTCTGTTGCTAAGTCTTCTAAGACTTTAATAAAGCCTGCTTGTGAATTTCTGTCTAAATGATCTGATATATCATCGTAGAATAGTGGAAATCTAAAATCTGAATTTTTAAAAGTTTCAAGTTGCACTGCCATCCTTACTGCTAGGGCAATTGCGGCTTGTTCTCCATCACTGTGTAAGTGAAGCTCTTTATCTCTTGTATTTTCTTTAGATACTTGATATTTCACACTTAAAATATCTTCTTCTTCGTCAAACTCAACACCTGACAAATTTGGATTAATTTTATTGATGATGGAATTTATTCTCTTTTTTAAATCAAGTGTTATATTTGCTGTGTTCTTCAATTGCTCATCAACTAAATAAAGCGCTAATACTGTTGAAAGATATTGTTTTCTTGCTTCCTGCCACTCCCTCAAAATCTTATACTTTTCAGAAAGTAAATCTTCCTTTTTGTAATCCGGTTCTGTAAATAAAGCACCTTCTAAACTGCTAAGTTCTAGTTTTTTATCTTCTCTTTTTGATATTGTCTCTTCTAGTTCATCGTCTATTTCATCAGAATTGACTAAAAGAGTATCAATAGTAAGTTCACTTGATAATATCTTCTTTGCAAACTGATCTTTTTCAGATTTCTTAAAAAAGTTAAGCTCATTATCATCGAATAAGGTTTCTAGTTGTTCTAGTACTAAAATCACACTTTCTATTTCATCAAGAGATTCTGCATCATATGTGCTTAGGATGTTCTTATTCATTTTTTCAGCGTCTGTTATATATTTCTTGGAGTTTTTGATTTCTTCTTCTAGTTGTTGTTTATTCTCAAGTTCTTCCTCTAACTTGGATATTGAATTGTTAAAATCTTCAATGTGGCTTTGAAGAGAAGTTCTTTCTAGTTTTTCTATTTCTAAATCTTTACTAATAGGTTCTAGTAGTTTTTTTAGGCTTTTCTTCTTAGAGTTCAGATCTGTAGTGAGACTATTGAGTTCTAGATTTTGCTCTTCTAAATTTAATGTGTCTTGATTTAAATCACCTAAAAGATCTAATTGCTCTTCTAAATCTTCACTTTCCATAAAAGCTTTCGAAACTTTATATTTTTTTATTAACTCATCAGACGCTTTTTTAATTTCTGTGATGCCTTCTTTCTTTTTGCTTAATTCTTCTTCTAACTTGCTCTTTGAATCATTTAAGGTGTTTAATTCCTCTTCTAAATCTAATAAGTCATCTAACTCATCAAAATAATAGGAGAAATCCGAGTCTTTAAGGGTTACTTCACCCAATTTATATTTTTTTGAGATTGTCTCATTTTTCTTTAAAATATTCCTTACATCAGAGGTATATGTCTTTTCTTTGAGTTTTAAAATTTTGATTTCTTCTTCTATAGACTGAAACTGTAATCTTGCTGTTAAATTTTTAACTAGACTCTCATAATCATCATGAATTAAAGACACCTTAGACATTATCAATGTCTCATTTTCCACAATAATATCTAATAGATCTTCTAATTTTTTTATATCTTTATAAGATTTATGAACTTTTTTAAATGTCTTTTGATTTTCTTCTAAAATGCTCTGGATAGATTCTGTAATTGAAAATATATCATCTCCTCTATAGTCGATGTGCTGTGTGTCGGCTTTGTCTTCATTCAATCTTTTTAGCTTTTTCTTTGTCTCATTAGCGTTTTGTTTGATGTCAAGAATTTCTTTATTGAGTTTTTTCAACAACGTTTTATCTTTTGCGGTTATTTTTTCTTTTTTTAATTGAGCTATAGTCTGAGGAGAAAAGCCACAACTATCTATTGACTCTTTAATTTCTTGTTTCTTGTTTTTTATATCGATTTTAAGTTCTGCTATTTCATCTACTAAAGGTTGTGAATCAAATTCATTTATCTTGTTAGAAATTGTAAGTATTTTGTTTTTATCACTTTCTTTTAACTTAGTTTTTTTATAGTACGCAACACTTGTTTTTGTCAGATTTAACTCTTCTTCTATTTCCGTTAAGGCAGTTTTTAAACTTTCAACTTTATCTATTTGTAAAAGAACTTTTTCGTTTGCATTTTCATACTCATCAAATGCACTGAGATAGGTGTCTATTTCCAATTCTTTTAAATTGGTCTTTTTGACTCCACCAATCCTTTCATCACACTCTTCCAATTGGATTTTTAAATCTACTAGATTATTTCCCTTCACTTCAACCTCTGAAATAGATTCATTCAAATTTTTATAATCTGATTCTATTTTTACGAGCTTATGGGTTTTATAAGAATTGGTCTTAATGTTTTTCTTTTGAAGAGAATTTAGTGAATCTAGTAATTCTCCAATATTTTCAATATGTTTTTGTTGAATTTGTATTTCTGTTTTTGTAGATTCCAGTTCACTAATTTTTGTATTCAAGCTTACTATATCTTTCTTTAACTTAGCTATGTCCTCTTCATCATTTTTAGATAAATTATCTCTATTTTCTTTCTCTGTTTTTTCAAGGTCTTTTAGCCTATCGTTTACATCTTTTAAATTGTTTTGAAGCTCTCCAATTTTTGTTAGGTTTTTAGTTCTTGTTGCACTCTCTGTTTTATCTGTCAACTTAGTTGCATACTCAGCATAAGACATAACAGCTTCTTCAACATTTTGAGACATTGAACCTGACGCTACGCTTATTAACTTTATTAAATCATTTCTTATGTTTTTATCTAACGAGATTGAACCTTGTATGTCTGAAATCATCTTTGTTGATGTAAAAAAGAAGTTTGAAAATAATCTTCGCATCTTCTCAACATCTTCTATTTGAGGATATATATTTTTTATCTGTTCATTAATATTTTTATCCCACTTACTTCTTGAAATTGATAGCTTGTCTCCATTGCTGTCAATATTTAAGATAACTCCTCCAGATCCAATTTCTGTTCGTGACACTGCAGTTGGTCCGTCATAATCATATTGAAAATAGTGATCGCTTTTTGTGGGTATTCCAAAAAGCAAATGATAAAGAGACTTCACAATAGATGATTTGCCAGAACCATTATCTCCAAGCAAAACATTTATATTAGGTTCGAATGAAATTGGCTTGAAGTCAACTAGGGCACCGTATTTTAGGATTGATAATTCTTCAAACTTCATTAATCATCCTTGTAACTTAAGCCGTTTATTATTCTTGAAGCTATTTTTATAGAATTGTTAATAATCTCTGAAGACTCTTGCTCATCTATTTCGTCTGAAATAACTTTTTGTTCTGTAAGGGGAATCGATTTTGGCAAAATACCAAACTTTTTATTTAAATTTTTTTTAAATTCTTTTTTGGTTAAATGTTCAAAAACAGTCTCATTAATAAAGTTTTCTAAATCGTCTATATCTAGACCTTCTAGTTCTGTAACTATAGATTCAATTGCTTCTAGTGAGTCTTCTTTGGTGGAGGGTTTTAGTTTATTAATACATTTTATGATATTTAAATCTTCATATTCTAACTCCTCATTAAGACTTGTTAAGAGCTCTTCTTCTAAAATAAGGTTGTAATAGTCAGATTTTCCTTCTAATTCGACTGTTATCATCAAAAACTTACCTGGGTTTTCATTCTGAATTGATTCAATTTTTTTGACAGTATTATTAACAATCTCACTTATGTCTTGATCTTTTTTGACTTCTGTTACTGCTGTAAAAAACCTAGCATCATCTAATGTCTTAAATGTTAACTCTGGTTCAAAATTTTTTACTTCAACTAAATAACACCCTTTTCCATCTGAAATATCATTACAAGTTTCTGACGGTTTAGTGCTTAGCCCCTGTGGATTTCCAGGGTAGACAGCTAAATATGGATCTTGAATGAGAATTTCTCTTTTGTGGATATGTCCAAATGCCCAGTAATTATATTCACATTTATCCAACATAGCTTTATTTGTCGGAGCATAGTTATGTGTTTCATCAAGCTTATATGTATTTTCATAACTTGTATGAATTAAACCAATGTTGAAGAAATCTCTGACTGGCTTTGGAAACTTTTCTACAAGTTTTTCTGTTACTACTTTTTTTGGGTAGCTTTGACCATGGATAGCTACTTTAAAATTATCAATAGTAAAAGTATCTGCATTTTTAGCTGGAAATACATAGGTGTTTTCAGGTAATTTTTTTGCTTCAAAAGATGTTAATAAATCAGAATCAACATCATGGTTTCCTAAAACAATGTAGATGTCAATATTTAATTGGTCTAACTTTTTTAAAAAGTTTTTAAATTTTTTAAAATAATTGTCACTAGAGGGCATGTCGTCATCAAATGTATCTCCAGCGAGAAGAATGAAATCTGGTTCTTCTTCTTCGGCTAAAGCAACTAGATTGTCGAGAACCTTAATGGGAGAACGTCTTACTCGAATTTCTTGGTCAGGATCCAAAAAGCTATATTTTTTTGTTATTTCTCGCCCTATGTGTAGATCAGAAATGTGAATAAATTTAAATTCTTTACCCGCCATAAAGATATTGTAAGAAAAATTTTATTGATAAACAATCTGTCTTACTAAATTCTTAAAATTAAAGTGTAATGGTTAAGATAGAGACAAGAATTCAACTAGCAATTAAAGAGATTCTTGAAGAAGAAACCTGGAAACATCTGAAATCAAATAATAATTTCGACAAAGTGTTATCTATTGCTTCATTGATTAAACCTTTTGATGAAGGTCCTGATGTGTGTTATGAAGACTGCAATGGCATGTGTTTTGGTTGTTACGATGGCTATAAATACTCTCTTGATTGGAGAGCAAGTTATAACCTCCGAGAAAAAAAGCCTTTTAGTTTAATAACAGATCACGAACTAGATATGTTAATTGATGCAATAGACGATAAGGTACACACATGTGATGAGTGGTGTTCAGATTTTATCTGTTACAAATATGAAGCTACAAATTGTAAGACTTGGTACTGTGAGAACTTATTTCTTAAAGAAAAAAAGAATATTAAATACTGTTCTAACTGTAGAGGACTTGCTCATATCTAAATTAGACTTTTGTTAGCGAAGAAGAATATTTGCTTTCTAACGCAATTTTTATTTTTGATCCTATAAGTTTCATTAATGGAACAGTCACTGCATTACCTGCTTGTTTGTATAGTTGACCATCTGCAACATCAGTAGGCAATTTAAAAGACTTGGGGAATCCTTGAAAATTAAAACACTCTTTCGGAGTTAATTTTCTAAATCCCTTGTCATCAATAACTAGTGGTACATTGTGACCACCAGTACCCATGTTTGCAGTCAATGTAAACATTTCATTACTTTGATTCTCTCTTACATAAATTCTTCGCCATTGATATGCTGTTTCAGGATTTTTCATAGTTGCTTTTAATTCTTTATACATATACTTATCTGGCCCATAGTAATATTTTTCATCGACATCAGTTTCAAGCAGATCTCGAATACTTCTATTCCTTTTTCTGTTTTTAGGAGGATATACCGCATCAAAGTTAGCACTGGCTAATGGAAACTCACGATCTTTTCTTTCTTCCCAGTCAACTTCATCCCTGAAGCCAACGATAATTGTTCTTTCTCTGTTTTGAGGAATATTGGTTAACTCTGAAGTGTTTAAGATATTCCAAAAAACTGAATACCCCAATACCCTTAAAGTGTCTTTAATGACTTCTGCTGTCTTACCTTTATCATGACTGGAAAGCCCTTTTACATTTTCTAACATGATTGCTTTTGGTGGTGTGTCTAATTCTTCAATTAATCTGGCTATTTCAAAAAATAAATTACCTCTAGGATCCCTAAACCCTTTTCTGTATCCAGCAACAGAGAACGCTTGGCAGGGAAAACCACCAACAAGAACATCTACTGGCTCAAGATCTTTTCCTTGGAGTAAATGAACATCATCTTCAATTAAATGTTTTCCATGATTTAACCTATAAGTTTTAGAAGAATACTTATCAAACTCATTTGCCCATGTAGTTTTAAATCCAGCCTGTTGAAATCCTAATTCAATTCCACCAACACCAGAAAATAGTCCACCAACTGAAAATTTTTCCATAGGCAAAGTTTAGTGACACACTCAGACAAAAAATAATATACTGACTATATGATTGAGAAAGAAATTTCTTTAATTAGAAGTGGGAAGCTTGTTTTTAAAGGCCATAGATACGAAGATTTTGAAAGTGAGAAGTTTGCTGAATTATTTTTCTCTTGGATGCAATATAAAGAATCAGGAACTTTTGTAAAACAAAGAGCAAATATACCAGAAGGATTAACTGAAGGCCTAGTAGCCAAAGATATACCCAATGTATTCAGAAAGATTGAAATTGTAAATAATCGTGATAGACAGCCATCCAAATTTGATTGTTACAATATTGATTCAGATGAAATAATTGAGGTTAAAGCGTGTTCTGTTCCTAATGATTTAACTAGCTGGAGCCCTAAACCTTATTTTGATAAACTGTATTTTGTTGATTTTTCTTCTTTGGATGGAAGTTACAAAATTTACAAAATTGACATCAATGGTGAGGAAATAAAAGAAATTAAAGTTAGTGAGAATGAAACATTTGGAGATCAGGTTAGTAATCAAAGAAGACCTCGCTTCAGTGTATTTGATACTTTCATAAGACCTAGGTACAAATGTTCTGGCGTTCCTGTTTTTGAGGATGATTTAAAAAAATATCTAAAAATTTAGTGACTTTTTAGGTGGTAGATAGTGGATGGCTTACAACAGTATTTAGATAACAACCCACAACTAAAAGAATATGTAAAAGATGGTGTAATACTTTGGGATAAACTTGGTGTCGATATTGACGAAGAAAGAAAACAACCTGATTATGATGATGACTTGACTTTGTTTATGATTATGACTGTATTTCTATAATTTTCATCCAAAATAATCCTTGTCTCTTGGAGTTAAGGGTGCTCCGTATTGTCTATAAGGTGCTGCGTCTTCAATTCTTTTTTCACGCGCAATTCTCTCTTTATTAGTTTCTTTTAGATTCGTATCCTTATAATTCTTGATTTTCTCGAACTCTAAATTAAAAAATTCTAATTTTTTACTAAGTTCATCTTTATCAATTCTAAAGTCAATTTGTCCTCCCTGAATCTCATCTAAAGTAAGCTCGACAAGTTTTTTTAGTTTTCTAAGTAAGCGAAGAAATTTTCTATCTGTAGATGTTGTTTTAAGTTGCTCAATCTCAGCTAACCTATTTAATAACTCATTTACAATCTTTTTTAAACTGGCTTCTTGAATAATTTCCATATCTGTCATGTTTTTTCCATGCTTGATAAGATTTTCCTGTCTTTCAAAATTCTCAACAGATTGTTTTTCTCGAATTAATCTCTCTTTATCTGTTTCACGGATACCAGTTTCTAACCAGTTTTTCATTTTCTCTTTTTTATTTTCATCCATAATTGCTGCCTATTAATATTTAATTATGGTCATGAAAAGTAAAACAAAAAAGTTAAAAATAGATTTTAAAAATATTGAGACAGACCTTTTAAAAATCAACAAAAGTATCTGCGATCTTTACCAAAAAATAGAACACCTTGATAAAGAAGAGCTTAAGGATGAGATAAAGAATTTGTTAGAATCCGCTGAAATAAATATTGTCAATAATACTGAAGGGTACGATAACTGTTTTATAACATCAAACGGTGCTGAAAATAAAGTTAACAGACCGGCATTTGTTGATAAATATGGGAATTGTCTAGTGCAGGGATATAGAGAAGTGAAGAAAAAAGAGTAACATCTATGGGTAAACAAGCCTTAGGATTTGACTTTGGTACTTCAAACTGCACCGTATCAATTTTTGACTCAGATAAAGGGGTGGTCGAAACACTTCCTATCTCCAATTACTCAGAGTCAAAAAAAAGAAGCTTAGCTAATCAATCATTATTTCCTTCAAAAGTTGGTCTTAATGATGATTTTGAATATGTATTTGGTGATGAAACAAAAAAATGTGAGAGAGATTTTGTATGGGATAACTCTAAAAGGCTGTTGGAACACAATACTCCAATTTATAGAGGAGGAGTTCACAAAAAACCTATTTGGGTTGCAATAGGAATAATGGCTGGAATTTTTAAGGAACTCAAAAACCTATCAGTAAAAACCTCTTCTCCTATGGTTATAACAGTTCCAGCTAACTCATACAGTACACAAAGAAGCCTTACGAGATTAGCTGCTGAATCATTTAGCTTTAATGTAGACCAATTAGTTTCTGAGCCTTGTGCGGCCGCTTTAGGATGTTATGAGTATATTGATAAATTAAAACACATTCTAATTGTAGATGTTGGTGGTGGAACAACAGATATAGCTTTGATAGAAAATGATTTTGGAACACTAAAAGAAATAGCAATTGAAGGCTTGAAACGATTTGGTGGTATAAATATTGATCAAAAAATGTATGAGAAATATAAAGTTGACTTCGAATTGTCAACTGATTCAGAAAAATTACTTTTCAGGGATTTACTAGAAGATGTAAAAATAGAATTATCTTCCAAGAAAAAGTCTAAATTAATTTATAAAGATCAGGTAGTTGAAATTACAAGAGAAAGTGTTGAAAAATTAATAAAAAAAGATATTGAAAGTTTAGATAAAACAATTGATAAGGTTTTAAAAAAAGGAAAAGTTGAGATAAAGAACATTGAGGCTGTTTTACCTATCGGGGGCTCTTCTAATATTCCTGCAATTAGAGAACACCTGAAAAAAAAGTTTAAATCTAGATTAATAAATCTTGATTTTGATGAATCAATAACTGCAGTTGCAAAAGGTGCTGGAATAGCATCAGCTATAAATGCAAAGATTATAAAAGATCTAAACTTTAAACAATGTTTAGAACATAGTGTGGGTCTTAGAATTTGGAGTGGCACTAAAGAAAATAAAATTTTTAAACCGATGCTAGAAAAAGGGTCTGTATTTCCAGCGTCTGCAGTGCAAACCTTTATCGCCGATACAGATGAATCTATAGTTGCTTTGTATGAAAGTACTTCAGGTAAATTAATAAGCAATGATACAAAGTTAATTATTGAAAAAAGAATTAAAACTGGTGTTATGCATGTTGATGTTGAACTCACTTATGATGATGATGGAAAAATAGACATCAAAACATATAACATAAATAGAGGAGAGTGGGGAAAGTTAGGTGACCTAGGTGATAGTAGTAAGGACTCTCAAAGTTATATAAAAAATTTACGATCAAAATCCCGAGAACAAGGAATGAATCTAAGGATTGACAGTATCAATTATATAGATTCACAATTAAATCAAAAAAAATTAAAAGAATGGTCAAACGAGTTCTTAGGAAAGTACAAAAAATACAAAAAAGTATCGGAAAAAGTAAAGAGCATTTTTAGTAAAGAAGTCAAAGATGAATTTATCTCTGTTAATAATGAGGATCTCTCGAATGTTGTTGTTGAAATTAGCTCAGAGGCAGAGTTTGGAAGTACTAATGACGCATTTATGTATGCTGAAGGTGTTTTAAAACGTACTTTAAGAATTGTCTTTTCAATTGCAGGATACGAAAAAAAAGGTCATTTCAAAAGTATTCATGACTTGTTAAGTGAATGTGATGTAGTTTATAAAACAAGACAAAAGTTATTGCCAGAACAGCCCCTTGATGACATAAGATGGTTAATTAAAGTTCTACAAAGATCAAGATATTTAACTAATTTAGGACATATTAACACTGATGAATTAAGAAGTGATCTTGACTCATTGAGAACAATTTTAAATAAATATAGTCATGGAGTTAGGTCTAGTTTTTTTTCAGAAGTATTCAATGATTCCTTAGATGAATACGACTCACTTATAGAAAGTAACATACTAGATGAAGTCTACAAAGAATCTAAATATTCTGCACAAGATGTAGTTTTGATTTCTTCGAACATAGCTTCGTTAATATCATCTTTAATAAACACAAAGGTTTATATAGGCACAGATAGAGACAACCTTATCAAAATGTTAGAAAGTATGTACACTTTGGTACAAACATATAAAGAGTAAAAAATTGATTTTCAAAAGAAAAATAATTGACAGCCTTAAAATATCTCAAAAAGATGAGATTAATGAACTAAAAACTGAACACACAAAAGAACTAAAGCAAATAAAAAAAGTACATGATCAAGCTCTCAAAAACGTTTCAGAAACTTATGTTGAAGAACTAGAGATAAAAAAATCTGAATATAGAAAAAAATTAGAAGATTGGAAAGTAAGAGCTGACAAACATTTACAAGATGAGATTGATAAATACAAAAAAGAAATAGGAAGAGAAGAAAAGAAAAAAACTGAAATTGAAAGAAAAGAAATACAAAAGAAAATGGAAAATGAAATCTCCTTATTAATAGCCAAATTGGAAGAAAAAAAACAAAAGGAATTAAAAAAATTAGAAGAAAAATATAAAGATACTGGAGTGCTTACTGAGAAATTACAAAACTATTTCTCTAATTTTTTAGGAAAAGAATATGATGATATTTCTTTCAAAGAGCTTGAAAAAATTCTAAAAAATGAACTAGAAGAACTAGTTAATGAACTTGATGAGGTAAAAAAAGAGATTGATACTAAGAATGAAGTTGTCAAAGAATTTAATGAATTAGCCAAAGAAATGAATTATTTACATGAAGAGACAGTAGAGAAAAAGAATGAACTCTATGAACTAAAACAAGTAATTAGAAAATTGAGAGAGGAAAATTTTTAAGGAAAAACATGCTTTATGAGTTTAATTTGCATACCTGTGGCCTCATATAGGCTTTATCACTGCCAGAACTGCCAAAAGTAAATTAGGTCGTCTGAAAACAACCTGTACAATATATATATGGAAAAGAGAATATCTAAATCATTTAGGATCATTTTTTCTAGTTTGTACCCAAATTTCAATGAAGAAGAAGCAAAAAACTCTGAGAAATACTTTAATTTCATCCTCGCAAATTTTCCTGATAGATCAGAAATCACACTGCTAAAAATCGTCTTTTTTATCTTTTCTTTTGGTATAAGAAAAGTGTTCATAAAAGACAAAAATATTCCTAAATTTGTACAAAATCTACAAAGCTCGAACTTATCATTACTCAGAAAACTTGGCTCAGGCATGACAGCATTATTTGGATTAAGTACTGCAAGATCCCTTGACGGAGAGGGTTCTGTATACAAACATCTTGATTATCCGATCTATAAAAATACAAGAATAGAAAAAAAAGATGTATCAATTCCAAAAAGTATTGAGGTAGCAGTGATTGGAAGTGGTTCTGGTGGAGGTGTTGCAGCCAATATTCTCAATGAAAAATATGAAGTAGGTCTCTTCGAAAAAGGTAGTCACGGAAATGGTGAGACAAACAACGAGACATTCGGATATCACAACTTCTATGACACTAACGGAATACAACAAACTAGAGGATATAAAGTCTTACTTTTGGCTGGAATGGGAATTGGTGGAGGTACCAGCGTGAATTGGACAACTTCTCTACGAACACCTGACAATATATTAAGTGAATGGGACTCACTTACAGGACAAGATAACTATTTCAACTCCAGTGAATTTAAAAGCAGTATGGATTATGTCTGTAAAGAATTAAATGTTGATGTAGAAAATAATAGAATCCCACAAAAAGAAGAGAAATTGGCAGAGGGTTTAGAGCTTAATGATCTTAGTTATAAACTTATCCCGAGGAACACCAGTAATGCAGATTGCACAGAATCTGGCTTCAGTACTTTTGGTCGTTACGATGAAAGTATCAACTCCACTAACAAAGTTTGGTTTTCAGAAGATAAATTTGATCCTAAAAATGTGTTCAGTGATACAAATATCAAAAGCCTTGATATATCAAATGGAAAAGCAACACACATTAATGTTGAAAATAACGGGACACTACATAAAGTTGCCGTTGATAAGGTGATTCTTGCTGCTGGTTCCCTTAATACACCTAAAATATTGCTTGATAGTGGATATAGAAATAAACATCTTGGTCATAATTTAAAACTACACCCTGTTTCTGGTGTCGCAGGTAAATTCTCAGACGAACAGAAACCATGGGCAGGAACAATGCAGGGTATATATTCAGATGACAATTTGTTTATGAAAGACAATTATGGATATCTTTTAGAGGGACTGCCAATGCATCCAAGTCTTTTCTTTCCGTTTTTTCCAAATAACACTGATAAATTTGATGATTTTGTTGAAAGCTACAATCATTGGTCTGGAGGGATAGTTCTCACATCAGATACTAGCTCTGGATCAATCATCAATAAGAACCCCCAACATTTATGGGATTATAATTTAAACGATTTTGATCATAAGAACTTGATGCATGGAATTGAAAACCTTGTACGAGCAAATTATTTGGCCGGCGCAGAAGAGATTATGGTTGCAGCCTCTCCCACAATGCATTGGAAAAAATCATCAAATATAGATATCGAAGACTTCATAAACGATATTAGAGCAATAAAAAATCAGCCTTTTAGAATGCTGCTTGGTTCTGCACATCAAATGGGAACAGCCAGAATGAACCCAGATCCAAATCTAGGAGTAACTGATATTGATGGAAAAGTACATGGATTAGATAATGTTTATGTTGTTGACTCATCGGTGTTTCCTCGATGTTCTGGAGTGAATCCAATGGTGACTATACAGTCAACAAGTCACTTTTTAACGTCAAAGATTTAATTTACGGATAGTTCTTGTCAGGTATAAAAAATGTCTGAGCCCTGGCTTGACCTAAGTTTATAAACAATCCAGAAGACTCAACATGTACTTCTTCACCAGAGAATATTATGGATTCGGTATATACCTTTTTTCCATCAATCTCTTTAACCCAAGCACTTAACTCAAACTCTTCTTCAACTGGACATGGTGATCTATAGTTGACTTCAAGATTGGCCGTCACACACCAGAGGTTATGGGTAACGGTTGCATACCCCATCATTTCATCTAATACTGTTGAAAGTATTCCACCATGTACGAGACCGGGCCCTCCCTCAAATCTTTTCTCAAATATATATTTAGCATATATTTTCTGATCTCTAATCACAGGAACCATTTTCATGCTCTGGGGGTTCTCTACTCCACTTACAAAAGAAGAGTCTGGATATATATCTTGTAAAACTGTCCCCTCAGACCATCCAGGGCTTGAAATTTCTAAATTGTCTCCAGTTATGAATTTATAGTCCATTATTTATTTTTAAGTTCTTTTCTTAATGATTCACTAACTATAGCATTTGTGAGATCTGACCTTGTTCTCTCTATGATTGCTCTGGCGGTATCAGCGTATCTTCTAAGACCTCCAGTCAAAGCATCCGGGTAGTCTAACTCGTTAAAGATTTCCATAGAGGCCTCCATAATAGCCAAATACTTCTCACCTTCTTCAATCTCTAGTTTTCTAAGACTATCCAAGACTTTTCTTCTCCACTCTCCAATTGCATCACCAAGTCCCTGTATGTAGTTTGAGGCAGACACATTCATCCCCTCAAATTCAAGAAGTGAATTAGTTTTCTCGAATTCGAAAACTAAAAATGCCTCAATTAACTCCCTTTCCGAGTCATTTACATAACCTGCAAATCGCAATTCTGGAATATCTTTCAAAGAAGAGCGTAAATCCTGGTAATTTTTATTTGCCTCGTCTAAATGTTGTTTAGCCTCGTCTAGATTGTTACGATGAACATTCCTTATCGACTTAGAACAAGATTTTATGATCTCTCTGGAGAGTTTTAGGGACTGTTCTCTAATATCGTTTAATTTATCAAACTCTTTAACGAGACTATTGGTAATCTGCTCAGGTGTTTTCAAGTTTTAAACAGCTTCTTTGAAGTAGCTTTCTTCCTCTACCGTATTTTCTACTTGATTGCCCATGGTTAGATTATTTTGTACCTGCATGGATCTTCTTACCTGAAAGGAGAGGAACGCATAAATACCAAATACGCAATCAAGAACAAGATGAAAAATAAATAATGGGACAGACATGGTCTGTATAGATACAAAGAAAGTTGAAACTGCAAGTAGTCCTAGTACTAGATACCCTCTTCTTTGCCTATTCACCATGGAGTCATATTCAGGAGAGATAATATAGGCATAACTGTTTTGATTTTTGGAAATCTGAATCTCGGGAAGTATCACTGCCATCGATAGTGATAAAAGTAGCCCTATTAAAATTAATGTTGAACTCATTGCCCTGCCTCAACTCTTCTTAAAAATATATTACAACAAATCTAATTTATATTCTTAAGTTTCAAAATTTATTCTCATCGCCTTTTGATAGTCGGGATAGATTTTCTCGATGCTGATAGAAAATTAGTAACAAAATAAATAGTTGAAACCCAACGATGTAAATTTCTGGTGATTGAAAAATGACATAAAGTGCACCAACTGAGCATGTAAACAGACTTGATATTGCTGAAATTCTAAAAATGAAGAATATTCCAAAATAAAGTGCAATAAATCCAAAAATTAGAGCAATTTCCCAAAATAAAAACCCTAAATCTGGTGCAATAAAAACAATATATCCTATTACTGTCCCTAAATACGTTGCGACACCCTTTCCGCCTTTAAATCCATAAAATATTGGAAAACAATGCCCTATAACTGCGAGAGATGCATAGATTAATGTCTCTAATTCACCTCCAAAAATCAGAAATGGAGCAATTCCCTTAAATAAATCGCCAACGAGTACGATTATTGCATATTTTTTTCCGAGTGCTCGCAAAACGTTTGAAGAACCTGGATTTCCACTTCCAATCTCTTGAATATTGATATTTTTGAATTTTGCAACAATATAAGCAAAATTAATCGAACCTATTAGATAGCTTGCAATAACGGGAACAATGCTCATGATTAGATTCTACTTACTTAAATTTAAATAAGTTTTTATTCCATTGATGTATTTTTAATTTATTGTAGATATTGGTAAAGATGAATATAGAGAGTTGTTCAAAAAGAAGATTTAAATCTGAAAACGAGGCAAGAAAAGAAAGAGGCTGGGCTGAGTCAGAGTACAATCAGAAATTCAATATTTATAGATGTGGTGATTGCAACAACTGGCATTTAGCTAGTATAAAATAGATGCTTGAAATTTTAACTGGTGTTTTACAGGGACTGACAGAATTTTTACCGATATCATCAAGTGGTCATCTCGTCATTATTTCATCATTAAGTTCTGAACTCGACCTAAACACCAATGACATTGCCTTCTTGCATATTGGCACTTTATTCTCAATAGTATTTTTCTACCGAAAGAGAATTTTCGAGATATTTGAAGATTTAGAGACTTTTATCTTTTATTTCAAAATAATTCTTGCTGGTATTATTCCAGCGGTTCTCATTGGTTTACTGACACCTATACAAAATATCATCGATGAGAGTCCCAACCTTATTCTTATCACAGGAGCCTCATACTTAATTTTTTCATTACTCCTAATTTTTTCAGGAAAAATAAATAATAGTGAAGCATTAAACATCAGAGATATAACCGTCAGCCAAGCATTTGTTATTGGGATCGCTCAATCTATTGCATTGCTTCCAGGAGTTTCACGATCTGGTGTAACTTTATTGACAGCTATTTATCTCGGGGTAAAAAAAGCTGATGCAATTTATTATTCACTCTTGCTAGGTATCCCAACAATATTTGGAGCATGGAGCCTAACCTTTATCAATGACTCCTTTCAAGTAAACACAAATATTATTCTTCCAACAGTTGTTGCTATGTTTACCGGACTACTTGCGATAAGAGTTTTAATTAATTTTACAACCAGTTCAAAACTGCAATATTTTGGTTATTACTGTCTATTACTTTCCGTGTTCTGTTTTATAGCTAATTAATTTTTAGATCAATTGGTTTTTTCTTTGGGGCAATGGCATTAATTGCATTGACCATTTCCTCGACAACTTTGAAATCATTATCTCCACCAAATTCGAGAAGTTTTCCATCCTCTGAATATTTTGATACAGAATCATATAACGGTAGGCTGCCAATAAATTCAACACCTAAGTTCTTTGAAAGTTCTTCTCCTCCGCCTTTACCAAACGGATATAGTTTTTCATTCCCATTCTCTAAATAAGACATATTTTCAATAACACCAATGATGCTTGAGTTCACTTTTTTCGACATAATTCCTGCTCTTTCTGCAACAGTTGTTGCATTACTTTGAGGTGTTGTAATAATGATCGTTTCATAAAAGTTAAGAAATTGAGAAAGGGATATCGAGACATCACCTGTTCCAGGTGGCATATCGATAAGTAAGATATCTATATCCTGCCATAAAACTTCATACAGGAATTGTTCAATAGCCTTATGAAGCATTGGCCCTCTCCAAATTACTGCCTCATCTTGTTTAACGAAGTACTCCATTGAGATAACGCTGAGGTCATTTATTTTTGATGGAAAAATTCTGTTATTGAATGGGATTGGTGGAAATTTTGCTCCTAACATTTTTGGTATTGAATATCCCCAGATATCAGCATCAAGAATCCCAACTTTTTTTCCTTGTTTTGCAAAAGCCATTCCAAGTAAAGATGAAATAGTTGATTTTCCAACACCACCTTTTCCGGAAGAGATACCAATAATTCTCTTACCTTTGCTAAAGTCTTTTTTTGCATCCTCTACAGATAGATCTGCTTTCACTAATTTTGATGCAGATTCAATATCTACTGTCGTTGGCTCAATAAACTCAATTTTTATCTTTTCATCAACAGTTTTTATAAGCTCTTGAACGGCTGAACGAACCCAATCTATATTGAAATAATCAATAACCTCTAATTGATTGCTTTTGTTTAATGTAAAGCACTCAAGCTCTCCAAATGTCTTATTGAATCCAGGATAAATAAGTTTTTCAAATTCCATACTTATGTATTGTATGTTCAATACTTTATTAAATTAAACTTATGTTGAAAAGAAATTTTATCCTATTGTCCCTAGTCGGACTAGTTCTTGTAATCTCAACAACATTTCAAGAGGAAAATACAGATCTTGAAGCACTACCAAACAACGTAAATTTAGACCTATCTATTGTTTTTGAAAATCTAGATCCGAATATTGCCCTTACAAGCGAGGAATATATTGTTATTAACCTCTGGGCGACTTGGTGCACACCATGTATCGAGGAAGTGGGATACCTTCAAAAATTAAATGAACTAGATAAATTTGTTGTAGTTGGATTATTGGTCGATGATTCTGAGACAAATGCAATTGAATTTATAAAAGAATATAACTTAACGTATGAAAATATTTTGTCGGAAGAAAAAGTTGAATCATTCATCACTCAATTTTTCTGGAGCGGACTTCCAACAACTCTATTATTAAACAAAGACTTTGTTGTAGTCAATACATTTAACGGTCCTATAACGGATCAGATGATTATTGATTATGTCAATTAGAACAAATACAGTTTCTGCTTATAATTAAATTATGGATGCAATAATGATTTGGCGAATTGTCCTCGTTCTTGGGACACTTGGATTTTTAGGTGCAATGGGTATATTCACTTTAAAACTTATTGCTGCATCTACTGGAAGAAAACGACTTATAGATCTATTTGTTAGATGATTTGGTAGCGGGGGTAGGATTTGAACCTACGACCTCTGGGTTATGAGCCCAGCGAGCTACCAGACTGCTCCACCCCGCGCTGAATACCAATAGTAATTAAGAATTTATTTAACTCAAGCTTTTTTATTGTTGATTAAGGATTTCTAAAGCTTTATTTACAAGTTCTTCAACTTGAACAATTAGATCTTGATATTTTCCAAGATTTCCATCTGTTAACGCATTTTGTGCTTGATCAAATAAATCGCTAGCTTTATTTAATAAATCGATCGCACTTATATCTTCGGTATCATCAACATCTAAATCAAGATCAATTTCAAGGTCACCAAATACACCCTCAAGAGCAAGGGTAAGTGATTCGGCCATTATTATTCTGTCTTGGAAAACTACAACAACAAATTTAAATTCAGGTAGTGGGTTTTGCTCACCCTGTAGATATATTGGTTGATAATAAAGTACAGACTGATTAATTGGAACAACAAAAAGATTACCTTTAATAACACTTGAACCTTGTTGGTCTAACAATGTAAATATTTGAGATATATCTGGATCCTGGTTTATTCTTGTAGCAACCTGAGATGGTCCATCTACGAATTCACCTTTAGGTAATTTAAAGTCGATTATTTGTCCATAGTTTTCTGGATCTGCATCCGCAACAAGGAAGGACTGCATATTCGGTCTATTTTCAGGGTTAAATGGTTGGAAGATTAGATAACTCAAATCACTCTCTCCTGGTAATGACATCAAAAGATAGTATGGAAGCATTGGTTTGAAGCCAATTTCGCTGAACTCACCTCTCAAAGTTGCAAGCCTTGGTGTAGTGGATGAATCTGTAGGAATTACCCATGGATCCTCGTCAGCATAAAACACTCTTGGATCAGTCATGTGATAATCCCTGTACATGTCAGATTGAATCGTAAAGAGATCTTCTGGGTATCTTATGTGATTCAATAAATCTTGAGACATATTTGATTTATTATCAAAAAGAGATGGGAAGATTTCAGCATATGACTGAATCAATGGGTCATTCTCATCAAAGACATAGAAATTCATCGTTCCGTCATAGGCGTTAACGACTGCTTTTACAGAGTTTCGAATGTAATTAAAGTTTACAGGCAGTCCAGATCTGTCATTAATTCTTGTTGTGTCAGCTGGTTGAGCATAAGGATATCTATCACTTAAGGTATAAAGATCAATAATCCAAAATAGGTTGCCATCAATTAATGCCAAATAAGGATCATTGTCAGTGTATAAGAAAGGAGCAGCTTTTTTAACCCTACTGATTATGTTCCTTTCCATAATTAGTTTTGAACCATCACTCAACTGATTTGATATAAGTAGGTTTAATTCACTGTAACGTAGTGCGAATCCAAGTCTTTTAAAGAAAGAACCTATGCTAACTCCCCCATCACCTGAATAATTTGTGTATGCAACAGATTGCCCCTCAGTTGATAATGGGTAATCTACTTCGTCTTGAAGAGAATTTACAACAACATATTCATCAGAGTCAGCTGATTCACCAAAATATATTCTTGGTTGGTCTACTTCAAGTTCAGCAACACTTGTATTTGCTGGAACACCCTTAACATAGAAGTCAGGTTGTCCTTGGCTAGCCACATTATTTGCCGGACTGAACACAACTCCAAAACCATGGGTGTACTGTAATTTTTGATTAACCCAACCCTGGGCAGGTAAGTTAGTTTGATCTAATTCTCTTGCAGATACCATTACCTGAGTTAATTGACCATCAATCATATATCTGTCTACGTCGACTTCATCAAGAGCATAATAAGCTCTGATTTCTTGTAGCTGGCTATAAGTCTCAGCTAAAACAGTTGGATCCCATAATCTAATATTGTCGACTGTTTGAGAGTTGTCATTTATGTCATTTTGAGAAAGATTTGGTGAAGCTTCGAACTGTCTTTCTTCTATGGAGTCAAGTCCATATGCCAATCTTGTGTAATTAATATGATCTTCAACATAAGGTAGCTCTTTATTCAATTCGTCAGGAACAACTCTAAATCTTTGGATAGCAGCTGGAACAATTCCCCCAACGATGATAGATACTGCTAACCATAGACCGATTGCTGTTGTAGGAAGTAACCAACCTCTTCTCCTAATATTAACTAACAAGAGTACCGCTCCAAAAAGTGAAATTAGAATCAAAAGATTCAAGGCAGGTAAATGAGCTACAACATCTGTATAACTAGCGCCAAAAACTTTTCCACGTGGCGAGTAAAGAAGCTCTAAAGCATCTAGCCTATATGCAACAGCTTTCAAAATAGCAATAAATGCTAGTAAAACAGATAGGTGTGCTTTTGCTCCGCTACTAACTTCTGGTAACCTTCCAGGCCTTAATTGAAGAGCTCCAGTAGCAATAAAATACAAAATAATTACAAGCGATGTTAGAGTTACAAGTTGAAATCCCCAAGAAACAAAGAGTCTGTACAGGGGTAATCCATAAACATAACTTGAAACATCATAATTGAATACGGGATCACTAACACCAAAACCTTGTTGGTTTAGAAATAATAAAACTTGTTCCCACAGTGTGGAGGCACCAGCACCTAAAAAGAGGGAAAGTGCTACTGCACCAGTCAACCTGAACCTAGCGAAGCGCTCACTTACAAAACTCCTAAACCTCGCAAGAGGGTCTTCTGAGTCAAATGCTTCAAAAATATCCATAACTGGGGTTGCTCTTGTAGCCAGTCTTAAATTAGTAAATATAAAAATGAACGCAACTAGTGATGTAGCACCAACAAGTCCAGTCCTTGTTAATAAGATTTTTATCCAAACACTTTCTAACCCAACAGAATCGAACCATAAATAATTTGTATAAATATTAGCAATACCTCTTGCTAATGAGAATCCAATGATTGCAATGAAAACAATGAAAGAAAATCCTCTTCTTTCAGAGTTTGTATTTAAATTACCGATATTAACCATGTAAATTAATT
The DNA here is from genome assembly GCA_902619825.1 of uncultured Candidatus Actinomarina sp. Taxonomy (GTDB): domain Bacteria; phylum Actinomycetota; class Acidimicrobiia; order Actinomarinales; family Actinomarinaceae; genus Actinomarina. The sequence continues at coordinate 155,158 of CACNFT010000001.1, forward strand.
GTATTTATGTTTCGTCTTTAACGTGAACTAAACTCAAAAATTACATCCAAAGCTTCTTGAAATGAATCAACAGCGACAATTAAAGTATTTTCATCGGAATAAGCATCTGCTTCTGAAAAGTTAGCTGTCGGAACCAAAATCAAAGATGCGTCAGCTCGTTTTGCAGCAATTACTTTTTGTTTTACACCTCCGACAGGCCCTACTGATCCATCAATTTCAATTGTTCCTGTTCCAGCAATTTTCTCTCCATGTGTAATGTCACTTTCAGTTAACAAATTATAAACATTAAGAGCCATCATCATTCCAGCAGAGGGGCCTCCAACATTTCCAGTTTTGATATCGATATCAATAGGAAATATAAATTTTTGATTTGGTGTTGAGGCTAGAAATCCTACCATCGGTTCATTTTCATATTCAACATGTTCTATCAAAGTTGTTTTAAACTGAGTAGGTTTATCACCTCTAATTAGACCAATTTCTACTGTGTCACCAATCTTATAGGTTCTGAGTAATGATATGAATTCTGAAGTGGATTTAATATTTTCATTATTGATTGAAACAATTAAGTCATTTTTAAAGAGTTTGTCTTTTACAGGTGAGTCATCAAGCAAACCTACAACTAAAACACCGTCACCCTCAGATGTTACATCATAGCCAAGCGAATCAAGAGCTACTGCGATTGCGACATTTTCAGAGTTCATCATATTTTGCATGCTAATCTCTGATAATTCCTGAGGTGTTACACCATCCGGTAAAATAACCTCTCTAGGATAAAGATCAATTTCATTATTTAAATTTGCCCAAGCATAAACAAAATAATTAGCTTCATCTCTTCTTACAGTCAATTGAAATAAGTTACCCTCAGAATCAAACGTTTTTGTGTCACTGACTTCAATATTCCACTGATAAGGAGGGCCGGGAGACATGAAATAATAGTCTGATTTTGCAAATCCAAAAGGAAAAATAACGATTAAGTATGTAACAAGTATAAGTTTTAATACTTTATTCTTTTGAAAGAATTTCTTCATATGTAAATGTTAATTTAAACAATTATATATAAAAAAAGAGCCGGTTAAACCGGCTCTTTTTAGTTATTCAAATTATATTATGAACAAGGTCCTACAGACCAATCATAAGCACTTGCAGATGGACCTACATAGTCTTTTTTAACTACTACAGCTCCACTACCAACACTTCCGTCTGGTTTTGTAATGGTACTTGCAACATCAGGTAATCCTGATCCTAATTTCTTCTCAGGCATCATACCGTCAGAACTAACTGTAACGTTAGTTGCTGCTCTTCTAATACCTGCTTTAGTAAGATCTCCACCTTTTACAGCTGCTTCAAGTACACCCTTTAGGTGATATTGCGAACCCCATCCTCCAACGAAGAATGTGCTTGCACTATCGGTTATTTGACCCAGTGTTTGTCTCATTGTTGCGTGACCAACAGTATCTGCCTCATAAGGTGCGATACCAAAAGACATTGCATATATGAGTCCTGATTCAAATAAACCTTTTACAGCTGAACCTTCAGCCACAAAAGCATCGTTATATGATGTTCCTAGGAACATAGCAAAAGGAGTAACTCCTTGTTGTGCTGCTCCACCAGCAACTTGAGGTGCTACGGCTAATCCAGTTGCTAAGAAATAAGCGTCAACTGGTTTTGTAACCAGTAAACCAACGGCTTGAGTAACGTCAAACTCTGTTGGAGGTGCTAAATATTCCCATGCAACTTCAACGCCTGCATTCGCAGCTGCTGCTTTAATTCCAAATGCGAAATCCTTACCATAGTCACTTTCGTAACCGATGATTCCAACAGTGTTTATATCAACTAAACCACCTGTTAGAGGACCAGCATTTGCAGATGCCCAATCCATAGCATTCATTCCGTCTGCACAATATTGTGTTCCGAATTCAATTACTGTAGAAGCATCTACGCCTTTATAGGCCCAACCTGACCACCAGCTCATTGGTACTGCTACCATGTCATCTTCATTTAAGTTATCTAAAATAAATAATGTCTGCGGTGTTCCAAGTGACATAGAGAAAGCTGCAACTGAATCTTTGAGTGAGTTATAACCTTCTAAATGTTTTTGTGGATTGTATGACGCATCAAATCCTTCTCGAATTGCCACACTATAATCTCCAATTCCACCTGTTGAATTAGCCCAGAGCCAAAATGCTCTCTGTCCAATATCGAGAGCTGGCCCAGCAGCTCCGAAAGGTCCTGAATAGTCATTTAACATTCCTAGATAAATACAACCTTTGGTTGGATCTGCTCCAGTTGGAATGTTAGATATAACTTCGGGACAAGCCTCTTCTGTAATTCCAACACCTGTTTTTACTGTACCGGCTGTTGTTACAGCTGGTGAGTCAAGTGTTTCAGTTACTTCTTCTGCAACTACCTCTTCTACTTCAGAAGTTTCTTCGGTAGCTCCACCACAAGCAACAAGAATTAGGGCTAGAATCGAAAAAATTATGATTCCTTGCTTACGCAATGGTTTCATTTTTCCCCCTTATTATTAGTACTAATACAAGTAGATTACTATATGTTTTCGAATTTAGTAGGAAAAAGGCCATGCTTTAAAATAATTTCGTAACCTAAACCATATTCCCCATAATCCCCTAGGTTCAAAAATTAAAAATAATATGATAAAAAGACCAAAAATGATTCGTTCAATTTGTTGAGGTGTAATTAAAAGATCTTGCTCACTTAAGTTTGATGACAACACAACATATTGTATTATTGCTGGGAAAAGGACATAGAAAAAGGCTCCAAATAGTGGACCAAGTACTGTACCTGCTCCACCAATAATCACTATTGCGATGAAAAGTATAGAATAAAGTAGATTAAATGTACCTGGCTCGACTCCACCAAATGTAGTTGTTAATAATGCACCAGCAACACCACCATAAAAACACGATATTGCAAGAGCACTTGCCTTAAATTTAAATAAATTAATGCCCAATGCCTCAGCCGCAATATCTCTATCTCTGATTGCTGCAAAAGCTCTTCCAGTCTTTGATCTAACTAAATTTTTTACGCCCAAGCCTAACAAGACTGCAACCAGTAGAGAAATTAAATACAAAATTTGATTTTTTTGAATTAAGAAATCTCCTATTTGATATCCAGAATTGAGGTCAATTCCAAAAATATTTAATTTTGCAGCTTTTCTTCCAAGTCCTGAACCTCCAGTAACAAATGTCATATTATTAAAAAAGTGAGCTCCAATAAATACAAAAGCTAAAGTAACAAGACCTAAATTAAGCCCTTTTAATCTCACAGCAATAGGTGAAATAATTAGACCTATTAGAGCAGCAGCAATTCCTGAAAGAGGAAGCCATATAATTAGATCAAGTTCAAATCCAATTACACTTCTTGTTGCTACACCACCTAACACAGCCGAAGTATAAGTTCCTATTCCAACAAATACACCATGCGCTAAATTGATCTGTCCAGCAAGTCCAGACACAATATTCAAACCCCAAGCTGCAATAGAAACGAGTAAAGCATTAGTTAGTAGGATAAGCCAATAGTCAGAAGCTATAAAACAAACATAAATTGAAGCTATTAATAAAGTGATGAACCAGAATTTCTGAGTGTTGTTTGGAAAAATAGATATTTCTTTTTGATATGATGTAAATAAATCTGGACGCTTACTCATACTCTCTCTACTTCTTCAGTCCCAAATAGTCCATGAGGTTTTACGAGAAGAATTACAAACATAATTAGATATGGTGCAACAATTGAAAATCCATTTCCTAACTTGATGTTATAAGCACTTTCAATGTCAAATTGATAATAACCAACATATGCTTGAGTTAATCCAATAATTAATGAACCAATAATTGCTCCTGTTATGGAATCAAGCCCTCCAATTACAACTGCAGGAAGTGCTCGAAGAGCAGAAATAAAACTTGTATTAGTTAATGTGTTGAATCCACCGGTTATGAAAAAGCCAGCAAATGCTGCTAATAATCCAGCAATAAACCAAACTAATCCAAAGACTCTTCCGACATTAATTCCCTGTGCTAATGCTGCTTCTTGGTCAAGAGAAGTTGCTCTCATTGCAACACCATATTTTGATCTTTTGAAAAAGACAGAAAGGATAGAAATTAGAATTAACGATGTTATTAATGCTGTAACCTCTAAATACTTTATTGTAAGACCCCCGATATTTAGCGAGCCAAAATTTCCATAACTTGGAAACGGATCACCCATGTATTTTGGATTAATCCCTATCCAATTGTCTAATATAACTCGAAGCAATATATCAATTCCTATTGTAAGTACCGCAACTGAAAAAACAGGCTCTCCTACCATTGGCCTTAAAAAAGTTCTCTCTAAAATAAAACCAAGTAGGCCTGTCAAAATGATACCTATGATAAATGCAAATATGAATGGTATACCTAACTGTGTTGCAAAATAACTTATAAATCCGGCTCCAACAACCACCATCGCAGGTTGAGCAAAACTTAAAACATCTGTAGCTCTAAAGATTAAAACAAATCCTATAGCAACTAATGAATAAACTGCTCCTAATGATAAACCTTCAAATGTTGCTTGGAGAAAAATATTCATTTGTACATGTCATCAATTAGATCAGCAAATTTTTCCATAATCACATTTCTTTTTGCTTTTTGAGTAGCTGTAAGATCACCATCTTCATGATCTAACTCTTTAGTTATCATTCTGAATTTTCTTAATTCAAGCGTTGATGTTAATTCATTTGCCTTTAGTATCTCATTCCAGATGAGTTTTTGTACTTCTTCATTTTCAGACAAATTCCTGTAAGTTGTATGGGGTATATTCTTCCTGAGTGCCCAATTAGAAACAATGTCATACTCAATACCAATTAGACAGGATAGAAATTTTCTATCATCACCAATTACTATTGCTTCCTTTATGTATGGTGAGGTTTTTAAATTATTTTCTATTTCAGATGGTGAAACATTTTTTCCACCACTTGTAATAATGATATCTTTTTTTCGATCAATAATTTTTAAGAACTCGCCATCATACTCTCCAACATCACCCGTGTACAACCATCCATCTTTATCAATCGTTTCTTTTGTAGCTTCTTCATTTTTGTAATAGCCAAGAAATACTCCAGGATGTCTTACAAGTATCTCTCCATCATCAGCTAGCCTTATTTCAACATCAGGTTGAGGAACTCCTACAGTACCTAACTTTACGCTGCCAGGTTTATTTCCCGTGGCTACTGCACTGTTTTCTGTCATCCCATATCCCTCATAGATAGGCACTCCCATATTCATAAAGAATTTTAAAATTTCAGGAGCTATTGGAGCTGCACCAGATACTGCATTATCAACATTTAAAAGACCAAGTTTCTTTTTTAGAGCTCTGAAGCAGATTACCTGAGCAATAAAATTTGTGACTTTAGCCATGAAATCATCCTCACCGATATTAAGTCTTCGATTTGCCGAAAAATTTCCTAACTTCGATGCTGTCGCAAATAGTAATTTTTTTAATCTTGATGCATCTTTCATCCTTACAAGAGTTCCGGCATGCATGCGTTCAAGAATTCTTGGAACTGCAGGAAACATTGAAGGTTGAACTTCGGCTAGATCTCTTTGTACAGTATCGATTGATTCTGCAAAGTTAATCGTTCCCATGACATGAATAGCCACAATGATATCTATTAATCTCCCAAAAATATGACAAATTGGTAGATATGATAAAAATTCAGGATTACTTATTCCTGGTGTAAAAGATAATTTAGGAATAATTGAACCACACCACTCTAAATTGCCGTGAGATATCATAGAACCTTTAGGAGCTCCAGTAGTACCTGATGTATATATCAAACAGGCTACATCACCTGATTCAATTTCTTCCATTCTTGATGTAACAAAATCATTGTTTTTTTCATACTCTTCTTTTCCAATAGCTAAGAAATCATTCCATGACATAAGTATGTCTTCTTTATAACTTACAACTCCCCTGTCTTCAAAATATATAATTTTTTGTAAATTAGGTAATTCATCCATTACTTCTAGAGCTTTATCAACTTGTTCTTGATCCTCTGCAAAAAGTATTTTTGTTTCTGAATGCCCAAGCAGGTATTTAACTTCTGATGGGGGATTTGTTGGATAGAGTCCAACAGTTATTGCTCTTATAGATTGAATACCAATATCTGCGATGATCCACTCGGGTCTATTTTCAGAATGCACTGCTGCTTTATCGAATCTATCTACACCAAAATAGTTTAATGCGCATCCAACCCACTGTGCTTGGTCCCAGAAGCTTTGATATGATATTTCACTCCAGATTCCAAATCTTTTGTCCCTGAATGCAACTCTTTCAGGAAATCGGGAAGCAATCTCGTTAACTTTCCTACAGGGAGTACTTCCTCCATTTTCAATAATTTCACTAAATATGTTTTCCATTGTTAACATGTTTAATCACTCACTCCTAAATATGCTTCAATGACAGACTGGTCTTTTGCAGCATCTGTTGGTGAACCTGAAAATAATTTCTTTCCAAAGTCCATCACAATAACATCAGTTGCTATATCCATAACCATATTCATATCATGATCTACCAATATAATCGTTACTCCTAATTCTTCATGTATATCTAGTATAAATCTCGCAATATCTTCTGTTTCCTCGTTGTTCATTCCTGCAGCTGGTTCATCTAGTAAAAGTACATCCGGTTTCATAGCTAAGGCTCTTCCAAGCTCTATTCTTTTTTGTATTCCATAAGGCAGCGACAAAATATATGAAAATCTATGTTCTTCAATTTCTAAAAAGTCAATCACATCCTCTGCAATATTTCTTGCTTCATCTTCTTGGATTCTAACTTTTTTTGTCCTAAATAAACTAGAAACCGCCCCATAGTTAATGTGCTTATGAGCACCAATTAAAATATTGTCCAACGCTGTCATATTTTCAAATAGTTCAATGTTTTGAAAAGTTCGTGATACACCCATATTTGCAATATCATCTGGTTTCATGTCTTTAATTGATTTATCAAATATTTTTATTTCACCTGAAGTAGGCCTGTATATTCCATTGATACAGTTAAAGACCGAGGTTTTTCCTGCACCATTAGGACCAATAATTGAAAATAATGACCCTTCTTTTACTTCAAAAGATATACCATCAAGAGCTTTTACTCCTCCAAAGTTCAACCCAACATCTTTAAATTCAATTACATTTTTCATGACAACCAACGTTTCTTACGTTTATAGTGTTTTACATCCTTAAAGGATTTTCTATCCGTTCCTTCAGCATTCAAGCCAAGATAAAATTCTTGAACGTCTTGATCTTGTAACAATTTTGAACTTGGATTGTCCATCACAATATTTCCTGTTTCCATAATGTACCCGTGAGAGGATATCTTTAATGCCATATTTGCATTTTGTTCCACTAACAAAACAGTTACGCCTTGACTATTTATTTCCAAAATTAGCTCAGATATTTGTTGAACTAACTTAGGAGCCAAACCAAGGCTCGGTTCATCCAATAAGAGATACTTTGGATTTGACATTAAAGCTCTGCCAATAGCTAGCATTTGTTGTTCTCCACCAGACATGTATCCTGCAATATTTTTATCTCTGTCTTTTAAAACAGGAAATAAATTAAAAACCCTATCTATATTCTCATCAATGGATTCATTTGCAGTAAAGCCACCAAGTCTTAAATTTTCTCTCACAGTTAATTCTGAAAATATACGCCTTCCTTCTAATACTTGTGCAATACCTAACTGAACAATTTTTGATGGCAGTGCATTTGTAATTTCTTCATCCTCAATGAAAATTTTTCCTTTTGTAATATCTCCGTTTTGAGTGTCTAATAAACCGGTTATTGCACGAAGAGCGGTTGTTTTTCCAGATCCATTACTACCTAGTAGCGAGACAATTTGACCTTTAGGTACTTCAAAAGATACACCTCTCAAAACTAAAATAACGTCTTGATAAACAACTTCTAAATTTTGAACTGATAACACTATGTATTTACTTTAACTTAATCAAATTAATTTTACTAAAAAAATAAGAGATAGGTTTTCAAAAACAAGTACAACTGAGACATACTTAATATTGTTATATGGAAGAAAATGAATTTAGACAACAAGAACTTTTCGAGACCGAAAAGTATATTTCAGATTTATTAGAAGAAAAAACAAAAAGAAAATCTTCATCCTTTAATGTGATATTTTTATCTTCATTTTTTACCAGTGTCATAGTTTTATCGTTTTTATTCTTTTTTGGTGTATTTGAAGAAGAAGAAGTAGTTTTGCCGGAACCAATTACGATTACTGAAACAGTAAAAGAAAAAGAGCTGATTATGCCTCGTGTTGACTCTACTGAAGTTGTTTCTGTTGCAGAAATTGCAACAAAAACAATCGTCCAGCTTCAAGTTGGCGAGCTAAATCAAGATGGTGAATTTATATCTGTTGGTGGTGGTTCAGGAGTAGTTATAGATGAAAAAGGATTAATCATCACAAACCATCATGTGATAGAAGGAACAACTGATGTAAGAGTTATTTTTGAAGACGGACGAATGTATGAAGCAACAATTATTGGTTCTGACAGGTTGACTGATATTGGTGTTGTTAAAATTGAGAACGAAAATCTCTCACCAATAAATTTTGGTAATAGCGAAGCAATCCTTGTTGGTGATTTAGCTGTTGCAATAGGTCATCCCTTAACACTTGGAGCAGCTCCTACAGTAACTACAGGTGTTATATCGGCACTTGATAGGCGACTCGATGTTGGGAGTGAGAGTATGAATGATGCGGTTACTTTATTTGGTCTTATTCAAACAGACGCACCTATCACAAGAGGTTCAAGTGGAGGGGCACTACTAAATCAAAAAGGAGAACTGATTGGAATTACTACTGCAATTGCAACAGCAGATGTTGGAGCAGAGGGCTTGGGATTTGCTGTCCCAATAAATCTCGCTCTGGGAATTGTCGAAGACATTCTTGATGATGGAAAAGTTTTACACGCATTTTTAGGAATTCTTGGAGCGCAATACTTTGAAGTTGCCGATGATGGAGCAAGAATATTTTCAGGTGTTGTAATCGAGGAGCTCTACGGACCTGCAAATGATATCTATGCAATAGGAAAAGCTGGTGCGTTACCAGATGATGTTATTAAGAAAATTAATGATATCAATATCACAACACTCGACCAGTTAATAACTATTTTAAGAAGTAAAAGAGCAGGTGATCCTATTACTGTTGAAATACTAAGAGGTACAAATACAATAATTTTGGATTTCACCCTTGATTTAAGACCATCTGATGTTTAATGTCTGAAGATATTTTCTCCCAATTTTTCAATCTTTTCAACAATGAAGAATCCGGTGTCAATTGGGAGCTAGCTAAACAAATCAATAATCATATAACAAAGGATGAGGAGGTCTTGCCATTAGAACTGTCTAATAAAGATTTAAATTTTGAGCAAATTTTCAGAGTAATTGAGCTTAAATCTGATGAGTTTATAAGCTACGAAACTGCTCCTAAAGAAATAAGATTGATGACACCCAAAGATTACGGACTATGGTTCATTGATTCAATAAAACACTTTGATTTTGAAAATATAGAATCTCCTGAATTTTCAATGTTTGGTGGAATCGGTGGAAATAACATGAAATCATCTATTTTGGGAATGCAATTTGGCAATCTAGCTGGACTGTTAGGAAAATTTTCATGGGGATTAAGCCAATTTGGTATCATTCTTCCAAAATCAAATACACTTGCAATAAACCACAAAACATTTGTTTCTAAAATTACTAATTTTGAAGCAAACGAAAACGATCTAAGTCTTGCATACTTCACTGTTGAATACGTCGCTTTATGCTTAGGAAAATATTCTCAGCCCTTTGAGAATATAATGAATACAATTTCAAAAAGTTCTGAGGACATGATTAACAAACTTAAAGATTTAAATTTAGATATGGGTCCAGAAGCTATAAACAATCCTCAAGAAATAATTTCAAATATTTCAGGGGTAGAGGGATTAGATCCAAATCAAATATTTGAGAGCATTGCGGCTCCTCTTAGTTTTTACAGATCAGTTATAAAACAAAAATCAAAAGGACTAAACCTTTTACAGGACAACAGTATTTTTGATCTACTAATGGATTTGTCATTTTCAAATTACGAAAGTCCTACAAAAGACATCGAAACAAAAATTTCTGAATTAGATTTTTACTCTGACGGTTTCTTAAATTATCTAAATGATTCACAATCTACATTTACATTGGACGATATTCTTGGTTCGACAGAATTGATTCCAACCTTAGATGAATTGCATGATCCTATTTCATGGGCAGCCCGTACATCTTTACCTCCTATATAATCATTACTGTTAAAGTAAAAAGCAAAAGGAGAAAATAAATGAGTTTAAACATAGGTGATAAAATTCCAGATTTTTCATTAGTAAATTATGACAAAGAATCTTTTAATTCAGAAGATTTTCTTGGTAAAAAAACTATGTTTGTCTTCATGCCATTTCCTTTCAGTTCTGTATGTGATGGAGAAATATGCGAACTTAGAGACAATATTGATGCATTTAAATCTGCCGATACTGATACAGTAATGATTACAGTTGCTGCAGGGCCAACTAACAGAGCTTGGGCAAATCACTACAATATTGAATTCCCAATCTTGGCAGACTTTTGGCCTCATGGGGAAGTATCGAAACAATTTGGATGTTTTCATGATGGAGTTGGAATCTCTTTAAGGTATACCTACATCACTAACGAAGAAAATGTAATAACTGAGATAATAAAAAGTGATGAAATTGGAGTGGAAAGAGACTTCGAGGCTTATAAAGAAAAATTTAGTATTTCTTAACCAACGTCCCTAATGTCTGTGTCATGAATTCTCTGTCGTTTGATTCTTCTTCTTTCTCTTTCAGAAAGTCCGCCCCAGATTCCAAATTTTTCTGAGTTTTCAATAGCAAACTCCAAACAGTCTTCTTGTACAGAACAAGCTCTACAAATTGATTTAGCTTTTCTAGTTGAGGCACCTCTTTCAGGAAAAAATATATCTGCATCAGCCCCTTTACAATTTGCTTCTTCCGTCCAGGAAGGCATTCCACCTAAGAGTTCCTCAATTATTGAATTTTCCACATCACCCCTTTAACTATTGAAAACTAAATCACATATGTGTAATTTATTATTGTATTATCGTTATGTCAAGGGGCTAATCTTCTAATTAATTAACAATAATATACCTTTTGTAGGATAATTAATTAATGGCATATCAACGAATTGTTTCTACAGGTTCGATTTATAAAGGAAAGACTGGAATGTGGCTCTATATATTTCATAGAGTTACTGGTGTTGGTCTTTTTGGATATCTTCTCTTACACATAATATCAACAGCATTGATTCTTCTTGGACCAGAAATTTATGAAGGTGCTGAAGCAATCTACAAAAACTTTTACTTTAGAGTTGCCGAAATTGGACTAATGGCTGCGGTACTTGGTCATGCTATAAATGGATTACGAATAATTGCCGTAGATTTATGGGCAAAAGGCTCTGATTATCAAAAACAACTAAATTTTGCATCATTGTTTGTATTTTTGATAATTTTTGTACCAACTACCTACAAAATGACTACTTCATATTTTGACTTATGTCTTGAAAAAAGCTCAGAGGGCACCACCATAGTTGATTGTATGATTAGGCCGATACCAGATTGGAAGACAAGATAATGCAGACAACAAGAACTGATTGGGGAAGACGTCAACCACCTGTTGGTGGATCTAGTTTTGAGCTCCAAGCGTGGTTTTTTATGCGAGTAAGTGGACTTGTGCTTGTATTTCTTGCTGTTTGGCATATGTTCATTATGCATGTCTTTAATGACACGTTGAACTTAGATTATAATTTTGTGGCGGCAAGGTGGGAAACTCCTTACTGGAGAGCATTTGATTGGCTTTTATTAACATTGAGCCTTTTACATGGAACAAATGGATTGAGAGTAGTTATTCATGACAATCTAGCTGATAAAACAATTCGAAAACTTGCACACAGTGCTCTTTACAGTACATCTTTAATTTTCTTTATAATAGGAACATATGCAATTGTTGCATTTGTAAGACAAGTATGAAAATAGTAAAACATTCATTTGATGGAGTAATAGTTGGTGCTGGTGGAGCAGGTCTTAGGGCTGCGATAGAAGCAGCACCGCATATGAAGCTTGCTGTCATAACAAAACTTTATCCTACAAGATCTCACACAGGTGCAGCTCAAGGTGGGATGAGTGCCGCTCTTGCAAATGTTGAAGAAGATAACTGGAACTGGCACGCTTTCGATACCGTCAAAGGTTCAGATTATCTTGCAGACCAACCTGCAGTAGATATTTTATGTAAAGAGGCAATTGATGCCGTGATTGAATTGGAGCACTGGGGATTACCATTTAGTAGATTAGATAATGGAAAAATTGCACAAAGAAGGTTTGGTGGTCACACTGTAAAAGAAGGTGAGTCTCCTGCTTTCAGAGCTTGTTATGCAGCTGATAGAACTGGTCATATGATTCTTCAGACTCTTTATCAAAAATGTGTATCTATGGGAGTAACTTTTTTTGATGAATTTCAAGTTCTAGATATCAAGATTGAGGATGGTATCTGCCAAGGTGTTATTGCCTATGAACTTGCAACCGGAGATATACATATTTTTGAAACTAGAGCAGTTACATTTGCAACTGGTGGTTTTGGTAAAATATTTAAAGTTAGCTCTAATGCTCACTCTTTAACTGGTGATGGACCAGGGATTTTGTATCAAAAAGGTATACCTTTGGAAGATATGGAGTTTTATCAATTTCATCCAACTGGAATATATAGATTAGGTATTTTGCTTTCAGAGGCAGCGAGAGGTGAGGGTGGAATTCTAAGAAATAAAGATGGAGAGAGATTTATGGAAAGATATGCTCCGTCAATTAAAGATTTAGCACCTAGGGATATGGTTTCAAGAGCTATAGCTACTGAAATAAGTGAAGGCAATGGTGCGGGACCTGATAGCGATTACGTTTATTTAGATTTGACTCACCTTGGTGCAGAAACAATAAAGAAAAAATTACCTGACATAACTGATTTTGTCAGAACATATGTGAAAATTGAACCGATTGAAGAACCTATACCTGTTCAACCTACAGCACACTACGCTATGGGAGGCATCCCAACAGATGTTTATTCACGTGTACTTAGTGATGAAAAAGGAACAGTTCTACCAGGAGTTTATGCTGCTGGAGAAGCAGCATGTGTAAGTGTTCATGGTGCTAATAGATTAGGTACTAATTCACTCCTAGATATAGTTGTTTTTGGTAAAAGAGCAGGTCAAAGCATGGTTGATTACGTAACTCAAACAAAACCAAATAGCATTAGTGACAGTGCATCTGATGATCTTTCGAAAAAGATACAAAATCTTATTGATAAAGAACATACTGATGAATTTTCTGTAGCAAATATTAGAAAAGACCTTCAAGAATCTATGGAAGAGAATGCAAAAATATTTAGAACTAAAGAGACTTTAGAAAAACAAACAGAGATATTAGAAGAACTAAGAGACAGATACGAAAATGTTACAATTTTTGATAAAAGTAAGGTGCATAATTCAGAGCTTGTCGAGGCTATTGAGTTAGATTACCTATTAGATATGTCCGAGGCTACTGTAGCAAGCGCACTTGCTCGCAATGAGTCAAGAGGGGCTCACTCAAGACAAGATTTTCCTGATCGTGATGATACAAACTTTATGAAACATTCCTTTGCGTTTAAAAAAGATAACACAGCAAATCTAAAGTACAAAGATGTAGAATTAGGAAAATATGAACCAATGGAACGTAAATACTAATGGATATTAATTTAAAAATTCTAAGGTATGATCCAGAATCAGATAGAAAAGGGCACTGGGAAAACTATATTGTAGATGCTGAACCAGAAGAAAGAATTCTAGATTTACTGCACAAAATTAAATGGTTTGAAGATGGTTCACTCTCATTTAGAAGATCTTGTGCTCACGGAGTATGTGGTTCTGATGCGATGGTCATCAACGGTGAAAATATGCTTGCTTGCCAGGTATTAGTTAAAGAAGTTGGAAATCCTATAAAAATTGAACCGATACGTGGCCTTCCTGTTGTCAAAGATTTGATTGTTGACATGGAACCATTTTTCGATAGTTATAAAAAGGTGATGCCTTATCTAATTAATGAAAAAGAACCTGGAGATAGAGAAAGATTACAGTCTCCAGAGGATAGAGATAAGTTTGAAGATACTACAAAATGTATTTTGTGTGCAGCCTGTACAACTAGCTGTCCTGTATTTTGGACTGCAGAAACATATGTTGGGCCAGCAGCAATTGTAAATGCACACAGATTTGTTTTCGATTCTAGAGATGAAGGTACAAAGCAAAGGCTTGAAATTTTGAAAGATGTCAATGGTGCATTTAGATGTAGAACAGCATTCAACTGTACATCAGCGTGTCCACGAGGCATACAAGTAACAAAAGCAATTGAGGACATCAAGCGAGAGACACTCCTAAATAGTTAATGACTGACCTAAATAGTGATATTGAAGAAGTTATAAAGAACTTAAAACTTTCTGAAAAAAAATCGTTAAACAATATATATCTTCAATTGATAGATGAAAGAGATGAAAACACTTTTATAAATTTAGATACTGGAGAAATTACAAAAGAACTTTCTCACAAAAATTATGGATTGATAATAAAAATGTCTATTCAAACATTTAACGAATTAAAAAATAATGAAAAACACCCAGAAGATTTAATGTTTGAAGAGAAAATTAAGATTTCTGGCGATCTTAAGTTAATACAGTAAAAAGAAAAGACGGCTATGCCGTCTTTTCAAATGATTAAAATCAAGAGCTAGTTCAAACTATCTTTTAATCCTTTTGCAGCTTTAAAAGCTGGTGCATTTTTTGCAGCAATTTGGATTGTTTCTCCAGTTGCTGGATTTCTACCCTGTCTAGCAGCCCTGTATCTTGACTCAAACTGTCCAAATCCAGCAATACTTACTTTATCGCCATTCTTCATACCGTTTGTTATGCCATCAAAAACTGCGTCTACAGCTGCTTTTGCGTCTGATTGTGACAATCCTACTTCTGATGCCACTACGCTTGCCAATTGGTCTTTATTCATAGCTGTTTTGCCTTTCTTTAATATTCTTAAGGCAATTATAGTTTTTTTATTAAAAATATCACAAAAATACAATAAATATTGGGTTTTTTTTCAAAAAGACTGATTTTATTGATTTTTTATGTTATTGAGCTCTTCAACCTTAGCTTTTACAGCGTTTGATGCATCAATTAGTGCATTTTTTTCAGGTTCGGTAAGTTCAAATTCTACTACTTCTGTGACACCATCTTTACCTAGTTTTGCAGGCACTCCTAGATATACGTCATCAATACCGTATTGACCTTCAAGCCAAGCACAAACAGGAAATATTTCATCTGAATTGTTTACTATTGATTTAACCATGACTGCAGCTGAAGAAGCGGGAGCAAAATATGCACTCCCAGTTTTTAGCAATCCAACAATTTCAGCACCTCCATTAGAAGTTTTCTCAACCAGCTCATTTATATCAGATTCATTCAAAATATCTGTAAGAGGTTCTCCTTTCACCGTACAAAGTGATGGGACAGGGACCATTGTTTCTCCGTGGCTTCCTAAGGTTAGTGCGTATACATCAGAGGTATCAACAGAAAGCTTTTCAGCGATAAAGTATGCGAACCTCGATGAATCTAAAATTCCTGCTTGTCCCATGACTTTATTTTTAGGCAAACCAGAAACATCTGAAGCAAGAGTAGTCATTTGATCAAGTGGATTCGTCACAACAATGATCGAAGGATTGTCAGAATACTTTAATATTTCCTCAGTCACGCCTTCAACAATTTTTGCATTTACCTCTAACAAATCCATTCGAGACATTCCTGGCTTACGTGGTAAACCAGCAGTTATAACGACTACATCACTTCCTTCTGTGTCCTTATAATCATTAGTTCCTATTAGTTTTGTGTTAAATTGTTCAACAAATCGTGACTGATTGATATCTAGGGCAAGCCCTTGAGGAAGGCCTTCAACAATATCTGTCATTACGACTTCTTGTACAATATCGTACTCAGCTATTCTTAACGCTGTCATCGATCCATACTTTCCAGCTCCGACAACTGTAACCTTATTCATTTACTACTTCTCCCTTTTGAAGTTTTCATATTACTGATTAAAGCATTTGCAAATTCTGATGAAGAAAGAATTTTTTTGACACTTCTTCCTCGAGCAAGATCATAAGTTACTTTTCCTTCGAGAATTGTTTTCTCCATTGAGTTAACAATTAGATCAGCAGCACTATTCCAACCCATATATCGAAACATCATTACTCCTGACAAAATTAATGATCCTGGATTTGTTTTATCTTGACCAGCATATTTAGGAGCAGTACCATGTGTTGCTTCAAAAACTGCTTTTCCATTTTCATAGTTTATGTTTCCTCCTGGACTGATACCAATGCCCCCTATTTGAGCTGCTAAGGCGTCAGAAGCATAATCTCCATTGAGATTCGTTGTAGCAATTACATCAAACATTTGTGGTTTAATTAAGATTTGCTGTAAAAATGCATCTGCAATAACATCTTGTACTAATATTTTATCTCCAGGATCACCACCACAATCCTCCCATGAAACCGCAACATCTGAAAATTCTGACTTTACAAGGTCGTAACCCCATTTTCTAAATGCACCTTCAGTAAACTTCATAATGTTTCCTTTATGCACTAAAGCAACATTTTTTTTATCATTTTCTACGGCATAATTAAGTGCTGCTCTTATCAGCCTTTCAGAAGCAGTCTGAGATATTGGTTTTATTCCAATCCCGCTGTCTATTCTTATATCCCATCCAAATTCCTGTTTTAAAAAATTATTAAGTTTTTCAACATCTTCTGAGGAATTTTCTAGTTCTTTTCCTGCATAGACATCTTCGGTATTTTCTCTAAATAAAGTGATATCTACATCTTGTGGGTTTTTTGTAGGAGTTTGAATACCTTTGAAATATTTGATAGGCCTCAAGCAAACATATAGATCAAGTTCTTGTCTTATTGCAACATTGATAGATCTTATTCCTTCACCTACAGGTGTAGTTAATGGACCTTTTATACCCACACCATATTCATTAAATGTTTCTAAAGTTTTATCTGGAAGCCACTCAGAAGTTGTATCATAAGCTTTTTGTCCCGCTAAAACTTCTATCCAATTAATCTTTCTATCATTTTTGTAAGTTTTTTCGACTGCAGCATCAAAAACTTTTTTTGCAGCTGGCCAAATATCGATACCAATTCCATCCCCCTCAATGAAAGGAACAGTAGGATTGTCAGTATCAAAAGATTTTCTTGTCTCCTCAATAGCATTAATTAGATCTGTTCTTTTTAAATTTTCAGCCATTTATAACATCTTTCATTGCTTTTCCTATTTCAGTTGGCGTCTTAACAACTATTGCACCAGCATCAGTTAAAGCTTGAATCTTTGCTTCTGCGGTGCCTTTGTTTCCTGAAACAATTGCTCCAGCATGGCCCATTTTTTTACCAGGAGGTGCAGTTACACCAGCTATATATGACACAACAGGTTTTGTGACATTTTGTTTAATAAAATCTCCTGCTTCCTCTTCAGCTGTACCACCAATCTCTCCAATCATAACGATACCTTCTGTTTCACTATCTGCTTGAAATTTCTCAATTACATCTATGAATGACATTCCAGGTACTGGATCTCCACCAATACCTATACACGTTGATTGTCCAATATTAAGATTTGTTAGCTCATGAACAGCTTGATACGTCAAAGTTCCTGACCTTGAAACTACTCCTATATTTCCCGGCAATGTAATTTCGTGAGGCATAATTCCAACATTTGCCTTACCCGGTGATATTAAACCTGGACAATTTGGACCTAAAAGAGATGCTTTTGTTTCTTTTTTCAGAATGTCATACATTTCAGCTTCATCTTTTGCCGGTATTCCTTCAGTTATACATACTATTAATTCACATCCACCAAACGCCGCTTCTAACACTGCATCTTTTGCAAATGCAGGTGGTACAAAGGTGAGAGCGACATTAGCATCTGTTTCACTGACAGCTTTTTCAACATCATCAAATATAGGAATGCCCTCAACATTTTCCCCACCTTTTCCTGGTCTTGTTCCAGCTACAATTTTGGTTCCATAATCTCTATTTCTCAGAGCATGAAATTGGCCTTCTCTACCGGTAAGACCTTGTACTACAACTTTTGTATTTTCATCTATGAGAATTGACATTTAAAGACCTTTCTGAACTGCCAATTTTGCAGCTGAATCCATTGACTCTTCTATGAATATTTTTTCATTAGGGTTTGCTTTTAATATCTCTAGTCCTTCTAAAGAATTTGTTCCGTCTAGCCTTATGATAATTGGCCATACAAGTTCTTTTCCTTTAGTTGCCTCGATTATTCCTTCAGCAACTAAATCACACCTTGTTATTCCACCAAATATATTTATCAATACTGACTTTACATTTTGATCAGCCTCTAAAACTTCAAGAGCAGAACTTACAGTCTCAGCTTTTGCTCCACCACCAATATCAAGAAAGTTTGCTGCTTTACCACCATTTTCAGCAACAACATCAAGTGTAGACATGACTAAACCTGCACCATTTCCAATAATTCCAACAGATCCATCAAGTTTGATAAAATTTAAACCTTTTTCTTTCGCATTTTTCTCGGATTCAGGAATTGGTATTTCTTGTTCAAAATCATCAAAATATGGATGTTTATATTTTGCATTCATATCCAATGATACTTTTGAATCAAGTGCCATTACTCCATTGTCTGTAACTGCAAGAGGATTGACCTCTACAAGATCACAATCTCCTTCTGTGAACATCAAATACAAGTTTTCTATTATTTCAGAAAGACTTTCTTCATGATCTTTATTCAAATTAGCTTTATTAATTAATTCGGAAATAGTTGATGACGTTAATTTTTCTGATGGACTTACATGAAACTTAACTAAGTCATCAGGATTTTCCTCTGCAACTTGTTCAATGTCCATACCTCCTTTAGCACTCAACATAATTAGATATTTTTTTTCTGACCTGTCTAAAGTAAACGAGATATAATATTCCTCCAAAATATTTGATGCTTCCTCTAAGAGAAGAATTTCTACCTTGTGGCCTTTTATATCCATACCTAATATTTCTTCTGAATATTGTGATAACTCGTTAATGTCTTTAGCTACCTTGATACCCCCCGCTTTTCCTCTTCCCCCGACTTGTACCTGGGCTTTTACAACAACGGGAAAATTGAGATTAATTGGGTCATTTAAATCATTTAGGTTTTTAATTAGTTTTGAATTGGGATGATTTATATTAAATTTTTGATATAAAGATTTTCCTTGATATTCAAATAAGTCCATTACTCCCCCAAAAGATTATATATTACCAAGTTCAAATATTAAAGATATCATTCAAATATTATAGGGGCCCATTCAATATCTAAATGTTTGATTCCATGCTCTCCACCAAAGTTAACTGTGATCTCATTACCATTCACTTCTTCAACAATTCCTGAACCATATTTTTCATGAATCACTTTCTTTCCAAGAGAACCTGCAGAATTACTTTTGTCATTAGTTGATTCTTGATGAATTTTAATTTCTTTCAAATAGGGTTTGGCTTCATCGATGAATCTGCTAGGAAGGTAATAATTTGTTCCTCCCCACATAGTTCTGGTATTTGAATATGTTAAGTAAAGCTTTTTTTCAGCCCTCGTCATCCCAACATAACAAAGTCTTCTTTCTTCTTGTATTTCAAAATCAGTTTCAGATCTTTGACTAGGAAATATGTTTTCCTCCATCCCAGTCATGAATACTACCGGGAACTCCAATCCTTTAGCATTATGTAGGGTCATCAGCAGAATTCTATCTTCTTTGTCTACATCGTCTGAATCTGTGAAAAGTGCAATTGATTCTAAATAGTCCCTTAAAACTGTAAATGGATCTTCTATGTCTTCTTCGTATAAATTTTCAAATTCAAATGCTGAAGTAAGTAATTCATCGAGATTTTCTAATCTCATTTGAGAGTCTAAAGTTCCTTCTTTAACTAATTCATCTTTGTAGCCTGTTAATTCTAAAGTTTTTGAAATTGTTTCTGAAGGGCCCTTCAATGCAAAGGATTTCAAGTCATTAATTATCTCTTTGAAATTATTTATTTGTTTTTTTACCCTGTCAGATAAATTATTGATTTCATCTAGATTTTCTATAGATTTTGATAAAGAAATCTCATTTTTGTTTGCGTAATCTCTTAACTTCTGAAGTGTTGACTCCCCAATTCCTCTTTTGGGAACATTTAATATTCTCTCAAATGAGACTGTATCCTCTGGATTTATTAAGTAATTTAAATATGCAAGAATATCTTTAATCTCCTTCCTGTCGTAAAATCTCACATTACCAACAACCTTATAACTTAAACTTAATTTTCTTAACTCTTCTTCAAAGAGTCTTGATTGATTATTTGTTCTATAAAAAATAGCAATTTCAGTAAACGCTTTATCTTCTAAAAGTTTATTTATTTGTTCAGCTATCCATCTTGATTCATCTCTTTCAGAATTGAATTCAACTAAATTTACATCTAATCCTTCGTCATTATCAGTCCATAATTTTTTATCTTTTTTTCTTGGATTGTTTGAAATTACCGCATTTGCAATATCTAAAATTTTTTGGGAAGACCTATAATTTTTTTCTAGAGATATAACTTTTGCATCCTTAAAGTCACTTTCAAACTCTTCAATATTTCTAATATCCGCACCCCTAAATGCATATATGCTTTGATCAGAATCCCCAACAACACAGATATTCTTGTGTTTTGATGCAAGTAGTTCAACAAGACGATATTGCACCATATTAGTATCTTGATACTCGTCAATCATTATGTATTGAAATTTTGAAGACCAGTAATTTAGTGACTTGTCACTAGTCTCAAGAAGTTCTACTGCTTTAATTAGTAAGTCATCAAAATCCATTGAGTTAGCTAGCATAAGTTTTTTCTGATATGATGAATAAATCTCTGCGACTTTTACATCAAAAAACGATTGTGCAAATTCAACAGCTTCTCCAGGTAAGATTCTTTGATTTTTTAAAGATGAGATGTGTGCTTGTATTCTTTTTGGAGAATATTGTTTTGTGTCAATATCTGAATCTCGCATACAATTACGAACTAATTTTGTAGAGTCGCTTTGGTCGTAAATAGTAAAATTATTATTAAAGCCAATCAGATGGCCATGTATTCTTAACATTTTGACACAAAGACTATGAAACGTAGATATCCATTTCGGAGACAACTCAAGATTTAGTAAATCACTTATTCTATCTTTCATTTCATTTGCAGCTTTATTTGTAAATGTAATAGCCAACACATTTTCAAAATTTATCCCATATGTTTTTATTAAATGTGCATATCTGTAAGTTAAGACTCTTGTTTTACCTGAACCTGCCCCAGCAATAATAAGTAAAGGACCATTAATATTTTCAATCGCTTCTTTTTGTTCATTATTTAGCAATCCTGACCATTCTTCAGGAAGTGGTTTTAATTTATTCATACCCTAGGAACTAAACTCCAACAACTGCGCTTACTTCATCCATTGTTTTTTTTGCTGAATCTTTAACATCATCAAGATTATCTTTAATCAAAGAGGCAACATCTCCTTCACTTAATGAGTCATATCTTTCTTTAATTGGCTCTAAATAACTTATTACGCTTTCTCCAACCTCAATCTTAAATTCACCATAAGACGAATTTTTAAATTTATTTTCAACATCTGCATGAGTAAGTTCGTGTAGTGTTGAATAAATATCAATTAAGTTGCTAATACCTTTTTTAGTTTCGTTATCAAATTTTATTTCATTTTCAGAGTCAGTAACTGAAGACTTGAACTTCTTAATAATCTCATCTTTTGAATCATCAAAATATATTGTTCCATTTAAATCATCTTTGCTTTTTGACATTTTGTTATCTGGGTGGCGTAAAGACATCAATCGAGCTCCTACTTTGCCAGTTGTTCTTTCAGGTAACGGAAAAATTTCACCGTAAGAATTATTAAATCTTTCAACAATGTTTCTAGTTAGTTCTAAATGCTGAGTTTGATCGTCTCCAACAGGTACTTCATTAGCTTTGTGGATTAAAATATCAGCAGCCATCAACACAGGATATGTAAGTATTCCAGCGTGGCTACCCAATTGATCTGCTTTTTCTTTAAATTGCGTCATTCGTTGTAGCTCTCCAATTTGGCAGAAGTTTGATAGGATCCAAGAAAGTTGTACATGCTCAGGAACATTACTTTGGATGTAAATTTTAGAATTTTTTTGATTAATTCCTGAAGAAATAAGGACTTTTATAGTTTCATTAATATTTTCTTGCATTAATGCAGGGTCTGGATGTGTAGTTAAAGAATGAAGATCGACAACACAAAAATAGTTTTTATTTTCCTCATTTGATAAATGTACCCAATTATTTATAGCGCCTAATAAGTTTCCTAAATGCACTTTACCAGTAGGTTGAATTCCTGAAAAAACAGTTTTCATATCTGCTATTCTAATAAACTAAATCGAAATGGAGTAATTTTATAAAATCCAAGTACACAATGTCACCTTATGCAGGTCTAAGAAATATAGTTCTAATTGGTTTCTTATTTGGGTTTCATGGGTTACTAAATAGAAGTTTACTCATTGACAATGTAAGTGAAATTTTTATTGTCACTGCAAGAATTACAATCGTGACTGTTCTACTAGGAATATATTGTGGAAAAGAATTTTTAAGAGAAATTAATTTAAATTTTTTTTTGAAAGGTAGTTTAACTGGAACACTTGCTATTTTTATTCCTGGTTGGACCTTTATTTATGCATTAAAGAATATATCTTCTGGCTTACAAAGTATATTCATTTCTACAATTCCATTGTTTACAGTGTTTTGGGTCCTATTACTTTTTAAAGAAGAAAAAATTACAAGATTAAAAATTATTTCAGTTCTAATAGGACTTATTGGATTAATAGTCTTATTTATGTCTGGTGCTACTGGTTTGTCAGGTCAGGGTGATTTACTTACAGGAGGAATCCTAGCTTTAGTAGGGGTTCAAGGATTAGCACTCAGTAACATAACAAATAAAAAAGACTCG
Source organism: uncultured Candidatus Actinomarina sp. (assembly GCA_902619825.1). Taxonomy (GTDB): domain Bacteria; phylum Actinomycetota; class Acidimicrobiia; order Actinomarinales; family Actinomarinaceae; genus Actinomarina. Next base: position 178,343 of record CACNFT010000001.1, read on the forward strand.
CAATATATTCCAGCTAAAACATATCTTTTTACTCAATGGCTATGTGGAAGCCTGATTTCAATAGTTTTATTTTTTGCTCTTGGTGGAGAAATTGAACCACTTAATTCGTCAGCAAACCTCAGACTTATGGGTCTCGTATTCATAGATATATTCAATTATTCACTCTTTTTCTACACAATAAAAAGACTCTCAGCAACTTTTACAACAATGGTAGATTATGTCGTACCAATCACTGGAATTACCCTTGGTTATATCTTTTTAGATGAGATCGTAAATAATGTTTTTTACCCTACACTGCTGTTAATTTTTGTGTCTTTATACTTGGCTGTAAAAGATGAGGCAAATAATTTATCCTAAATTAACTCCAAGTAACGCTCTTGTCATGTAAGCTGTTGCACCCCATAGGATTTGGTCTTGAAAATTAAAAATCCAATCATTTTCATAATTTCCTCGATAGATCCAATTATCCGAATTCTCTAAGTCTTCAATTTTAAGAAAATAAATGTCTTGAACTTCGTTCTCATTAAATCTATCTGGTTTGTCAGAGGTTTCACAAATTATTGGAAAGACTTTAAAAGCATACTCTACAGTATCAACATGATTTAAACTTCCAAGTAGTTTAATTGATGACTGTTCAATAAAAAGTTCTTCTTCTGCCTCTCTCAGTGCTGTTTCAACAATATTTTTATCTGAATTCTCTTTTTTACCACCAGGAAAAGCAATATGACCTTTATGAGTGGGCAAGTTTTCCGATCTTTTTATAAATAGGATCTCTTTATTGTCAACTATCAGAATTGCAACAGATGCATAATCCTCCGAAAAAGAAGGGTATGGTTGAATTAATTTATCAAATTTCAAGCTTAACCAGAAGATTTTTCAGCAACAAAGTCTATCTCTATTCCGATTGGGTTTAATACCTCCCATGCATTGAATTTAGTTGGGGCGTCGAAACCAAACCAGGTCGTATCAACTTCAGTTATTCCTGAAATAAAAATATTATCGTCTTGCATATATGCTGTAATTGAAAACGGTATATTAACTTCAATATTTCTTATTGTTAAAACACCAACAACTGTTTCATCTATTTTTGAATCGAAATTATTGTTAGGTAAAACAAGTTCATCAATTTTATATATTGCACTAGGAAATAATTTTGACTCTAACCATTGATTTTTAATTGCACCATCTCTTATAGAGTTACCACTTTTTAAAGTGGATAAATCAACTGAAATTAGTAAATTTGAGATAAATAAACATGAATCAGCTTGATCACAGTCATCTAAAGTCAATTCGAACCCGCCAACAATTTCATTGGTTGTGCCCCTGACGATCTCTAAATTTGAGTTTAAAAAGTCTTTTGGTGCAAGATAACTAGCTGTACTTTTTTCTTGGTTTATTGTAAATAAATTTTCACTAAATTTTTCAATTTGCTCAACTTCAACTGTACTGGAGGTATCATTGCTCTCTTCATTTTCTACTTGTGTAGTAGTTACTTCTTCAGACGTTTGATTTTCTTGATTTACTGGCTCTGCTTGTTGTGAACAGAATGTAACAAAAATCGCTAAGACTAAATATTTTGTTTTTCGAATCATATACTTTTATTTTAACTTCTACAAAATGTTAGATTAAATTATGTCGTTGGTTGCAAGAAAATATTTACAAGCAATCCTAGGAATTACCTTAATTGGTGTAGGTGTTGCTTTTAACTATACAGCTAATTTAGGCCTTGGTCCTTGGGGTGTTTTCCATGATGGTATTTCGAAAACTATCGGTGTAACATATGGCCAAGCCGGAATCCTAACTTCTTTGATAACACTTTTTTTGTGGATTCCATTAAAACAGAAACCAGGAATTGCTACAGTCTTCGATGCTTTTTGGATAGGCTTAACTGCAGATTTTGTAATAAATATAATAAGTTTCCCAAATCAAGTATTTATCCAATATTTAACACTTTTTTTTGGTATTACGCTCATTGGATTAGGAACTGCTATATATGTCGGTGGGGACCTTGGCGCTGGGCCAAGAGATGGTGTAATGGTTGGGTTAGAACAAAAAGGTCTAAAAATAGGTACTGCAAGAACAATAATTGAAGCTGTTGCTTTTTCATGTGGCTTTTTACTGGGCGGAAAAATAGGAATTGCTTCAATAATTATTGTATTTTCAGTTGGAAGAGTCGTTCAGTATTTTATTCCATTTTTTGATTTGAGAAAAAAGTAATATAAATTCATTTCTAAATTTCAATATTATAAACTGAGCTTATGAATCCCGTAAGTTTTCGAACAAAATTAAAAACATTTTTTATGTTTCCATTATTCCTAATTATATTTAGCTTTTTAATAATTCTTATAATACTTACGGTCTTTATTCCAAATGGAAAGTCATTAGCTACAAAATATTACAAATTTTTTGGATGGTTGGGATTAAGAATGGTTGGGATTAATTTAACCGTTTCTGGTTTAGAAAATATTGATACCAATAAAAGTTACGTTGTAGTTTCTAATCACCCATCAACTCTTGATATATTTACCCACATTTATGGGTTACCAATATCTGTAAGATTCCTAACTAAAACTGAACTTTTTCGTATTCCTTTCTTTAGTAGAGTATTAAAGATTCTGGGTCTTCCAAGAATTGATAGAGGTAGTTCATCATTAGATCTTGATAAAATTAATAATTCGATACAAAGTGTTATAGATGATGGTAATTCAATAATGATATTTCCAGAAGGTAAAAGAAGTAATCAAAAAAATCTTTTGGAATTTAAAAAAGGAGCTGCACATATTGCTAAAAAATTCAATTTATCTGTTCTGCCAGTTGTTACACACAATGCCCATAAATTAATGATAAAAGGTAAGGTTTGGTTTTTATCTGGTGATATACATTTGGATGTTTTGAAACCTATTGACGATATAGATAAGTATGAAGTTGATGAATTAACAATTCTATTTTTTCAAAAAATAAATGAGGTTTTAACTACGAAGAAATAATTCTATATAACTGAAGAAGTCTTTACTTTTGGAATCATTAGTTAGTAAATCATCAACTTTATCTTCTTCATTAAATAAATAAAAATTTTCGTATACGTTTAATCCATAATTGCTAAGTTGAGCGCCTAGTAAATCAAATGCATTCTTTGCATTGTTGCCCTTACCGTCAACTGAACTAATAATTGCAACATCCTTATCTTTAAACAATTCATTGTAAGAATAGTTATCGAAACTTATTGAAAGCCAATCGAGTAAATTTTTCAAATGGGAGACATAACCTCCATTGAAAACAGGACTAAAAATTATTATTTTTGAAGTTTCAATTAAATCATCTCTTACTTTTATGACATATTCAGGTTGTTCATCATTGTAATCTCGGAGAAAAGGAACATTTTCATAAAAATCATCATATAGATTACAAGATATCTCTAATTCACTTAGGTAGCTATTAACGATACCTGCTACTTTATTATTTTTTGATTCTGGTCTTGTTCCAGCCGATAAAAGCAAAATTTTTGACATAGGTTAATTATGTTATAAGATACTTTTTATATGGATAGTAATGTTGAAAATTTTGCAAACCTAGACATAAGAGTTGGCCAAATTTTATCAGCTGAAGTTTTTGAAGAGGCAAAAAAACCTGCATACATTTTAAAAATAGATTTTGGAAATGATATAGGTGTAAAAAAAACAAGTGCTCAAATTACAAATTATCAGATAGATGAACTGATTGGAGTTAGATGTATTGGAGTAATCAATCTTGGTGACAAACAAATTGGTCCGATAATTAGTCAATGTTTAATTCTTGGATCGATAAACGATAATGGGGATGTTTTACTGCTTCAACCCAGTCCAGAAGCTGATTTAGGTGACAAAGTTTCTTAACTAACCAAAGAGTCAAACTTCTCAACATTAAAAGTACCGACCCTTTTATAAATTTTATCTCCATGTTTGTCTACAAGAACATATGTTGGTGTATATTTAAGATTATATTTCTCAATAGTCTCAAGATAATCTTTTTTTGAAGCATTTACCGATACAATTGGTATTTCTTCATGCTTTTTTTTGAATTCATTAACTATGAATTTTGAAGCAGTGCAACCCAGTCAGTAGTCAGAGTAAAATTCAATTATTGTATATTCAAAGTTTGAAAAATTATGATTATCAAGAACTAAACCTCGTTTTGAATTAAATAAATACAATCCAAAAAAAGAACCTATCACAAAAAAACTTAATATATATAGAACGATTGAAGGCTCAAATGCGATAAAAAATATCACTAAGCCAAATATCCACCCCAAAGGTAAGTAAATAAGGCTGTATCTATTGATAAACTTTAAAAGAATTTTTTTCATATATTTACATTCTTTTCACAAATTATACTTTAATTATGGATCTGATTAACAAACTCAGAGATAATGGTAATCGTATTACTGAGTCTAGAAGTACAATTTGTAAAATTCTTGAGGAAGCAGGTCATGAACATTTTACAGCAGATGAACTATACAAACTTGCCTTAAACAGAGTTCAAGACATTGATTTAGCTACCGTATATAGAACACTAGAAATTCTTGAGTCATTGGATCTTGTAGAGCATTCACACCAACAACATGGCTCAGGGATTTATTATCTTAAAAACCAAGAAAGAACTGCTCATATAGTTTGTAACAGTTGTAAAAAGATTATAGACATTTCAAAAAACGTCATCAACTCTGTCGAAAAAATTATTGCAAAAGAATCAAATTTTAATTTAATTGACAATCATTTCGTGTATGCGGGAGTTTGTAATAAATGTAAATAACTATTTTTATTGCAAATTGATTGCATTAAAATATTGTCATGTATCCTACAAGCCACCAACATCATTTATCAATTCATGAAAATTCTGAATTAAAGAATATTAAACCCCAGCAAAAAGTATTAGGTTGCTTTTTGATTGTTTTGTCTATTGCATTTTCTGATGTAAGAGATCTATTTCAAATATTCTTGCATATATTTTTAGTTTTTTATATTTTATCACTGACAAAAATTCCAACTAAAACATATTTAAAGAGATTAACTTTAGATATACCTTTTATTTTATTTGCATTATTCCTTCCATTCCTTAGCAGTGAGAATAATGACAAAATATTTGAAATTTTTTCATTTAATGTTTATCAAACAGGTGTAAATGATATGTTTACAATTTTATTCAAAGCAACTTTGGGTCTGACCGTTGGAATAATTCTTACGGGAGTAACTTCAAGCATGGAAATAATTTATGGTCTCCAAAAATTAAAAATTCCAAATATCATTATTGCGATCATGTCCTTCACGATACGATATATTGATGTATTCATTGATGAGTTCAAACGAGTTAAAATTTCAATGGCATCAAGAGGTTATGTTGAAAAAGGTTTAAAAACCTTAATACCTATTGCATTTGCATCTGGAGCCCTGTTAATTCGAGGATATGAAAGAGGTGAAAGAGTTTATTTATCCATGATATCAAGAGGGTTCAATGGAAATATAGATTTCAAATCACGAAATTACGAAATTTCTAACAAATTTAACTTTTGTGTAATTTTATCAATCATAACTTTATTGTTGGACAAGATACTATGACTAAATATTTAGAAGTTAATAATTTAAGTTATTCCTATCCAGACGGTCATGAAGCATTAAAAAATATAAGCTTTGATCTTGATAACAAAGAGTCATTGGCAATATTAGGCCCTAATGGTGCAGGAAAAACTACTTTGATTCTTCACTTAAATGGGATTTTAGGAAATTTAGATAAAGAAATAAAAGTAAGTAATTTTGAATACACAGATGAAAATATCGCAGATATTAGAAAGACTGTAGGTGTGGTTTTTCAAGATCCTGATGATCAATTATTTATGCCAACAGTAATAGAAGATGTTATGTTTGGACCAAAAAATTTTGGATACAATGTTACAGAATCTGAAGAACTTGCAATCCATGCACTAAAACAAGTTAATATGATTGATTTCTTAGATAGACCACCACACCACTTAAGTTATGGACAAAAACGTAAAGTTGCTATCGCAAGCGTTTTAGCATCAAAACCAAAATTATTAGTTCTTGATGAGCCAGGATCAAATCTTGATCCATCATCTCGTAGGGAGTTAATTGAAATACTTAATAATCTAGAAGTTTCAAAAATTCTTGTGACCCATGACTTACCTATGGCATTAGAAATCTGTGAAAGAAGTATTGTTTTAAATGATGGAAAAATAACTCGTGATGACAATACATTAAATATTTTAAAAGATGAAACTTTTATGAAAAATAATAGACTAGAGCTTCCATATGGATTTGCATTTCATCATTTAGGTGAAGAATAAGAATTATCCTTTACAAATGAAACAATCTTCTCTCTAGCGTCTTGGGATTCTTGAATTGGAAAAAATTGCCATCCATGCCATAAATTTTCCCATGTTTGCAACTCATAAGGAATATTATTTTTTTCTAACTTTTTACAAAACTCAATTGCGTCATTGTATAGAAGTTCATCAGAACAAACTTGGATAAGAGTATTTGGAAATGTTTTAATCTCTGCAAAAACTGGAGACAAAATCGGATTTGTAACTCCATATTCTCCAGCATAATATTCGCCAATATTTTTAACACCATCTATTGCCAATAAGATATCTTTGTTTTTAAGATATTTTCTATCTTTATTCTCATCTGATAAATCTAACCAAGGTGACATTAGAATTAATTTATCAGGGCTTATATCAAATGTTTTATCAACCAATATACCGGTAGCTAGTCCACCTCCTGCTGAGTCTCCCATCCAAATTGTTTGTTTACTGGTTTCAAGTTTACTTATGATTTCAACAGCTTTTTTTGCATCTTCGTGTGCTGCAGGAAATAGAAATTCTGGAGTTAATGAGTATTCAAAGTAATACATTGGAATCTGAAGCTCATAAGTAAATTGAGAAACAATGTTTTTGTATGCGGTAATGCTACCGTTGTAATATCCACCTCCATGAAAATAAATCCCGAAAGTATCGTCCTGAGCATTGTTAGGAGTAAATTTATAAATATCCATCTCACTGGTAGTAATTTTTTCAAGATGAACATTATCATTAAATTTATTTAATCTTGAACCTGTATAGTCATAACCTATTCTGGCAGTCCTGGCGAAATCAATTCTATCCTGAAACGTCTGTTGACTTTTTGGTTTATTTAGTAGAACTTTGTCTTTTAACTTTCTGATTGGAAGAATATTTTTATAAAGTTTTGTTCTTAATCCAATAGGAAGGCTTGGAATATAATCAAGCGTAAACTTTTCCAATATTTTTAATAATATATTTATCACATATTAATTATACAATTTTTCAAGAATGAATAAATACCTATAATAGTTTCTATGCAAGAAGTAAATGGTTCAATTGCAATACTTGGTTCTGGAGAAACAAGTCCTAATTTGGTTTCTGTACATAGAAATTTAATAAATAAAATTGATGGTGAAGTAATTGCTTCTTTAATAGATACGCCTTTTGGATTTCAAGAAAATGCTGATCAGTTAGTTGATAAATTGATTGAATTTTATGATGTAAGTCTAAATTTAGAAATAAACTTGGCTAGCTTTAGAAATAAAAAGTTTTTTAAATCAGTTGAATACTTTGAGTTTATAAAAAAAATTCAAAGTTCAAATTTTATATTTTCGGGACCAGGTAGTCCAAGCTACGCAACAAAAAATTGGATAGATACAGATGTACCAGAAATTTTTAAAGAGAGACTTTGCTCTGGAAGTAGCTTAATTTTTGCCAGTGCAGCAGCATCAACTTTAGGTATTAGAACAATTCCTGTCTATGAAATATACAAGGTTGGGATTGATCCCTACTGGGAGAAAGGTATAAATCTTCTTGAAGTTTTTGATATTGATTGTGTAGTTGTTCCACACTTTAATAATAAAGAAGGTGGAAACCATGACACGAGCATAAGTTATCTTGGTGCTAAAAGAATGGAAATTCTACAAGAGATTCAACCAACTAATATATTAGGAATCGATGAACATACAGCTCTTATAATTGATGCAAAAGAAAACCTTTTTGAAGTTGAAGGGTTAGGACAAGTCACTGTCATTAATCAAAATGAAACTCAAAACTTTAAGAATGGTGAAAAATATAGTTTAGATGATCTTAGAAAGTTATTAGAAAGTACTGAAACAAAACAAATTAAAGTACGTGCTGACAATGATCAAAATTCTCAAGATGAACAAATTGAAGATGTTTTAAGAAAAGAAATAGCTGAATTAAGACTGGAAATTGAAAAGAATAATAAAAATTTAGAAAATATAAATAATTTAATCAATAAATTAATTTCTTACCGTATAGAACTTAGATCATCTAAAAAATATGAAGAATCAGATATCGTCAGAGATTTTCTTACAGAATCAAATATAGAAATTGAGGATGATAGGAATTCTTCCAGCTGGAAGTTTAAAGATTAATTGATCCGTATTCACCCAAAATTTTAAATTCTTTGGCTACTTGTCTAAGATTATCCATTAAAAGTTGGTCAATTTTTATGTCAGTATTCTGATAATCTACGTAAAACTTATATTCCCAAGGAGATCCCAGGATTGGTCTTGATTCTAATTTTATAAGATTTAATTTAAGAACATCGAACACAGTTAAGGCCTTAAGTAAGGAGCCAGGCTCATCCGCTGCTACAAGAATTGCAGAGCGAATATTTTTTTCTTCAGAAATTTCAAGTGGTTTTTTTCCTGTCAAAAAAAATCTTGTGTAATTTTCTTCGTGATTAGATATATTTTTCTCAATTATTGTAAATCTTTCATCATTATCAAAATGATCACCTGCTATAGCCCCAATATCAATTGATTTAGTCTCTAATAAACTAATTACACTTCCTGCAGTATCAAACACTGGTTGAAGTTCAACATCTAAATCATTTAAATATTTACTACATTGTTGAAGTGCTTGTGGATGAGATATAACTTTTTTTATATCTTCTTTTTTTGTTCCTTTAATACCAATGAGGGCATGGTTTATCTTCTTTTTAATCTCTAAATATATTTCTAAATTGTGTTCAATTAAACTTTCATAAGCTTCTATTACTGTTCCAACAAGAGAATTTTCAACTGGCAAAAGCCCAAAACCTTCTTGAGTCGTATTTTTAGATACCTCCTGAAAGGTTTTGCAAGAGACTAATTCGTAATCTGGAAATAATTCTAATAATACAGATTCAGAGTATGAGCCCTTTGATCCCTGGTAAAAAATTTTTTCATTTTTCATTTATATAATCAATTCCTTTTTTGTAACTATCAATACCTAAACCTACAAATGATTCCTCACATACATCGTGAATTAGATTTGTTTTTCTAAAGTTTTCCCTCTTTCTAATATCTGTCATATGTACTTCTACGATAGGTAAATTTAGAAGTAGTAATGAATCTCTTATTGCCACACTTGTGTGAGTATATCCACCAGGATTAATTATCAAACCGTCAATAGCTTCATTATTGAAAATGTTTTGGATAAATTCACAAATATCTCCCTCATGATTGGATTGATAAAAAATTAATTTATCTTGATTGTTCGTGTAGTTTTCAAGTTCAGAAATTAATTCCTTATAAGTAGTTGTTCCATATTTATCAATTTCTCTTTGCCCAAGAAAATTTAAATTTGGACCATTGATGATTACAATTTTACCCATTAATTAAAACCTCCAAAAGATCGTTTACGTGTAAATCAATCAAAATAGGTTTCTCAATATCTTCAATTAATACGAATTTAATTATGTCATTTGATACTTTCTTATCATTTGAAATTATCTCTTTTAGATAATTGTTATCATTTGAAAATTTATAATCTGTTTTTAGTGATTTTTTACTCAAAAAATCTTCAAACTGATGTTTCACATTATTATCAAGATGGCACTTAGTCTCAGCTATTTCAAGGCCTTTAAGAATTCCAATAGCTACAGCCTGTCCATGGGAAACACTGTAATCCGAATCTTTTTCAATTAGATGTCCTATTGTATGTCCTAAATTTAGAAACATTCTTTCATTACTTTCTTCAATATCATTGTGTAAAATACTATTTTTCACTTTTACACTTTTTTTTATTATTTCATCGATATTTTTCATAAAATCATCAACATATATCAAATCAAGTATTGTTCTATCCCCTAAAAAGCCAGCCTTAATGGATTCAATTATTCCATTATTAAGTTCATTTTCAGAAAGGGAATCTAAAAATTCTGAGCAAATCAATATTTTTTCTGGAATAAAAAAGGTTCCAATCTGATTTTTACCATAGTCGTTGTTAAAACCATTCTTACCTCCATGAGCTGCATCTACCATCCCCAGCAACGTCGACGGTATTAAACATAATTTTGCACCACGTTTGAATGTACTAGTTGCAAAACCCACTAAATCAGTTAGTACACCTCCACCAATCCCAATAACTTTAGAATTTCTATCTAAAGATTGATCAAACATAATTGCCCAGAGCTTTTGTATAGTCTCTAAGTCCTTGGTTGATTCATTTATATCAATTTCAAAAATGTTTAAATTCTCATCTAGGTTGAGAATTGATGAGAGATTAGAGTCAAGAAATACCACATAATTATGAGTATTTATATAGTTTTTTAGATCTATATATAGATCATTAAAGTTATTTGAGTAATCTATTTCAGATAACTTCATTTTTTAACCACGTATTTTGAATAATTGTTTCTGCTATTATTTTCTCTTTTTTATTTTTGATATCGATAAAATGTTTTGACTGGCTATATAAATTTTCACGCAATCTGTAAAGTTCTAATATCTCTTCTTTACCTTTTTTTACAAGCGGACGATCTGAATTTGAAATTCTTTTCCATAAATTTTCAAATGTATCTTTTAGATAAAAACTAAGTTCTGAATTTTTGACCTCATCCAGAATATGTGAGACTTCAAGAGAACCTCCACCAAGAGCAATTACGGAATCATTATTTGGCAATGCTTCAAAAGTTTTAAGTTCAATATTACGAAAATATTTTTCACCTTTTGTTTGAAAGATTTTATTTATACTTCCATATTTTTTTTCAATATTTTCATCTAGGTCAATTGTATTTACATTTACTATCTGTTTTATTTTTTTGAGAATCGATGTTTTACCAGAACCCATGAATCCAACTAAATAGATATTATTCTGTTTCATAGTTCATTTTCCAAGTCTGATTGTCCATGTCAAAATCATCAACATTCAATTTTGAAATACTATTAAAGTTTTTTACAATTTCTTTTTTGCTGTCCCCTCCAGTTTTAAGTAATAAATTTCGTAAAATTTCAAATGCCATTGCGCTTTCGAAAATTGGGACAGCCCTTGGTACCGCACATGTATCAGAACGTTCATAAACTGTGTTTGTTTCCTCCTTTGACGATAAATTTACGCTCTTTATCGGAGTTAATGTCGTACTAATTGGTTTTAAATATGCTTTAACTATAATTTCTTCTCCGTTAGTCATACCACCTTCAAAACCTCCAAGATTATTGGATTCTTTTTTGATAGATCCATCTTGTAAAACATATTGATCTTGAACATCTGTTCCAAAGTTTTTTGAAGCTTCTATTCCATTACCTATTTCAACAGCTTTTACACTTTGTATTGACATAAATATTCTGGCAAGATTCGCATCTAACTTTCTATCCCAATGTACAAAACTTCCTAATGTAGGAGGTACTCCTGATGCTATTGTTGTGATTGCTCCGCCAAGTGTATCTTTCCTTTTTCTTGCTTCAAGTATCTCATTCTCCATATCTTTCCCGGCTTTTTCATCGGGACAAGATACTGGTGAGTCGGTGACTTTTGATTGTAGATCTTGTAAATCAATTATTTTTTCTTGCACATAATCAACTTTTCCAATTCCAGAAACATATCCACAAATATTGATTTCAAAACTTTCTAAAATTTGAGCCGCTATTGCTCCTAGAGCACATCTCATAGCTGTTTCCCTTGCGCTTGATCTTTCGAGTACTAATCTGATGTCCGAACTATTATATTTCGCAGTTCCTATCAAGTCAGCATGTCCGGGCCTTGGTACTACATAAGGTTCAATATCTTTATCTTTCCAATTTTTCCAATCATTATTTTTTATTTTTAATGTGATTGGCCCGCCAGTAGTTAGGTTGTTTATTATTCCCGAGGTTATCTCAACTTCATCGCTCTCAATATTCATTCTTCCACCTGAACCTTGGCTTTTTTGTCTTCTTTTAAGAAAACTATCAATATAGTCTTTTGTTATGTTAAATCCGGCAGGTAGGCCTTCAATGATACCTGTTAACTCAGGCCCATGGCTTTCACCGGCAGTTAAGAATCTAATCATTTTGACTTTCTAGTAATTTGTATAACTCATCATATATATCTAAAACTTGTAAGTTAAGATTTGTCCAAATGTTAAAAGACAATACCGCTTGGCAAATAAGCATCCCTATACCATCGTAGGACTCAAATTCTGAAATAAATTTTTCAAAAAAAGAATTTTTATAACCATATCCAATATTTAAAAATAATTCTAGATTTGTAAATTGATTTGTATCTAAATCAAGTGATTCCGAAGATAAATGAGACATCCCAACTGGTGTAGTATTAATCACTAAATCAATTTCAGGAGCAAGTTCTTTTGCATTTACATATGAAATTGTCTCATCAGTTTGATTTCTACTTACAACATGAGTTTTTGTTTTATGAGTTGATAAAGCATATTTAATTGCTTTGGAACTTCCACCACTTCCCAAGATTAATATATTTTTTTTGTTCAAATCATATCCAATTTTTTTCAAAAATAGTGTAAAACCTTCAAAGTCAGTATTGAAAAGTTCAATTTTATCGTCTGTTCTTTTTACAGTATTCGTAGATCCTATTTTTTGGACATGTTCATCAATAGTAAAATCTATATCTAAATTTAGTATTTTTTCTTTGTGTGGAATAGTTATATTGAATCCATTAAGATCAGCAATTAATGTATCAACCGATTCTGTTGTTAAATTCTTAATTTTAAATGGCTGATATTTACTATCCAGATTGTTCATATTAAACAAATAGTTCTGAATAATTGGAGAATAAGTTTTTTCGAGTGGCCATCCAATAATTCCATAATTACTCATTTATTTCACCTCCTAATAGCTTTATATCTTCAAAAAAAGAAGGATAAGAATCATTTATACACTCAAAATTATCTGGAATTATTTTTTTATTTAGTCCTATGTTTGCAACTATCGCCGTCATAGCGATTCTATGATCATCAAGTGTTTCAATTTTTCCTTTTTTTAATTTTTGGATACCTTGAATCTCAAACCCATCATCAAACAACTTAATTTCACCACCTAAATTAAGAATAAAATTTTTCATCGCATCTAATCTATTTGATTCTTTAACTTTTAGCTCTTCCGCGCCAACTACTTTTGTCAATCCTTTGGCTTGTGAGGCAAGTAAAGTAAAAATTGGAATTTCGTCTATTAAATCCGGAATTTCGTCTTTACTAACTGTTGTTCCATTGAGTATTGACTTATTTATTTTTATATCACCTATTACTTCATTGTTTTCTTCTCTAATATTTAAGATCTCAATTTTTGCTTCCATTCTTTTTAAGACTTTTATAAATCCCAGTCTTCTTTCATTAATTAGCATATTGGAAAGAATTATTTGTTTACCTCTTAATAAACCGAGAGCAACTAAAAAAGCACCTGATGATATATCACCAGGAATAGTAATGGTCAATGGTTCTAACTTAGTTGTTGGTGGGACAGTTAATGTATTTCCAAGCCTCAATATATCTACACCCATAGCTACAAGCATTCTCTCAGTATGGTCTCTAGTAGGAACGGTTTCTTCAATAAGGGTTGGTTCATTATGATATAGAGAAGCAAGAATTAATGCGCTTTTGACTTGGGCACTTGGTACTTTGGTATTTTGATAACTGAATGAATATTCTTTTGGGTTAAAATTTACTGGTAAAAAATTATTTTTTATTTTTATATCAGCTCCATGATCAACCAACAAATTAGCAATTCTATTCATTGGTCTTTTATTTAATTGAGTGCTGCCAATTAATGTTGACGAAAATTTTTGTTTAGATAATAATCCAATAAGCAATCTAGCAGTTGTTCCAGAATTCTTGGCATTAAGCTCATTTTTTGGTTTTTTTAATCCATTTATTCCCTGACCAGTTATTGAAACTTTATCCTGGATTTTTACATCAGCCCCCATTTGTTCAACGATTTCTAAAGAGGCTTTTGTATCTTCGCTAATTAATAAATTCTTAATTACAGATGTGCCCTCAGCTAAAGCAGAAAACAAAATTGCTCTATGGGATATAGATTTATCTCCTATCACTTGAACTGTTCCGGATAACCCTCGATTAATTAATTTCAACTTAATGGTCTCTCTCCAAATTTTTCTGATAAAGCTCTTCTCCACTCAACTGAAGAGGTAAGGTATTCTATTAATTGATTTTTCTCCTGAAGTGACATTAATGAGGATATTTCATCAATTAGTGAAATAAGAAATTTATTTATATTTTCAGAGTTTGTGTTGTACATGTCTATTATCATTTCTGGATTTGTTCTTGTTAGCCTTGTTGCTCCATCGAATCCACCAGCTGCTAAACCCATAATTTCATCTATTTCATAATCTTTTTTAGCTATCCCAACCAATGCTGAGCTTATTAAATGTGGCAAATGACTGGTAATAGATAATATTTCATCATGTTTTTTTCGATCTATCCACACTTCTTTGCAGTTCAATATGTTCACTAAATCTCTAGCAATTTTTTTTGAATTGTCATTCATAGATTCTGTTTCACAGAGTAAAAATGTTGCATCATCGTACATTTCAGGTGTAGGTTCCCAGATTCTATTATCAGCTAAACCACACAAAGGATGGCCACCTACAGAAGGTATTTTAGAGCTATCCATAAGATTGCAAATTGATTCTTTAGTACCACCAATATCAATTAATAATTTTGAATCATCAATTTCATTACCCTCTGATAGAAATGAGACTATATTATTTATCGGCATAGATAGAACTGTCACATCATAACTTTCCTCTTTAGATTTTGTATCAATACCAAATTTTTCAGCCCTATTTTCAGCTTCCTTATCAACGTCCTGACCAAAAACATCTATACCTTTACTTTTTAAATTGATTCCAAGATTCGCACCCATCAATCCAAGGCCAATTATTTTTACTTTGTTAATCATGTTTTTAATGACCTACCAACTACTTCAGCCATTGAACTTACTTTTTTCCCTAAGTCAGTAAGTTCTGGTGGAGTTAAAGCTTGTGGCCCATCACATAATGCTTCATCTGGCCTTGGATGTATCTCGATAAGAAGACCGTCTGCTCCCGCAGCAATAGCTGCTAAAGCAATTGGAGCAACTAAATTATTTGCCCCAGTCCCATGGCTTGGATCAGCAATAACTGGTAAATGTGTATTCATTTTCAAATAAGGAATAGCATTTATATCAAAAGTATTTCTTGTGGCTGTCTCAAAGGTTCTGATACCTCTCTCACATAAAATAACATTTTCATTACCTCTCGTAAGGATATATTCGGAAGCTAAAAGTAGCTCTTCAAGGGTTGCGCTCATTCCTCTTTTTAATAAAACTGGGAGTTTTGATTCTCCAACAGCTTCCAAGAGTTTAAAGTTTTGCATATTTCTTGCTCCGATTTGAAGTACATCAACATATTTTTCCATCATTTCAAGATGCTGAACATCCATAATTTCACTGAATAGTGGTAAATTATGTAAATCTGCAGCTTCTTTAAGCAACACTAGACCTTCTTCACCAAGACCTTGAAAACTATATGGAGAGGTTCTTGGTTTAAACGCACCGCCTCTTAATCCATTTCCTCCAGCTTGAACAACAGCTTCAGCTGTTTCTAACGTTTGTTCTTGATATTCTGCGCTATCTGGCCCAGCTATAAATGCAAGTTCTTTACCTCCCACAACTAAATCTTTGATTTTTACTTCTGTGTTTGACTCTTTATAGGTTTTACTTGCAAGCTTGTAAGATCTTCCGATTGGAATAACCTGATGAACGTTATCTAACAATCGCATAACTCCACGATTATCTTCAATTACCTTCCCATGGACAGCAACTACAGTCCTTTCAACTCCATAAAGAACTTTTGGCTCATGACCTTGTTCAATTGCCTTTGCCTTTACCTTTTCAATGTCTTCCTCAGAAGCAGCTTGCTTCATTACTACGATCAATTTGTTCCTCCTAAAAAAAAATCGGGCTTTTGCCCGATTTGACATAACGTTACTTTAGGGCAGCTTATATGTGCGCTCTAAAGTAAAAGTATGTGTTAATTTTCATTGTGGTAATAATACCATGTATTACAGATTTGCAAATAGTTTTTATCTATCTGGTCTTAAATTCTCAGCTTCACCTAAATAGGTATGACTTACTTCAATTTCATCCTTGTAAGTTACTAAAACTCTTATACAACCTTCAAGGTCATTAACTACGTTTGGTGCCTTTGTATCAATCGCAGATAATTGATGGTGACCAAGTTCTCTGAGAGCCTTTGCTGGGAAAGCGGCATCAAGATCATTAGTAACAGTAAAAATTACAGAAACAATTTTTGAAATATCAAGGTTGTTATTTTCTACAATCGTATTAAATAATTCTTTTGTAGATTTTAATATATCGTTTTCTGTGTTTTCTACAGTAGCAATTGCTCCTCTTATTCCATTCATGACAACTAATGATAAAAAAAAAGAGTGGACATTGTCCACTCTTTTTTTTAAAAAATGTATGTTTTACATCATACCTTCCATGCCACCCATTCCTCCAGGAGGCATTGGAGCTTCTGGCTCTGGTTCTTCCGCTATCAAGGCTTCAGTTGTTAATACAAGAGAAGCAATAGATGAAGCATTTTCAACAGTTGATCTCGTAACTTTTGCTGGATCAATAACACCATCTTTAACAAGATCTACCATTTCACCATTAGAGGCATTTAATCCTACATTTCCTTTTTCTGCTTTTACTTTTTCAACCATTACTCCACCTTCAAAACCTGCATTTTCTGCAATTTGTCTTAATGGTGCTTCTAATGCTTTTTTGACGATGTTTCTACCAATTACTTCACCCTCGGATCCTCCAGAAATTTTATCTACAGTATCTTGGGCTCTGATTAGAGTAACACCACCACCAGCAACAATTCCCTCTTCAACAGCTGCTCTTGTTGCTGCTAGGGCATCTTCAATTCTCATTTTCTTTTCTTTCAATTCGACTTCTGTAGCTGCGCCAACTTTTACTTGGGCAACTCCTCCTGAGAGTTTTGCTAATCTTTCTTGAAGTTTTTCTTTATCCCAGTCAGAATCTGACTCATCAATCTCGGATTGAATTTGTTTTACTCTTCCTTCAACATCAGCTTTTTTGCCTTTGCCATTAACAATTGTGGTATTGTCTTTTTTGACAATTACTTTTTCAGCTTGGCCTAACATATCAACAGTTGTGTTTTCAGTTTTCAACCCTAACTCTTCAGAAATTACTTCTCCTCCTGTAAGGATTGCTATATCTTGGAGCATAGCTTTTCTTCTTTCGCCAAATCCTGGAGCTTTTACAGCTACGGATGTAAAAGTACCTCGTATTTTATTTACAACAAGTGTCGCTAATGCTTCCCCTTCAACATCTTCTGCAAGAATGATCAATGGTTTTCCTGAATTCATTACTTTTTCAAGCACAGGTAATAAATCATTAACAGCAGTGATTTTTGAATTTACAATAAGAATATATGGATCTTCTAAAATCGCTTCTTGTCTATCAGGATCAGTTACAAAATAAGGTGATATAAATCCCTTATCAAATTGCATACCGTCAGTAAATTCAAGTTCCATTCCAAAAGTTTGGCCTTCTTCAACAGTGATTACACCGTCTTTACCAACTTTCTCCATTGCTTCAGCAATTGTTTCTCCAATTTCTGAGTCTGCAGCAGAAATAGATGCAACCTGAGCAATTTCATCTTTACCACCAATAGATTTTGAGAAACCAGCTATAAACTCTGTTACGGCTTGTGCAGCTTCAAGCATTCCTCTTTTTACTTCCATTGGATTGACGCCCGCAGAAACAGTTTTCATCCCCTCATTAACCATTGACTGAGCTAAAACAGTTGCAGTGGTTGTACCATCACCAGCAACATCATTTGTTTTTGATGCTACCTCTTTTGCTAGTTGAGCACCCATGTTTTCGTAGGGGTCTTCTAAATCAACTTCTTTTGCAATGGTTACACCATCATTTGTAATTGTTGGTGCTCCCCATTTTTTTTCTAAAACTACATTTCTACCTTTAGGTCCAAGTGTTACTTTGACAACATCTGCTAATTTATTAACGCCATCTTCAAGACCTTTCCTTGCTTTTTCGTTAAATACTAGAGTCTTCTTTGCCATTATTTCCTCCTATTATTTTCCGACTACTGCGAGTATATCTCTACTTGATAAAATCAAATACTCTTCGCCGTCAACTTTAATTTCTGTTCCACCATATTTTGAATAAACAACTTTGTCACCCTTTTTAACATCAGGTTTAATTTTTTCTCCATTGTCATTAGTTTCTCCAGGTCCTACAGCAACAACCTCTCCTTCTTGGGGTTTCTCCTTCGCCGTATCAGGTATGTAAATTCCCGATGGAGTTTTCATATCTTCTTCAGACAGTGGCTTTACAACAACTCTATCTCCCAGTGGTTGAAGATTCATGTTTAATTCCTTTCTAAAATTTTCTACGTTTTGAATTTAATATAGTTATGTTTATAAAGGTATTTATTTTCTTAAATTGTTAGGAAATTATTGAAGATAACCTTATATCGTCAATATTCATTTTATTTGTAATAAGCTCATTTTTAGCAGCAACGCAAATCATTGCTGCATTATCAGTTGATAATCTTGGTGATGGTAAATAAAGGTTTTTATTATTATTTTCAGAAAAAAATACAATTTTTTTACGTAACCTAGAATTTGCCATGACTCCACCTCCGCCTGATATATTGTTAACACCGGTTTCATTAATCGCTTTGACAAAAATGTCCATTAAGGAATCGACTATTGCCTCTTGGTATGATGCAGCAAAATCTTTTTTTAATAGTTGATCCTCTTCTGAAAGTTTCTGTAGAAAATAAACTGCTGCTGTCTTCAATCCTGAAAAAGAATAGTCAAATTTGTTTGAGGTTTTAGGTCGAGGAAGATCTACTTTTTTTGGATCACCACCCTCTGATATTTTTTGTATTGCTGGACCTCCAGGAAAACCAAATCCACAAAATCTTGATAATTTGTCAAAAGCTTCACCTGCAGCATCATCAATGGTTGAACCCAAGAGATTATATTTACCCCACTCTTCAACTAAAACAATTTGTGTATGTCCTCCAGAGACAAGTAATGATAAAAATGGAGGCTTCATGTTTGGATGCTCAATAAGTGGTGCGCTTAAATGTCCGACCATATGATCTACTGCATAAAATGGCTTTTCAAGAGCCCATGCCACAGATTTTGCAAAATTGTAGCCTACAACAAGACTACCTGCCAGACCAGGACCATCAGTACTGGCAACAATATCAATTTCACTTAAATCTATACCACATTCATTGATAGAGGAATGAAAAAGATTTCTTATCATTTCAGCGTGTGCTCTAGATGCTACTTCAGGTACTACTCCACCAAATTTCTCATGAATTTCAACTTGTGATGAAATTTTGTTAATTAAGAGGTTGTCACCTTTCATTAAAGCAATCGCTGTCTCATCACAACTTGTTTCAAAACCTAAAATGATTTTTTCACTCTGCATATGCTTTTTCCTTTATAAAAATATCTGCATCTTCAGTGACATAATATTTTTTTCTTTTACCAAAATGTTTAAAGTTGTATTTTTTATACAAACTCTGAGCAGATTTATTAGATTCACGAACTTCCAAGATAATTTTTTCATATTTTGAAACTTCAAAATAACTTATTAATTCGTCCATAAGTTCGGTTGCTACACCTTTTTTTCTGTATTCTTCCAATACACCAATTCCTAGAATCTCAATATCGTGATGTATAAATTGGATACCCAAATAGCCTATAATTTCATCTTCATTTTGGTAAGTCCAATATTTAAAACTTTTATCATTAATTTTTTGCTCAATAATACTGGCATCCCATGACATAGAAAATAAATTCTGCTCTAAGTTAGACAACTTAAGTGCTGTCTTAGAAGAACAAGATTCTAAACTTTTAATCATAAAACTTCACATTCCCACTCAAAGTATCTTTTGATAATGTCACGTCAGGTTCTCTCATATATTCAAGATTTATTTCATTGAAGTTGGGATAGTCTTTTATTTTTTCACCAACGTTATAAATATTTTCAGCTGTTACAAATCTTGGCTCAGCTAATTTAGTATTACTATCAGTAAGAATTTTTTTATTTTCTATAAGATCCCAATTACCTACTAATAATTTTTTATCGGCATCATCAGAAAGTTTAATTTCTAAGTTTTCAACTGAAATTACTTGAGGATCAGACTCTCGTGTTACTCCACCAGGAACAGGCATATATTCGCAATAAGCAAACTCATTTCGTTTGATATCAATCAACGAACATATTTTTCTGTGACTTGTATGTGCTGCAAACGCAAGAGCGTCAAGACCATTTACTGGAATAATAGGTATGCCTAAAACTGCACCAAGTCCCTGGGAAACTGATAGACCGATTCTTAGTCCAGTGTAATATCCCGGTCCAACATCGAGATAAAGTGCATTAAGATCATTTCTACTTGCCTTTGTTTTATCAAATAACTCATTTATTTGATTTAGCAATATTCCAGTTGAGCCTTTATTAGTTTTTGAAACAAAACTAGCAAGTAATTTCTCCTCAAATATTGCCGCAGAAACATATTCACCTGATGTAGAAATTGCTAATTTATACAATTTAAAACCTTATCTTTCTTGTTGAATCATCAATTATATCAATATCAATAATTGTCCAATTGCTTAGGTTTGTATTAGGAAGTTGGTTTGACCATTCAACAAAAAATAAAGTTTTTTCTTCAAACAAAGGAAGATCTAGGTCAATAAATTCTTGGAATGATGAAAGTCTATAAAGATCAACATGGTAAATACTTAAATCTTCTTTGAGATAATTTTTTACAATATTAAATGTTGGAGAAGTTACATTATCTTCGATACCAAGGTGATAAATTATCTTTTTAATTATTGAAGTTTTACCAGCTCCTAAACTTCCGTTGAATCCAATTACTGAAGGAATTGATAATTTTGTTACAAAATCTTTTGCGAATTCATCTAAATCTGATTCTTTAATCTCGATCTCATTCAATTTCAACCCTTTCAAGTCTTTCATTTATATTTGTAAGGATCTCCCATTCAATAGTCTTATTCCATTTTGCAATATCGAAAACTGTAATTTTAAGTTCATTGTTCTCAGAGTTTCCCAAAAGAACAACTTCATCATTAATATTTGCCTCCACATCTGTGATGTCATATAAAATTTGATCCATAGTTACTCTTCCTATCAAATTGCAATATGTATTGTTAACTATGACTTTTCCGTCAGGAAATGTACACCATGGATATCCATCGCCATATCCAACAGGCGATACACCAACAGTTGTATCTCTTTCTAAAGTTAGTGCTTTTCCATAAGAAACGGCTTCACCCTTTTTTCTATGGTGAATGTTTGATATTCTTGTTTTTATTGCCATCGTAGGTTTCAGATCTTGAACAACTTCTGCGGGTGTTATATTGCACCCATATACTGCGAGACCAACTCTTGACAGGTTAAATATAGGATCAAAATTATAAAATGACGATCCGGAATTATCAGCATGTAATAATAATTTATCTGTATCTACATCCTTGATTGTTTGTTTGAACAATTCGATAGATTCTTCTGTAGGCTCAATCTCTTCGTCTGCTAATGGAAAATGGGTGCATATACCAGCAAGATTTATTGTTTTAGAGCTTGTTATTTTTTCATAAAGGTTTTTAAAATCTTCTGGTTCACAACCAACTCTGTGCATACCAGTATCGATTTTTATATGGGTATTGAATGCTTTACCGGATTTTGCTAGACCATCAATAAAAAAATCATTATAAATTGTTAAGTCGATATTATATTTTTCTATATTTTCAATCTCACCAAGTGATGGCTCGGTAAGTAACAATACCCTTAATTCATCAGATTGAGCTCGAACTTTTTTTGCTTCACTAATAGCTGCTACTGCGAACCATTTGATTCCAGCTTCCATAGCTGTTTTGACAGTCCATTCAATACCGTGACCATAACCATTGGCTTTGACAACCAAGCAAAGTTCTTTGTCTGATAGTTGTTTTAATACTTCTATATTATGTAAATAATTTGTCTTATTTACATATACGTAACCTCTATCCATATTATTTATTCTACAGTAACTGACTTTGCAAGGTTTCTTGGTTGATCAATCGATTGGCCATTCTTGTTAGCTACGTGATAAGCAATAAATTGTAGAGGTATAATCGAGATCACAGTAGTTAGTATTTCATTACTATCTGGTAGAGTGACATAATCATCTGATATATTTTCAAGTTTTTCTGACTCATTATCTCCAATAGCAATTACATATGCTCCCCTAGCAATAACCTCTTGTACATTACTGGTTGTCTTATCAAGTAGATGATTTTGACTGGCAGTAACTATTACAGGTGTTCCTTTTTCTATTAAAGCTAGCGTACCGTGTTTAAGCTCTCCTGCTGCTAATGCCTCAGCATGCAGATAGGAAATTTCTTTTAATTTTAAAGCACCTTCAGCTGCCAAAGCATAATCCAATCCTCGACCAATAAAATAGATATCATTCTTTTTATAGATTTTTTCAGATATTTCTTTTATTTGCCCTTCACAAGCCATGGTGTGGTCTATTAGCTTTGGGAGTTCTTCAATTTCATCAAATGAGACATCTAACTTATTTTCAGCGTCCCAGTGTTTTGCTATAACAAGCTGAGAAACAAGCATACCTAAATAAGCTTTGGTAGAAGCTACGCCTATCTCTGGACCTACATGTAAATAAAATACACTATCAGCCATTCTTGCTAGTGAACTACCAACCACATTTACTAAAGCAAGAACATGTGAACCATTTTCCTTTAATAATTCTGTAGCAGCAATAGTGTCCATAGTTTCCCCAGACTGGGAAATTACAATACCTAAATCGTTTTTTCCAACGATTGGCTCTCTATATCTGAACTCGGAAGCAAGCTCAACACTTACCGGAACTCCAAGGACTTTCTCAAATAGGTCTTTTCCAAACAAACCGGCATGATAGGCTGTTCCGCATGCAACAATCCAAATTTTTTCAAATTTTGAAGCCTCATTTAACTTAATTGGTATTTCATCTGAGGATGCTTCAAGCCTTCCAGATAAAGTTCTTTCGATTACCTCAGATTGTTCAAGGATTTCTTTATACATAAAATGGTCATACCCTGACTTCTCTGCTTCAGATACCTCCCAATCGATTTCTTGAATTTCTCTATGGATTTCATTTAATTCAGAATCGAACAACTTATATTTACCATTTTTAATTTCTACAAAATCACCATTTTCAAGAAATATCATTTTCTTTGTATGTTCCAAGATTGCTGCTGAATCAGATGCTAGAAAAACTTCATTATCACCAACTCCAAGGACTAAAGGACTCATTAATCTTCCTGCAACAATAGTGCCCTCTTCTTTAGTTGTAGTTACAACAAGGGCATATGTTCCCTCAAGTGTTTTTGCTACATTCACCACCGTTTTTAAAAGATTTTCATTCCATTTTCTACTTAACTCTACAGCTACCACCTCCGTGTCAGTGTCTGAATTAAATTTAAATCCATCGTTTATAAGATCTTTCTTGATTTCTGCATAATTCTCAATAATGCCATTGTGAATGATTGCAAATTCATCATTGTTGTCTGAATGTGGGTGTGCATTCACATCATTAGGTACTCCATGAGTTGCCCATCTTGTATGACCAATCCCAATATTTCCTAAAATTTGCTTATTTTCTAAATGTTCTTTTAAGACATCGAGTTTACCCTCTTTTTTTTCAATCGTTATTTTGCTTCCATCAGAAATAGCAATTCCTGCTGAATCATATCCTCGATATTCCAAACGAGAAAGACCACTGATTAAGATTGGTAAAGGTTCTTTAGGGCCTGAATACCCTACAATTCCACACATTATATCTCCATTCCAACGAGCAGGTTAAAATAAAGACTGCTTTAAATTGTCTCTGTTCAGAAATTTCTCTCTGTTTTTAAACAATTTATATCGACTGCAGAGCCGAGTATGCATCCGCCGAATTTTTCGATAACATACTTCCTCGTCACCTCGTTAAAGGCCAGGCGCTATATTGCTCGTTATAAAGAGTATATCGATAAGTATGGTTAATTTAGGTATTTATTAATTTTTGTAATAAGCTCATTTGAAAAATCTTCCATAGCTTCATTACTTTTAGCCTCTACAAGTACACGCAATAATGGCTCGGTCCCTGAATTACGTATTAAATATCTTCCATCTAAATCTTTTTTTATTGACATATCCAAAGCTATCTGGTTGATGTATTCTAATTCTTCGTCATTTAATTTATTTTTTAATTCTAGGTTTGTCAGTTTTTGTGGGTATTCATAAAGATGCTCTCTCTTAAAATCACTCAAGGCTACACCAAAGTGTTGCATAGCTTTCAAAATATAGATTAAAGTAACTAGACCGTCACCAACTGGTAATAGGTCAGAAATAATGATGTGACCAGACTGTTCTCCCCCTAAAGCTGCATCATATTTTTTCATTGCCTCTGCAACATATTTATCACCAACTGGAGTTTCAATGAGATCAAAATTAAATTTTTCTATGGCTTGTTTAAAGCCATAATTTGACATTACCGTACTAACAACAATGTTATTGGTAAGCTGATTTACTTCTGATAAATATTTTGAAAGAATTGTTAATATCAGATCTCCATTTACGATATCTCCATTTTCATCGACCATTATCAATCTATCGGCATCACCATCAAAAGATGCACCAATTTCACCCTTTTCAATATTTTTTTGTAGATTTTCAGGGACTGTTGCTCCACAGTCTTTATTTATATTTAAGCCATCCGGTTGATTGTTGATAATTCTGTAATTTGCATTTTTTTTATCAAATAATTCTTTTATGACAGTTGATGCTGATCCGTTTGCTGCATCGATGAGTATTTGAAAATGACTAAAATCAATATCTGTAACCTCATCAAGAAAATTAAGATATTCAAGATGTCCATCACTTAAATTAATAATTTCGGCATGTTGATTTGGTAGCTCTAAGCTATCAATATTTTTTTCAATTGATATTTCAACATCATCATCTAATTTTGATCCGTTTTCTTGAATTAACTTTATGCCGTTATATTCAGCAGGATTATGTGAAGCAGAAATTATAATTCCAAGATCGTAATTAAATTTATTCAAAATTATTGGCATTGAACCAGAAGGTAAAACTCCATGATTATAAATATTTACTTTGTTTGAAAATCCTATGGAAATCCAATTAAGAATTTCATCTGAGGATGAACGTGTATCTGAAATGACACCAATATTTTTAGGATTTATATGTTGCTCAACAGATGCGGATATTTTGGATATAAGATCTTTACTTAAAGTATCGTTTGGTATACCCCTAATACCATCAGTACCAAAATACTTCTTCAATGAATTATTATCTTTTAGTAAATTGCTCTGCTCTACGGGCTTTCTTTAGTCCGTATTTTTTTCTTTCAACTTTACGAGCATCTCTAGTTAGAAGACCTGCTTTTTTTAGTTTTGGTCTAAGATCTGGATCAAATTGAATTAATGCTCTGGAAATACCTAAGGCTACAGCATCAGCTTGGGCAGATAAACCACTTCCATTCACATTAACTTTTAAATCAAACTTTTTTTCCATCCCAACTACATAAAATGGTTTGTTGATTGTCATCCTCATCGAGGGGCTTGGAAAATAGTCTTCGATTGTTTTACCATTGAATTCAAAATTTCCCTCACCTTCAGTCAACATAACTCTTGCTACAGATGTTTTTCTTCTTCCAGTTCCTAAAATTGTTTTACTCATTATTCAACTACTTTCTTTATATCAAAACTTAGTTCAGATGGATTTTGAGCACCATGTGGATGAGTTTCATCTCTATAAACATATAATTTCTTTAGAATTGATCTTCCTAGTCTATTTTTTGGAAGCATTCCCCAGACTGCTCGTTCTATAATTTTTTCCGGTTTTCTTTTTTTTAAGGAATTAAATGATTCTTCTTTTAAACCACCAGGATAACCTGAATGATCATAATACATTTTTTGCTCAGGTTTTTTTGAAGTAGCCTGAATTTTTGATGCATTGATTACTACAACATAATCTCCTACATCTAAGTGAGGAGCAAATTGTGGTTTATGCTTTCCTCTTAATATTTGGGCTATCTCACTAGCTAATCTACCTACAGGTAGTCCACTTGCATCAACTAAATGCCAATTTCTTTCAGATGACTCAACACCATCAAATGTCGTTTTTGTACTCATAAAACCTTAAAGAATCGTAACGAGACTTAAGTATAAATTGTATTCATATTTATGGAAACTAGTATTTGATTTTCCATAAATGTAGCCCACTACTTGGAACCATAAATCTGTGCCTGGTATCATTTGGATTCAATAATGACTTTTTGAGGTCATTGATTGAAATTTTTCCATCGATAACTGCAAGTTGGCACCCAACAATAGATCTAACCATATTATGAAGGAACGAGTTTCCCTCGATTGTGTATATAAATTTTGAATTCTGAATTGACCACTTGCTTAACAAAATTTTTCTCATTGGTGTCTGATAAGTTCTCAATTTAGAGAAATTTTGAAAGTTTTTTTCACCCAAGAAAATTTTTGAAATATTATTTAGGTGTTCAAGTTCAAAGTTTTTTTCAATGTAGTAGACATAATCTTTTGAAAAAGGTAATTCCTTTGAATTGTTAAGAATAAAATATCTGTAAACCCTTGATTTTGCATCAAATCTCGGATTAAATTCGTCTTTTACTTTACTCAATTTGTTCATTCTTATCTCATTTGTTATTAAGGAATTAAACGAGTGTACAAATTTACTATTTAGTTCATGTTGCGAACGAACAGATATTATTTGTGACTTTGCATGAACACCAGAATCTGTTCTTCCAGAATAATTAAGCTCATAATTATCGATAAGTATGTCAAGAACTTTTAATATTTCACCCTGTATAGTTCTATTTTTTGCCTGTTGTTGAAAACCATGAAAATTGGTTCCATTGTAGGAAATGTCTATTTTATAGGTAGGCAATTTAAATTATGATTTTTAATGGATCGGATGTCCAAAAAAGGATAAAAATAAATATTGCTGATGCAACTCGCGTATTTCTTTTTTCAATAAAAAATCCCGATTCAAGCGATTTTGAAACAGTCATATAAATCCAAAATATCATCAAAAGAATAAATACTTGATTAATTCTTTCTCCAAAATTCATTAATGAACTTTGAATAACATACCAAAGTGCGACAAAACCAATTAGGCCGTGAGAGTATCCTGTAATTGTTACGACTGCGTTCAAATCTATGTTTTCTTTAAATATTCTTCCAAGGGCAAACCACATTACAAGACTTGAGAATACCCAAGAAAATGTTCCGTCAAGAACTCCAAAAAATATTAAATCAAAAATATTACTTAAATTTGAATTTAAGAAAATTGGAGCATAAAGAGCAAGAAGGCTAATTGTGACAACTAGAAATGCATTACCAGTCTCATATCTGTCTTGGCTTATTTTTAAAATTGTTTCAGAATCAAATCTGATAAATAGTTTGAATTGTTTCCAAACGTCTTTGAAGGTATTCAAGTTAGACTAACTCAAGTACTGCGAGTTCAGCCCCATCACCTTTTCTATAACTTGTTCTAGTTATTCTGGTATACCCACCATCTCTGTCTTGATATTTTGGACCTATCTCATCGAAGAGCTTTGCTACAACTGCTTTGTTTTGGATAAATTTTAGAACTTGTCTTCTATCATGAAGTGAGCCCTTTTTAGCTTTTGTAATTACCTTATCAGCATAAGGCTTTGTAACTTTAGCTTTTGTAAGAGTCGTCTCTATCTTCTCAAATTCAATTAATGATGCAATCAAATTGCCAATGATTTGATCTTCATGAGAAGATGACCCCCCAAGCAACTTGCCTCTTCTAGGTTTAGGCATCTGAGTTATCGTCCGAATTCAAGTCAGAGCTTGTAGGCAAGCTGAGACCAAGTTCATCTAATTTTGCTACAAGTTCATCCAAACTTTTTTGTCCAAAGTTTGTAAGGTTTAACAAGTCATCTTCTGTGTATTCTAAAATTTGACCAACTGTTGTTATATTTTCCCTACCCAAACAATTTCTAGGTCTCTCAGACAAATCTAATGCATCTACTGATAATGACAAGTCTGGTGAGCTACCCTCTGAAATGGTAAGTTCACCTAATTCAAGTCCAACTCCTTCATCAATATCTGCAAACAGTTTCCACAATTCACCTAAAGTTTTACCGACGGAAGAAATTGCTTCACTAGGTTCAATTGAGCCATCAGTTTCAACATCCAAGCTCAATTTATCGTAGTTGGTAACTTGACCAACTTGGGTTGGTGATACAGCGTAGCTTACTTTTACAACTGGTGAAAATATAGAATCTATTGGAATAAAACTTGAATCACTTGTTTTATTTTTATCAGCTAAGCGATACCCAACTCCATGAGCTATAGAAACTTCCATATCTAATGTCGAATCGTCTGAAAGGGTACAAATTTTTAGATCTGTGTTCACAACTTCAACACCAGCTGGACATTGAATTTGTGCAGCTTTCACCTCTCCCGGGCCTTTAGCTTTTACTGTCAATGTATGGCTTTCTTGATCGTCTACCTTCAAGACTAATCTTTTTAGGTTCAGTAAGATATCAAGGACATCTTCAACAACACCTGGAACAGAAGTAAATTCATGGTTCACTCCATCAATTTTTACTCCAGTTACAGCAACACCTGGGACTCTTGATAATAAAGCCCTTCTCATTGTATTACCTAGGGTTAAACCAAAACCTGGTTCGAGTGGTTCAATAACAAAATTTGCTCTTGACTTTCCAAGATCCTCTTGTGATATTTCAGGTCTTTGTAAAATTAACACTTTTTGCTCCTCTCCTATATTCTATTTCGAATAAAGTTCTACTATTAATTGTTCTTCAATTTGTTGACTTGCGTCATTTCTTGTAGGTTGGTTTAAAACTTCAATATTTTTCTTCTTTTCATCAACTTTTAGCCATGATGCAGGTTCTATGTCTTGTCCAGTATCAATGGTATGTTGAACAATTATTAAATCATTGCTTTGATCTTTTAGCTGAATTTTATCTCCTGGCTTGACCTGTATAGATGGAATATCTACAAGGTTCCCATTCAATTTAAAATGCCTATGAGAAACTAGCTGTCTAGCTTGTGGTCTAGTAGATGCAAATCCAGCTCTATAGATAACATTATCGATTCTAGATTCTAAAAGTACCAACAAGTTTTCACCGGTAATTCCTGGCATTCGAGTAGCTTCTTTATAATAATTTCTGAACTGTTTTTCCATTACACCATACATGTATCTGACTTTTTGTTTTTCCTTTAACTGAGTTCCGTAATCTGTTTCACGCATACGTTTTTTACCATTTTCACCTGGTGGGTATGGTCTATCTTGAAGTGCTTTGTCACCTTTTCTATTCTCAAAAACGTTAAATCCAATTCTTCTAGAAACTCTTACTCTAGGACCTGTATATCTAGCCATTAGTTTCTTCTCCTCTTTTTAGGACGACATCCATTGTGTGGGGTTGGTGTTATGTCTTTGATAGTTCCTACGTCCATTCCCATATTTTGAAGAGTTCTTACTGCTGTTTCTCTACCTGCACCTGTACCACTAATGATTATATCCAATTTGTGTATACCAAATTCTGTTGCTCGTCTAACGGCCTCTTCTGCTGCAACTTGGGCAGCATATGGAGTTGATTTTCTAGAACCCTTAAATCCAACAGAACCACCAGATGTCCATACAACTGTTTCACCGTTTGTATCAGAAATATTTATTATAGTGTTGTTAAAACTTGCTTTTATATGCGCTACGCCTGAAGGAATATTTTTTTTATTTTTTTTCTTTGATTTTTGTTCAGCCACTATTTCATAACTTTCTTCTTACCTGCAATAGCAAATCTTGGACCTTTTCTTGTTCTTGCATTAGTGTGAGTTCTTTGACCTCTTACAGGTAATCCCGTTCTATGTCTAATACCTTGGTAAGTTCCAATTTCAGTTTTTCTTCTTATGTTTTGTGAAACATCTCTTCTCAAATCACCTTCAACTCTAAAATTTGATTCTATATATTTTCTTATTTTTGCAATCTCATCATTTGTAAGATTGTTTACTCTTGTGTCAGGATTTATTTCGAGATCATTACAAATGTCTTCTGCTCGTTTTGCGCCAATACCGTGTATGTATCTGAGTGAAGCTATAACTCTTTTTTCTCTTGGTATATCAATACCTGAAATTCTAGCCAAACTTAACCTTGCCTTTGCTTATGTCTTGGGTTCCTTTTATTGATAACATATAGCTTGCCTTTACGACGAACTATTTGATCGTTAGGACCTCTTTTTTTTATACTCGCTTTTACTTTCATTTATGTCTCCAAGTAATCCTACCTCTTGTAGGATCATATGGTGATACTTCCATCTCTACTACATCACCAGGTAGAATTCGAATATACTTCATTCTCATTTTTCCTGATACATGTGCTAAGATTTCTGCTCCACTCTCAAGCTTGACCTTAAATGAGGCGTTTGGAAGAGTTTCAGTTACAGTCCCCTGTACTTTAATTATGTTCTTTTCTTTTTCTACCAAAATTACCTGATTTTAAGACCGATTAACTAGATTAGTCTGATTATGAACTATTACCAACAAATTTTGAAAAATTACAATTCTGAAAAAATACACACTTCATCCTCCATTATTCCTATTACGTGTTCCCAGTGAGCGGATTTTTTTCCATCAGCAGTCCTTACAGTCCATCCATCTGCATCAACTTTTGTATCTGCGGTACCTAAATTGAACATTGGTTCAATGCAGATTGCCATACCTTTTTTTAACTTAAATCCTTTATTTTTGATACCGTAATTTGGTACTTGTGGATCTTCATGCATTTCTAGTCCAATCCCATGACCAACATATTCTCTGACAACTCCGTAAGAATTTTTCTTACCAATTTTTTCAATTTTATTACCAATAGTCCCTAGCTTTTGACCATCCTTTACAAGTTTTATTGCCTCGTAAAGGGCTTTTTTTGTAACATCGATTAACTTCTGATCTTCACTAGAAATTTGTCCTATTCCATAAGTGAGAGCTGCGTCTGCATGAAACCCATTTACAGTACAACCAACATCAATTGATAATATATCACCCTCTTCTATAACAAAATTTTTTGGAATTCCATGAACAATAACATCATTGGGTGATGCACAAATGTATGAAGGAAATCCTCTGTAATTTAGGAAATTTGAGACTGCATTTGATTTTTTAATTATCTCTTCTGCCTTTTTGTCTAATGTTTCTATTTTTGTTCCGGGTAAAGAAATATTTTGTAATTCTGCATGAATGGTGGCAACTATTTTTCCCGCTTTTTTCATATTCATAAAATCTTCATTTGATTTGTAAGTAATCATAATTTCATAAACTTTGAAATTTCATTGAATATGTCATCAATCTCACCAAATGCATTTACAGAATTTAGAACTCCCATGTTGCTGTAATAGTCAACCAATGGAGTAGTCTCTTTTTTATAAACTTCAAATCGTACTTTTATGGATTCTTCGGTATCATCTTCTCTTCCACGATCCAACATACGCTTAACTAATTCTTCTTCATTAACCTCAAATAAAATTACGTTTTTAATTTTCAAGTCATCAATCTCAAGACTTTCTGCCTGAGCGATTGTCCTGGGAAATCCATCTAATATAGCTCCGTTATCACAATCAGGTTTTCCTATCCTTTCAATCAACATTGCCGTGACTAAATCATCAGATACAAGATTACCTTTGTTTAAAATGTCTTTAGCTATGAGACCTAGTTCCGTTTCATTTTCAACATGATCTCTTAACATTACCCCAGTAGATATATGGGGAAGCTTAAAAGTTTCAGATAATTTTTCAGCCTGAGTTCCTTTTCCTGCACCTGGTGGTCCAAGAAAAATAGTGATATTTGTCAATCAATAAATCCTTCGTAGTTTCTCATACTTAATTGACTCTCTATTTGTTTCATTGTTTCTAGTGCTACACCTACGGTAATGAGTATTGATATACCACTGAAGCCCAAAGGAATATCCCAAATCGCTGACGCAATTGATGGTAAGACAGCTACAGATGCAAGGAAAACTGATCCAGGAAGAGTAATTCTGCTAATTATGTGTGATAAATAATTTGTTGTTGATATACCTGGACGAACACCAGGAACAAAACCTCCCTGCCTTCTTATCATGTCTGATTGTCTGACTGGATCAAATTGGATAGTGGTATAAAAATATGTAAAGAATATTATCAACATTCCTAAAAAGAAAATATAAAACCAGCTAGTACCTTGTGAATTAGCTAGGTTGACATCAATCCAGTTTCTAATTCCTGCAGTAATTGAGTTATCTTGGGGAAGAGAAGTTGCAATAAGTGCTGGAAAGAAAAGTACACTGGTTGCAAAAATAACAGGAATGACACCAGCACTGTTGACCTTTAAAGGTATGTATGTACTTTGACCTCCCATAACTTTTCTACCTCTTACTCTTTTAGCAAATTGAATTGGAATTCTTCTTTGACCCTGCTCTACATAAATTATTCCAACAATCATGAGGAAAAACATAAGTACTAAAAAGCTAAATTGACCTATCCTACCTTGTCCAGCAGTCACTTGATATGCACCACCAAAGCTAGCTGGTAATTGGCTTATGATACTTGCAAAAATAATTAAAGACATTCCATTTCCTATGCCTCTTTGAGAGATTAATTCTCCCAACCACATGATGAATGCTGTTCCAGCAGTCATTGTTAGAACAATTAATCCGACCCTAGACGGCGTATAGTTTGGTATTAAAGATATACCTCCAGTTAAACTTCCACGAGAAAATATATAAGTTAAACCTGTAGATTGTAACAATGCAAGAACAACTGTAATATATCTTGTCCATTGTGTGATTACTTTTCTTCCTGATTCTCCCTCTTCCTGAAGCTTTTGCAACCTTGGAATTACAACTGTTAATAATTGCAAAATAATACTTGAAGTGATGTAAGGCATAATACCTAATGCAAAAACTGAAAATGTCTCTAATGCTCCCCCAGAAAACAAATTTAGTAGTCCATAAATACCTGCTTGAGAACCTGAGTCGGTCAGTCTTTGAACAGCTTCTAAATCAACCCCTGGTAC
Source organism: uncultured Candidatus Actinomarina sp. (assembly GCA_902619825.1). Lineage (GTDB taxonomy): Bacteria > Actinomycetota > Acidimicrobiia > Actinomarinales > Actinomarinaceae > Actinomarina. The sequence goes on from CACNFT010000001.1 coordinate 211,843, forward strand.
AGGAACTGCTGCTCCTAATCGATAAACTCCGAACATTAACAAAGTGAAAATAATTCTTTTTCTTAGATCAGGAATTTTAAACATGTATTTGAAAATCGAAAGCTTCATATTAAATCTCTATAACTTCTACAGTACCACCAGCATCTTCAATTTTCTTCTTCGCAGATTCACTTACAGCGTGTGCTTTTACGTTGACACTATTTGTAATTTCACCGTTACCAAGAATTTTTACAAAACCCTTTTTTCTTGTTAATCCATTTTTCTGAAGTATTTCTGGATCAATATCACCTTTAAGGTTTTTATCTTGTAAATCAGAAACATTTACAACCACATACGACATTTTAGGAGTATTTTTTAGTCCCTTAAGTTTTGGGATTCTTCTATAGAGTGGAATTTGTCCGCCTTCAAAGTATGCAGGTACTGTTTTTCTTGCTCCTGTTCCTTTTGTCCCTCTTCCAGCAGTTTTTCCTCTTTTTCCAGCTTCTCCTCTTCCTTTGCGAATTTTTGATTTAGTTGAACCTGGGGTTGGCTTTAAATGATGAAATTTAATTTTACTCATTTAATTTCCTCTGTTTCTACAAGGTGTGCAACTTTATTAAGCATCCCTGTAAGACTTTCGTCAACCTCTCTTTCAACTGAAGAATTGATTTTTTTTAATCCAAGAGACTTTATAGTTTCTTTTGCTTTAAAACCTTGTCCAATAAGTGACCTTCTAAGTGTAATTTTAACCTTTGGCATCTTCCTTTAACTTTCTTTCGGCTTTTGTATTTTCATATGCATCAACTAAACCTTTTGGAGCAATTTCCATAACATTCTTACCTCTTAATTTAGCTACTTCATCTGGTGTTCTTTGACCTAATAATCCATTAAGAGTTGCTTTCGCAACATTCAAATGAGTAGGAGATCCTAAAGACTTAGCAAGAATATCTTTAATTCCTGCTGCCTCAAGAACTTGTCGAACTGCACCACCAGCAATTACACCTGTACCGGGAGCAGCTGGTTTTAATAAAACCTTAGAAGAGCCATGTTCTCCAGTAGTAGTATGTACTATCGTTGATCCAGCCATAGGTATAGGATGAATGTTCTTTTTTGCGTTTTCAATAGCTTTCTGTATTGCAAGCGGAACTTCCGAACCTTTTCCGTAACCTATTCCAGCATTACCGTTTCCATCACCAACAGCAACTAAAGCAGTAAATGCAAAGTTTCGACCACCTTTAACAACTTTTGCTACTCTATTTATGTGAATAACGTTTTCTTGTAATTCTATTTCAGCCATTAGAACTTTATACCTTTTTCTCTTACACCATCAGCTAAAGCTTTGACTCTACCATGGTAAATATATCCTCCACGATCAAAAACTGCTTCTTTGATGTTGTTCTTGTTAAGAATGTCGCCCATTAATTCTCCAACTTTTTTTGCAGTATCAATACTTAAATTATCACTCTTAAGCTCTTTTGATAATGTACTTGCTGATCCAATAGTTCTTTGATTTAAATCATCAATTGCTTGTACATATATATTTTTATTGCTCTTATATACAGCTAAACGCGGCTTACTTGCATCACCATACACTTTCTTTCTGATTCTAATTTTTCTTTTTGATCTTGAATCTAAACTTTTCACTCTACGCTCCTGTAGTTGCTACTGCTGCTTTACCAGCTTTTCTTCTTACATATTCGTCTTGATATCTGATGCCTTTACCTTTATAAGGTTCAGGTGGTTTAATTGATCTAATATCCGCTGCGACTTGCCCAACCAAAGCTTTATCAATGCCCGAGACATTGATTGTATTTTGATCTGGTACATCAAATGTAATATTTTCTACTTTTTTAAATATAACTGGATGTGAAAAGCCACAAAGTATCTCTAGATCATTACCTTTTAATGTAACCCTGTGTCCAACACCTTGTAGTGTAAGAGTCTTTGAATATCCTTCGCTAACCCCGACAATATTATTTGCTACTAATGATCTATATAAACCATGTAAACTTTTTACTTGCTTCTCATCTGACTCTCTTGTGAATTGAAGAACATTATCAGATATTTCAAACTTTATTTTTTCTTCAAGAACCTCAGTAACCAATTCACCTTTTGGACCTTTGACGTTGATTTTGTTTCCATCAATATTGATTTCAACTTTCTCGGGTATCTCAATTGGTTTATTGCCAATCCTGCTCATGACCAAACCTCACAAATAAGTTCTCCCCCAAGCTTTCTTTTTCTTGCTTCTGAATCAGATAATAAACCTCTAGAAGTAGAAACTACAACAGTACCTAAGCCTCCGTTGTTTCTTGGGAGTTTGTCAAAAGAAGAATAAACCCTTCTCCCTGGTTTAGATAATCTATTTAAACCAGCAATTACAGATTTTCCTTCATCTGAAAATTTGATAGTCAAATTTAAAACTTTTTTTGCTCCATCGCCTTTTACTTGTACGTCACTAATATAACCTTCATCTTTAAAAAGTTTTGCGAGCTCAAATTTGAAATTTGAGTGTGGAATCTCAACATTTGATTTTGACACAAGTGTTGCGTTTCTAACCCTTGTTAAAAAATCTGAAATAGGATCATTTACCATCTTTACCAAGAAGCTTTCTTTATGCCTGGAAGCTCTCCTTTGAGTGCCAAGTCGCGAAAAGTATTTCGTGACATTCCAAATTTTCTTAAATTACCCCTAGGTCGTCCTGTTACTTGGCACCTATTACGATGACGTGTTGCGGATGCATCTCTAGGCATCTTTGCAATCTTTTTTTGTGCTTCCCTTTTCTCATCATAAGTAGATTCAGGGTCACGGATTACAGCTAATAATTCTTTTCTCTTTGATGAATAAAAATTTGCTGTTTCTTCTCTTTTATTATTTTTAACTATTTTACTTTTTTTAGCCATAATTAATTCTCCCTAAACGGAAAGCCAAGTGAGTTAAGTAGCTCATATCCGCCTGAATTATCTTTTGCAGTAGTACAAATTGTTATATTCATTCCTCTGATATCTCTGACTTTATCATATTCAACTTCTGGAAATACCAGTTGCTCGTTCAGCCCAAGAGAGAAATTACCATTACCATCAAATGATTTTTTACTAAATCCTCTGAAATCTCGAATTCTTGGGACAACTACCTGTACAAACCGATCATAAAATTCCCACATTCTATTTCCTCTAAGTGTCACAGAAACCCCTATTGGCATTCCTTCACGAATTTTAAAACCCGCGATTGATTTTTTAGCTCTTTTTATAACTGGTTTCTGACCTGATATTGCAGTTAGTTCATCAACCATTGATTCAAGTGCTCTACCATCTGTAGCAGCTTTTCCATCACCGATATTTATAACAATTTTTTCTAGTTTTGGAACAGCATTAGTGTTTTCAATATTTAATTGTTTCTTTAGTTCGTCAATTAATTGAGTTCTATATTGATCTTTAAGCCTCGGAATCATGCTTCATCTCCAGTTTGTGCTAAAACCCTAAATTTATTTCCATTTTTATCAAACTTATATCTTACTCTTCCACTCTTTTTTTTGACAACCAGTGCAACATTTGAGGCATCTATTGGCATACTTTTATCAATAACTCCTCCTTGCATCGTTTGGCCTTGAGGTTTTTGATGTTTTTTATTTACATTTATCCCTTCAACTAAAACTTGATTCTTTTTTGGAAATACTTGCAAAACTTTACCTTCTTTACCATTGTCTTTTCCAGAAATAATTTTTACTGTATCACCTTTTTGTATTTTCATTACAAAACCTCCGGTGCAAGTGATACTATTCTCATAAATTTCTTCTCTCTTAATTCTCTACCAACTGGTCCAAAGATTCTTGTTCCTCTTGGTTGATCTTGATCGTTTAAAATCACGCATGCATTTTCATCAAACCTAATATAGGTACCATCTTTACGTCTTGTTTCTTTACTAGTTCTGACAACAACAGCTTGTACAATATCACCTTTTTTTATCTGGCCACCAGGAACAGCATCTTTTACGGTTGCTGTAAAAACATCTCCCAAACCTGCATATCTAATTTTTGAACTGCCTTTTACCTTTATGCATAACACCTCTTTTGCGCCAGAGTTGTCAGCAACTTTTAATCTTGATTCTTTTTGTATCATCTTGCTCTCTCAACAATCTCAGTAACTCTCCACATTTTTGTTTTAGATATTGGCTTAGTTTCAGTTATTTTTACAGTGTCCCCAACTTTTGCATCAAAACTCTCATCATGGGCATGAAGCTTTCTTGTTTTTTTAACAATTTTTCCATACTTTGGATGTTGAAATTGTAATTCAATAGACACGGTAACTGTTTTGTCTCTTTTATCAGAAACAACGACTCCTGTTCTTACTTTTCGAGATGTTCTTGGTTCATTACTCATTATTCATTTCCGCATTCATGTCATTGATTTTTTGATTTAATATTGTGTTTGCTTGTGCAATTTCTTTCTTTATTTTTTTAAATACTGAAGTGTCTTCGATTTGACTCGTTGCTAACGCAAATCTTGAGTCCATTAATTCTTTTTTAAGATCTAAAATTTTATTTTCAAGTTCCATAATGGATAATTCTCTCAAATCATTTATGCTCATATATTCCTCTTTACAAATTTTGTTTTAATTGGCAATTTATGTCCTGCTTTTCTCATTGCTTCTTTTGCAATTTCTTCAGAAACACCAGAGATTTCAAAAATTATTTTTCCTGGTTTTACAACTGCGACATAGTACTCAACGTTACCTTTACCTGATCCCATACGAACTTCAGCGGGTTTTTTTGTAATTGGTTTATGAGGAAAAATGTTTATCCAAACCTTTCCCCCTCTTTTCATTGTTCTTGTAATCGTTATTCTTGCAGCCTCAATTTGACGTGCTGTTATATATGAAGTCTCAACAGCTTGAAGTCCATAATCACCAAATGTCACTTCATTACCACCTTTTGAAAGACCTCTTCTTCTACCTCTATGTGATTTTCTATGTTTTGTCTTTTTTGGCATTAACATATTTATTCTTCTTCCATTATTGATTTTTCTTGTTCGAATTGTTCTGTTGCCTCATTAGGTCTAATGCGATTACCCCCACCTGCTTCAACAATCTGTGAAGATGATTCGTTTGTTTTTTTACCACCACCAGCTTCAAGAATTCGTGATTTTTTAGTCTCACCTACGGCAGCTTCAACACGAGATTTAACAGATTTAACTCTTCCAGTAGCAGGTCCTCCGCTTGCTAAATTAGCTTCAGCTGCAATTTTATCTTGTCTTAGTTTGTTTGATCCTACAACATCACCTTTGTAAACCCAAACTTTTACTCCAATTGAACCTACGGTTGTTTGCGCTGCTGCTCTTCCAAAATCAATATCAGCACGTAAAGTATGTAATGGGACTCTGCCTTCGCGGTACCATTCTCTTCTACCCATCTCTGCTCCACCAAGTCGTCCAGAACATTCAACTCTTACACCTTCTGCTCCAGCTTTAAGAGCACCCGTTACAGCTCTTTTCATAGCTCTTCTAAATGCAACTCTGTTTTCTAATTGGTCTGCAACAGCTCTTGCTAATAATTGGGCGTCAAGTTCAGGCTCTCTAACTTCAATGATATTTAGTTTTACAGGTTGGCTGGACAATTCTTCGAGTCCTTTTCTCAACCTATCTGCTTCTGCACCTTTTCTACCAATTACAACACCGGGTCTAGCTGTATGAATGTCAACTTGGACCTTGTCCCTTGTTCTTTCTATATCTATTCGAGAAACTGCACCTTTAATCAACTGTGAAGACAAGAACTCTCTAATTCTATAATCCTGATTAACCAGTTTTGTGTATTCTTTATCACTAAACCAACGTGACTTCCAGTCATTAACAATTCCAATTCTAAATGCGTAAGGATGTGTCTTTTGTCCCATTACAATTCTCCATCTGCTGTGGTTAGTTCGATTACTAAGTGAGATGTTCTTTTGTTTATCCTTCCGGCTCTACCTCTAGCCCTTGGTCTAAATCTTTTTAAAATAGGTCCTTCATCTGCAGTAGCTTTTGAAATATAAAGATCACTTGAGCTTAAACCAAAATTATTCTCAGCATTTGCGATTGCGCTTTCAACAACTTGTGATATCTCATCAGCTGCTCTTCGTTTTGTAAATTTAAGGATATCCATGGCTTCTGAAACGGGTAGTCCTCTTATTAAATTTAATACTAACCTCAATTTGTAAGGTGATTGCCTTACATATTTACTCTTTGCAGTAACTGTTTGATTTTCCATTAGCTTTGTCCTGGGTGTCCTTTAAATGTTCTTGTCGGAGCAAATTCTCCTAGTTTATGACCAACCATTGCTTCCGTTACAAAAACTGGAATGTGTTGTCGACCATTATGAACTGCAATTGTTAAACCTACCATCTCAGGGACTATTGTAGATCTTCTACTCCATGTTTTGATTACACTTTTGTTTCCACTGTTTTGTGCTTCTTCAACCTTCACTAAGAGATGATTGTCTACAAATGGACCTTTTCTTAAGCTTCTTGACATAATTAATTTCTACCTTTTTGAGATCTTCCTCTAACAATTGATTTATTGCTATATTTTTTCTTTTTTCTTGTTTTTGCTTCCGGCTTTCCCCATGGGCTTACAGGAGTTCTACCACCAGATGACTTTCCTTCTCCACCTCCGAGTGGGTGATCAACTGGATTCATGGCAACACCCCTTGTTTGAGGCCTAACACCTTTCCATCTTTTTCTTCCAGCTTTTCCAAGCTTTGTTAATTCAGCTTCTGCGTTTCCAACGCTTCCAACTGTTGCTCTACAATCCATTGAGACTGTTCTCATCTCTCCAGATGGGAGTCTTAACAGTGCCAGACCCGATTCTTTACTCATAAGTTGAACTGATGATCCAGCAGACCTTGCCATCTTAGCTCCACCACCAGGTCTTAGCTCAACTGCATGTACAAATGTACCTGCAGGAATGTTCCTTAATGGTAAACAATTTCCATCTTTAATCTCAGCTTTAGGTCCAGACTCTACCATGCTGCCTTCATAAACCCCTTCAGGTGCAATAATGTAACTTTTTTCGCCATCAACATAATGTAGTAAAGCAATTCTAGAATTTCTGTTTGGGTCATATTCTATTCCAGCAACCTTTGCCGGTATACCGTCTTTGACTCTCTTAAAATCGACCACTCTATATTTTTGTTTATGTCCACCACCTCTGTGTCGAGATGTAATTCTTCCTTTATTGTTTCTACCACCGGTTGACTTTTTTGATTGTAAAAGTTTTTTTTCAGGTTTTGATTTAGTAATTTCACTAAAATCACCTGTTACATGTCCTCTCATTCCTGGAGTAATTGGTCTAATTTTTTTTGATCCCATACCTATACTCCAAATGCCTCAATAGTTTGTCCATCTTGTAAAGTAACAATTGCTACTTTTCTTGTACTTTGTTGACCAATAACATAACCAAATCTTTTCTTTTTTCCTTTTTTATACATTGTGTTGACAGATAGAACTTCAACATCAAAAATTTCTTCTACTGCTTTCTTAATTTCAGGCTTAGTCGCACTTGTGTGCACAAAAAAAGTGTATGAATTTGAGTTAGCAATTCTGTCATATGACTTTTCAGAGATAAGAGGAGATATAAGTATATCTTCTAAATACTTCATCTTTGCTCCAAAAATGTATTTATAGCGTTTTCACTAAAAACTAAGGCTTCATTTGAAATAACATCATAAGTTGAAAGTTTTGTCACGGAAGTAAGCTTTGAATTTGAAAGATTTCTGAATGACTTTACAAGGGAATCGTCATTTTCTCCGTAAACAAAAACAAAGGATTTGGAAATTGATAATTCTTTAATTGCATTTGATGCTGCTTTTGTTGAAGGTGTATCAAGTCCAGCTCCATCTACAACAAAAACTGACTCTTCTAATACTCTGTTTGATATAGACATATATAATGATTTCTTTTTCATTTTCTTTGGTGTTCTGTCTTTGTACACTCTTCCGCCTGGACCGTGCGCTATTCCTCCACCTACAAAAATAGGAGATCTTAAAGACCCGTGTCTTGCTCTACCAGTTCCTTTCTGTACCCAAGGTTTTGCACCTGTTCCAGAGACTTGTGATCTTGTTTTAACACTCGCAGTGTTATTTCTTGCATTTGTTCTGTTAGCTTTAGTAACCTGGTGTAAAAGACCTGTATTCATCTCTTCGTTTAGTTCAAATTCATATTGTTTATTTGAGGTCTTGTTATCTTTTAAAGAAAATGATTTCAACTTAATACTCATGACGAAACCTTTATAGCTGAGCTGATTTGAACGATATTTCCTTTGTTACCTGGTACTGATCCGTTCACAAGTAAATAATTTTTTTCTTCATTTATTGCAACTACGGTTACTGATTGAATAGTTCTTTTCTGATTACCCATTCTTCCTGACATTTTTGTTCCTTTAAATACATGGCCTGGGTAAGAGGCATTACCAATTGACCCTCCAGCTCTGTGAACTTTATGAACACCATGGCTTGCTTTTTGTCCTGAAAAATTATGTCTTTTCATAACACCTGAGTAACCTTTTCCTTTTGAAAATCCCGTTATGTCTACTTTTTGACCAACTTCAAAAAAATCATTAATTTTTATTTCTTTACCTGATTCAAGTGGGGATTCTTCATCAAAAGGTACTTCGAAAAGTCCTTCCCCCGGTTCAACATTGTACTTTTTATAATGTTCTGCAAGAGGTTTGGCTACATTTTTTGCAGAACCAATAGTTAATTGTGCGGCACTATATCCATCTTTCTCGTTAGATTTTATTTGAACCACTCTGCAACCTGAAACATCAAGCACAGTTACACCCATTGAAATTGAATTTTCATCAAATAGCTGGGTCATACCTACTTTTTTTGCAATAATTGATTTCATAATTTGATCTCAACTTCTACACCAGCTGGTAAATCTAACCTCATAAGAGAATCAACGGTCTTAGGTGTTGGTTCGACGATATCAATTAACCTTTTATGAATTCTCATTTCAAAATGTTCTCTCGATTTTTTATCTACATGGGGAGAACGAATAACACAATAACGATGGATTTGAGTAGGTAAAGGGATCGGCCCTTTCACTTTTGCTTGTGTTTTCATCACTGTTTCGGCAATTTTACGAGCAGACTCGTCTACAACATAATTGTCATATGCTTTTAACTTTATCCTTATCTGCTGTTCTTGCTTTGCCATTTTTTCCCCAAAAAAAACCGGGAGTAGAATTCTACTCCCGGTTAAGTTTTAATTACTCTATAACTTTTGTCACCTGTCCTGCTCCAACAGTTCTTCCACCTTCTCTAATCGCAAATTTTACGCCCTCTTCCATTGCAATTGGAGATATAAGTTCTACAGAAATTGGAACATTATCACCAGGCATGACCATTTCAGTACCATCAGCTAGAGAAACTTCTCCCGTAACATCAGTGGTTCTAAAATAGAACTGTGGCCTATATCCTTTAAAAAATGGATTGTGTCTTCCACCTTCTTCTTTTGTAAGAACATATACCTCAGCCTCAAATTTTGTATGAGGTGTTATGGAGCCAGGAACAGCAATAACCTGTCCTCTTTCCACATCATCTTTATCAATACCTCTTAAAAGTAAACCAACGTTATCTCCAGCTCTACCCTCATCAAGGAGTTTCCTGAACATTTCAACACCAGTACAAACTGATTTGGTAGTTTCACGAATACCAACAATTTCTACTTCATCGTTTACATTTACAATACCTTGTTCAATCCTTCCAGTAACAACTGTTCCTCTACCAGTAATTGAAAAGACGTCTTCAACTGGCATTAAGAAAGGCTTGTCTACTACTCTCACAGGCTCTTCTATATATGAATCAACCTGTTCCATTAATTGAAGAACAGCATTTACACCATCTTCTTTTCCTTCAAGAGCTGCTAACGCAGAACCTTTCACGACTGGAACATCATCTCCTGGGAAATCATACTCATTTAAAAGTTCTCTAACTTCCATTTCGACAAGGTCTAATAATTCATCGTCGTCTACTTGATCAACTTTGTTGAGGAAAACAGCAATTGCTGGTACACCAACTTGTCGCGCAAGTAGAACGTGCTCTCTTGTCTGCGGCATAGGTCCATCAGCTGCTGAAACCACAAGAATAGCTCCATCAACCTGGGCAGCACCAGTGATCATGTTTTTAACATAATCTGCGTGACCAGGCATATCTACGTGAGCATAGTGACGGTTTTCTGTCTCGTACTCAACGTGTGCTATCTGAATGGTGATTCCTCTTTCTTTTTCTTCTGGTGCTTTATCAATTTCATCGAAAGCAGTTGCCTCACCCGCACCAGCATCAGCCAAAACTTTTGTTATTGCGGCCGTCAATGTTGTTTTTCCATGGTCAATGTGGCCCATTGTACCAATGTTCACATGAGGCTTGCTTCGGTCAAATTTCTCTTTTGACATATTTTCTCCTTCTTTAAAAGTTTAAACTCTGAAACAAAGTTTAAACTTCAACCTCTACTCCACGAACACTTGCAGTTATCTCTTTTGTTATAGCGTCTGGGACGTCCTCATAACTATCAAACTGCATCGTGAATGTTGCACGGCCTTGTGTTCTCGAACGCAAATCTGTTGCGTAACCGAACATTTCTGATAATGGAACCTTTGCACTGACAACTTTTGCCGATCCTCTTTGTCCCATTTCAGCTATCTTTCCTCTTCTTGAAGAAAGATCTCCGACAACATCTCCCATAAAATCTTCAGGGGTTACTACTTCTACAGTCATAATAGGCTCCAGTAGTTTTACTCCAGCTTTTTTTGCTCCATCTTTTAACGCCATGGACCCTGCGATTTTAAAAGCCATTTCTGAAGAGTCAACATCATGATATGTCCCATCTTTTAGTGTTGCTCTCATATTTACAAGTGGATATCCAGCTAGAACACCTGATTCCATTGCAGCTTCAACTCCTGCATTTACTGATGGAATATACTCCTTAGGAATTCTTCCACTTTTAATTAAGTCTACAAATTCGTATCCATCTTCAATAGGTTCAAGTTCCATAATTACATGTCCATATTGACCTCGACCACCACTTTGTCTAATATATTTTGCCTCAATATCAGTCTTCTTTTTGAGTGCCTCTCTATATGCCACTTGAGGTTTACCAATATTTGCCTCTACTTTAAATTCCCTTTTTAGACGATCTACAAGAATATCAAGATGCAATTCTCCCATTCCTGAAATGATTGTTTGACCAGTCTCTTCATCAGAGTTAACTTTGAAGGTAGGGTCTTCTTCAGCTAACTTTTGTAAACCCTCTGATAACTTTTCTTCATCAGCTTTTGATTTTGGTTCGATTGCAACTGAGATAACAGGTTCAGGGAACGTCATTGATTCTAGTTGAATAGGGCTTCCTGAATCAGATAATGTATCTCCTGTTTTTGCATTTTTAAGACCTACTCCTGCAACAATATCCCCAGTAGAAATAAAATCTATGTCCTCTCTTGAGTTTGAATGCATTCTCAATATTCTTCCAAGTCTTTCGTCTTTGCCTGTTGTCGTATTAACAACTTTGTCACCTTTATTTAAGGTACCGGAATAAACCCTAAAATAAGTTAACTTTCCTACATGTGGATCACTTACAACCTTAAATGCAAGTGCAGAAAATGGTTCTTCGTCAGAATGCTCTCTGCTAATTTCATCTTCTTCTTTACCAGGTGTAAATCCTGATACTGGTTCTATATCTAGAGGTGAGGGAAGATAATCAACAACTGCATCCAATAGAAGTTGTACACCTTTGTTTTTAAAAGCACTACCGGCAAGAACTGGTACAAATAATCCTGTAAGAGTTCCTGTTCTAATTGCTTTTTTTATTTCAGAAACTGAAAGCTCTTCATCTCCAAGATATTTCTCAAGTACTTCATCATCTGCTTCAGCTACGACATCCAAAAGTTCTGCACGTTTTGTATTTGCTTCTTCAAGTCGATCCTTTGGTATATCTGCAATATCCCATTCAGATCCGTCATCTTTTGTCCAGGTGTGTGCTTTCATTTCAACAAGATCAATTACTCCAACAAAATCTGCTTCAGATCCTATAGGAATTTGAAGAACAGCTGGTTTTGCTTCAAGTCTTTCGATGATTGACTGTACGTCATCATCAAAGTTTGCACCCGTTCTATCAAGTTTGTTGATAAAACAAATTCTTGGTACGTTATATTTGTCAGCTTGTCTCCAAACTGTCTCTGACTGTGGTTCAACTCCTGCAACACCATCAAATACAGCTACAGCACCATCTAATACTCTAAGAGACCTTTCAACCTCAACTGTAAAATCAACGTGACCGGGAGTATCAATAATATTAATTGTGTGGTCATTCCAGCTACATGTAGTAGCAGCAGATGTAATAGTTATTCCACGCTCTTGCTCTTGTTCCATCCAGTCCATAACAGCTGCTCCATCATGAACTTCACCAATCTTGTATGTTTTACCTGTGTAATACAAAATTCTCTCTGTTAAGGTAGTTTTTCCAGCGTCTATATGAGCCATAATTCCAATATTTCTTAGGTTTTTGAGATCTACTGTTCTAGTTGACATATTGTTACCACCTGTAATGAGCGAAAGCTCTGTTCGATTCAGCCATTTTATGTACATCTTCTTTTTTCTTGACTGCGGCTCCAGTATTGTTACTTGCATCCAAAAGTTCACGTCCTAATCTATCAGACATTGACTTTTCTCCTCTTTTTCGAGCAGCATCAACAATCCACCTTATTGCAAGTGTGGTACTTCTTCTATGTGGAACTTCCATCGGAACTTGATAGTTAGTACCACCGACCCTTCTGGATTTTGTTTCAATTTGAGGTTTAACATTTTCAAATGCAGCTTTTAATACATTCAATGGATCTCCACCAGCTTGTTTTTCAACAAGTTCTAGTGATTTATATACAATACTTCGTGCAACGTCTTTTTTTCCATCTAGTAAAACTTGATTTGTTAATTGTGATACAAGAACGCTATTGAAAAGAGGGTCTGCTTCAGGCTTTCTTTTAAGTGATGGTCCTCTTCTCATGATGATTAGCCTCTCTTACTTCCATATCTAGATCTTGCTTGTTTTCTGTCAGTCACACCTGCTGTATCTAGAGCACCCCTAATCACTTTATATCTAACACCAGGAAGATCTTTTACCCTTCCACCTCTTACTAAAACAATTGAATGCTCTTGTAAATTGTGTCCTTCTCCTGGAATGTATGCTGTAACTTCAGTACCAGTTGATAGCCTCACTCTGCAAACTTTTCTTAAAGCTGAGTTTGGTTTTTTTGGTGTAACTGTATATACACGCGTACAAACGCCCCTCCTTTGTGGAGACCCCTTGAGACCAGGTGTTTTCTCTTTCATCACCTTGGACTTACGTCCTTTTCTCACTAGTTGCTGTGTTGTAGGCATAAAAATTCCAATCTAAAAAAGTTAATTTTTTATTACCGAAAAAGAAGTATATGACAGATTTGAACTTACAACAATGAATTCTTTATAAGTTTTTACTCTGTATCTTCATCTCCCTCTTCGCCTAACATAGCTAGCCATTGTGCTGGATTTGGTAAACCATCGTTATCTGATTCTTCTGATTCTGATGGTGCTGTCGCAAATCCTATTTCAGATACTTCTTGAGCGCCCGGTAAGGTAGGAGCTAATTTTTGATAAGCTTCTGAACCAGTACCAGCAGGAATTAAAGTACCTATGATTACATTCTCTTTTAATCCTGACAATGCATCAGTACTCTTTTTCATTGCTGCCTCAGTTAATACCCTTGTTGTTTCTTGAAAAGATGCTGCAGATAACCATGAATCTGTCGCTAAGCTAGCTTTTGTGATACCCATCAGTTCAGGTCTACCTTCGGCAGGTGTTTTACCATCTTTTACAAGTCCTTGATTGATGGTTCTAAATAAAGTTGCATCAATCAATTCGTTTGGTAAGAAGTCTGAATCGTTAGGTCTAACAATTCTTACCCTTCTTAACATTTGTCTTACAATCATTTCAACGTGTTTATCATGAACTTCAACTCCTTGATCACGATAAGTTTTTTGTACTTCGTCTACCAAATATTCTTGGCATGTACGAACTCCGTTGATTTGTAAGACTTCTTTTGGATCTTTTGGACCAGTTGTTAAAGCTTGTCCAGCTTCAACACTGTCTCCTTGATTAACGAGAAGAGTTTGTCTTCTCAAAACTAATAATTCAATTTCTTCTTTCTCATTTTGAATAGTAAGGATTCTGTTGCCTTCTTCGGTTTGATCAATAGATTTAATCTTTCCATTAATGAGTGATAAAACAGATTTACCTTTTGGTGTTCTAGCTTCAAAAAGCTCTACAATTCTTGGAAGACCAGAGGTTATATCTAAACCAACAACCCCACCTGTGTGAAAAGTTCTCATCGTAAGCTGAGTTCCAGGCTCTCCAATTGATTGAGCAGAAATTATGCCTACAGCTTCACCTTCTTCAACAGGTTTTCCAGTTGCAAGGCTGAAACCATAACATAGTGGATCCATAGATTCAGGATCTAGTGAATTGAAAGGTGTAAGAACATTTACTGATTCAACTCCTGACTTACCAATTACATCTAGAGCTTCTGCATCAATATAAGTACCTTTAGTTAGCTTTTTACCATCTCCAAACTCTATTGCTTTTTTATCCTTTTTAACGTCCTCGCTAAGCACTCTTCCAAATAATGTTGAATGTAAGTACTTGCTAGGCTTTCCTTCATTATCGACGGTAGATTTGGTTGTTCCTCGCCAATCAATATTTTCATCACCCTTATTTTGTACAACAATGCCTGCAGCAACATCTACCAGTCTTCTTGTTAAATAACCGGAGTCTGCAGTTCTTAACGCTGTATCCGCAAGTCCTTTTCTAGCACCGTGTGTGGAAATGAAATATTCAAGAACAGACATTCCTTCTCTAAAATTACTTTTTATTGGTCTTTCAATGATGTCACCTTTTGGATTAGCAACAAGACCTCTCATGCCTGCAAGCTGTCTTACTTGCATCATATTACCTCTAGCTCCAGATTTAACCATCATATCAACGGGATTGAATCTTTCAGATTCTAATTCTGCACTCATTGCATACTGAACCTGGTCTGTAGCTTCATTCCATATTTCGATAATTTTTTGTTTTCTTTCGGTTTCAGTAATAATGTCATCTGTATAAAGTTTTTCTACTTTTTCAGCTTCATTTTCATACTTTTCAAGAATTTGATTTTTTGTTGGTGGTGTTTTGACATCTGTCATTGCGACAGACAAGCCAGCCTTTGCACCAAAATTAAAGCCAACTTTTTTCATTGAATCTAAAAACTGTCTCAACTCAGCTTTGTTATATGTTTCTATTACCTCAGATATGATTTTTTTCATTTCCGGTTTTCTTACTGATGCCTCAATATATGGAAAGTCATCAGGCAATATAGAGTTAAAATGCATTCTTCCTAATGTTGTGTTAGTTAACGTGTCACCAGAAACATATTCTGGAGTAAGTAGTTCAGAAAATCTATTTTTTATCTTTTTATATATGTCTTCTGATCCAGCTAAATTTCCAACCCTTACTTTGATTGGTGTTTGTAAAGAAATATGACCTGCTTCATAAGCTAGTTGCGCTTCGTTTAAGTCAGCAAATGCATACTTAGCAGTATCTAGCTCGTCATGACACTCAGTAATATAATATAGACCTATTACCATATCCTGACTTGGAGATACTATAGGATTACCCGAAGCTGGTGATAAAACGTTATTTGTTGCTAGCATCAAAACTCTGGCTTCAGCTTGAGCTTCAGCTGATAAAGGAACATGAACTGCCATTTGGTCACCGTCAAAATCAGCATTAAATGCTTCACAAACTAACGGATGGACTTGAATAGCTTTACCTTCTACAAGTATTGGTTCAAATGCTTGAATTCCAAGCCTATGTAAAGTAGGTGCTCTGTTTAGTAATACCGGGTGCTCTTCAATTACTTCTGCAAGGACATCCCAAACTTGAGCACGTGATCTTTCAACCATTCTTTTTGCAGATTTAATATTTTGAGCAAGTCCAAGTTCAACTAGCCTTTTCATAACAAATGGTTTGAATAGCTCAAGTGCCATCATTTTAGGCAATCCACATTGTTGTAAATCTAAATGCGGACCAACTACAATAACTGACCTTGCGGAGTAATCAACTCTCTTTCCAAGAAGGTTTTGTCTAAATCTTCCTTGCTTCCCTTTCAACATATCAGAGAGTGATTTCAAACCTCGTCCACCTGCACCTGCCACTGCTCTACCTCTTCTTCCATTATCAAAAAGAGCATCAACAGATTCTTGTAGCATTCTTTTTTCGTTGCTAATGATTATGTCTGGGGCGCCCAGTTCAATTAATTTTTTTAATCTGTTGTTACGATTAATTAATCTTCGATATAAATCGTTGAGATCAGAAGTAGCAAATCTACCACCATCTAGTTGAACCATTGGACGCAACTCTGGAGGTATAACTGGTATCACTTCTAAAATCATTGCTTCTGGTGGGTTTTTTCCGTCAGCGAAAGGTTTTATAACTTTCATTCTTTGTATAGCTCTTTGTCTACGTTGTGCTGATTTTGAATCTAGATCACTTTTAAGTTTTTCCATTTCAGCTTTAAGATCTACTAATTGGACAAGCTCTCTAACTGCTTCGGCTCCCATTCCACCTGTAAAATACTCATCATATTTATCAATCATTTCACGCCAAAGAGTATCATTTTCAATTAAGGTTTTTGGCTTTAAAGTTTTCAAGGTAGAAAATGCTTCTTGGATAACTTTTATTTCAGCGTCAGATTTTGCTTGCTTTTGTTTGATCTCTTTTTCAATCTCTTTAGTTCTTAACTGGATCTCAGCCTCAGGAACTTTTGCGTTCTCCATAGCTTTAATCTCAACTTTCATTTGCTTAAGTCTTTTAACTTCCCATTCAGTAAACTCTTCTTCTACAATTTCTACTTCTGCTTCAACAGCTTCTTCAATCTCAGATAAATCTTTTGTTCTCTTTTTGTCGTCGACAGATACAACAAGATAAGCTGCAAAGTAAATTACTTTTTCTAATTCTTTTGGTGACATGTCAAGAAAGTAACCTAATCTGCTAGGAACACCTTTGAAGTACCAAATATGAGTTACAGGTGCAGCTAACTCTATATGCCCCATTCTTTCTCTGCGAACTTCACGTCTTGTAACTTCAACACCACATCTTTCGCAGACAATACCTCTATATCGAATTCTTTTATATCTTCCACAAGAACATTCCCAATCTTTAGTTGGACCAAAAATTCTTTCATCAAAAAGACCTTCTTTTTCAGGTTTTAAAGTTCTGTAATTTATTGTTTCAGGTTTTTTTACTTCTCCAAAAGACCAACTTCTCATTTGATCAGATGTTGCAAGACTAATGCTTAATTCGTCAAAAATTTTATCCATTATACTTCAGCCTCATCTTCCTCGGGTCTTGTCATATCGATACCTAATGTTTCAGCTGTTTTGACATATTCATCACTGATATCTTTCATAGAAATTTCTTCACCAGCGGATAGAATTTCAACATTTAGACATAAACTTTGCATCTCTTTTAATAAAACTTTAAATGACTCTGGTATTCCTGGTTCTGGAATATTGTCACCTTTTACAATAGATTCGTAAACCTTTACTCTTCCGACTGTATCGTCAGATTTTATTGTTAAAAGTTCTTGAAGTGCGTAACTTGCTCCATAAGCTTCAAGGGCCCACACTTCCATTTCTCCAAAT
The DNA here is from genome assembly GCA_902619825.1 of uncultured Candidatus Actinomarina sp. GTDB lineage: Bacteria > Actinomycetota > Acidimicrobiia > Actinomarinales > Actinomarinaceae > Actinomarina. Next base: position 229,561 of record CACNFT010000001.1, read on the forward strand.
CTTTGACCTCCAAATTGAGCTTTTCCTCCAAGTGGTTGTTGAGTAATCATTGAATAAGGCCCAGTTGAACGAGCATGAATCTTTTCATCTACTAAATGAATAAGTTTTAATATATATGTGTATCCAACTGTGATTTTAGAATCAAACTTTTCACCAGTTCGACCGTCATATAAATCAGCTTTTCCATTTTCATCAACTAGTAATTTACCATCTCTATTTGGATTTACATTTCTCAAAATTTCATGAATTTCATTTTCATCTGCCCCATCAAAAACTGGAGTTGACACTAGGGTTCCTGGTTTAGCTCCATCTGATGCCTTAGACTTTCCTTTAAAATCTTGCCAACCTTCGTTTGCTGCCCAACCAAGATGTGTTTCTAAAATTTGACCAAGATTCATTCTGCTTGGTACACCTAAAGGTGATAACAATATATCTACAGGTGTTCCATCTTCTAAAAATGGCATATCTTCTACTGGATTTATTTTTGAAATTACTCCTTTGTTACCATGACGTCCTGAAAGCTTGTCCCCAACCTGAATTTTTCTTTGTATAGCAACGTAGACTCTTACTTTTTGATTTACGCCAGGTGGAAGGTCTGCTCCATCATCTCTTCTTAATATCTGTACATCGATAACCTTTCCTCTTTCACCATGAGGAACTCTTAAAGAAGTATCTCTCACTTCTCTTGCTTTTTCACCGAATATTGCTCTTAACAGTCTTTCTTCAGGAGTTAACTCTGTTTCTCCTTTTGGAGTAACTTTTCCTACCAAATAATCACCAGGTGTTACTTCTGCACCAATCCTAACGATTCCCATTTCATCAAGATCCATCAATACTTCTTCTGCAACGTTTGGAATGTCTCTAGTGATCTCCTCTTCTCCAAGTTTTGTATCTCTGGCTTCAATTTCATGTTCTGCAATATGTACAGAAGTTAATACGTCCTCTTTGACTAAACGCTCTGAAATAACTATTGAATCTTCAAAGTTATATCCATCCCATGGCATATATGCAACTAGTAAATTTTTACCTAATGCAAGTTCTCCACCTTGAGTGCTTGGACCATCAGCTAGTACATCACCTGGTTTTACTTTTAGACCGGCTTTTACCAATGGTTTTTGATTTACGGAAGTAGCTTGATTTGATCTTTTAAATTTTCTGACTTCAAAAGTATGTTTTTTATTTGTCTCTTGTTCTTTAACAACTATTTCATCACCAGTTACTGACATTACTTCACCAGAAATTGGAGATATTAAAGCTTCACCTGAATCTCGTGCAACGTTCTCTTCCATACCAGTTCCAACATATGGTGCTTCTGTGGTTACCAATGGCACGGCTTGTCTCTGCATATTGGAACCCATCAAAGCTCTATTTGCATCATCATGTTCAAGGAAAGGGATTAATGCAGTTGTAACAGAACAAATTTGTTTCGGACTCACATCCATGTACTCAATTTCTTTGTCACTAACGAAAGAGACTTGTCCCCCATTTTGTCTTGATAAGACTCTTTTGTTTTTGAAAGTTCCATCATCATTTAAAGGAGCATTTGCTTGAGCAATTGTATATTCATCTTCTTGAGAAGCAGTGAGATAAACTGCTTTGTTAGTTTTTACGACTCCATTCTCTACTTTCCAATAAGGAGTTTCGATAAATCCAAATCTGTTAACCCTGCCATATGTAGCAAGGGTACCTATAAGCCCAATATTTGGTCCTTCAGGTGTTTCAATAGGACACATTCTTCCATAGTGAGAAGGGTGAACATCTCTAACTTCAAAACCTGCTCGTTCTCTAGATAACCCACCTGGACCCAAAGCTGAAAGCCTTCTTCTGTGAGTTAAAGCTGCAATTGGATTAGGTTGATCCATAAATTGACTCAATTGACTTGTACCAAAGAATTCTTTCAAAGAGGCTTGGATTGGTCTTATGTTAATTAATGATTGAGGTGTTATTGCTTCTGGTTCCTGAGTAGTCATTCTCTCCCTAACTACTCTTTCTAATCGACTTAGGCCAACTCTAACTTGATTTTGAACAAGTTCTCCAACTGTTCTAATTCTTCTATTTCCAAAATGATCAATATCATCAAGCCTTACAGGAATTGTTCTTCCAAGTTTGTTTTCAAATGACTCTTCCCCTGCATGTAAAGCTATAACATATTTGATGGTGTCGATAATATCTTCGATCTGTAACATACCTTCAACCTCAGTCGAGTAGGTTTCAGCATCCTTTTCTCCATAATCTCTTCCAAGCTTTTGCTCAACTTTATACCTACCAACTTTTGTGAGATCATATCTCTTTGGTGTGTAGAACATTTGCTTTACAAGATTTCTTGCAGATTCAACAGTAGCTGGCTCACCAGGTCTTAGTTTTCTATAAAGATCAATTAAGGCAGCTTCGGAAGTAGTATCTGGGTCCCTTTCAATTGTATTTTGAATTGATGGGTAATCGCCAAAAAGTTCAATAGCTTCTTCTTTTGTTTCAATGACTCCTAAAGCTCTTAAGAAAGCAGTAATATGTTGTCTTCTTTTTCTGTCAACTCTTACGCCAACAGTGTCTCTTTTATCTGTATCAAATTCAAGCCAGGCACCTCTTCCAGGGATCATTTTTCCTATGAATATCTCTTTATCTGAAGTTTTATCTATTTCTTGGGAGAAATAAACACCTGGTGATCTCACAAGTTGACTTACAATTACCCTTTCAGTTCCATTTATAATAAATGTTCCTGTGTCTGACATTATTGGAAAATCTCCAAGAAAAACAGTTTGTTGTTTAATCTGACCAGTTTCACGATCCAAAAATTGTGCAGTCACATATAAGGGTTGTGAATAAGTAGAGTCTGTTATTTTACATTCGTCAAGACTTTTAAGTGGTTCTTCAAAGAAATGGTTTAAAAATTCAAGTGAAAATCTCCCAGAAAAATCTTCAATAGGAGAAATTTCATCTAAAATTTCTTTTAATCCTTCTTCAATAAACCATTTAAACGAATCTTTTTGGACAATTAATAAATCTGGAATATCTAGAACTTTGGGAATTTTTGCAAACGAAAGCCTAGAATTCTGAACAGCGGACAACAAGCCTCCTCAAAAATGTTAAATGTGTTACCGAAAGATTCAGTATATTAGTACTTAATATTTAAGTAAACAAATAAGTTAAAAATTATTTAAGTTCTACAGTTGCGCCAGCACCCTCAAGGGCTTCTTTAGCTTTTTCAGCATCTTCTTTAGAAGCACCTGTGAGAATATCTGATGGAGCACCATCAACAAGTTCTTTTGCCTCTTTTAGGCCAAGGCTAGTTAATCCTCTAACTTCCTTGATAACTTGTATTTTTTGCCCACCAGCATCTGCTAAAACAACATCAAAAGAATCTTTTGCTTCGTCTCCTCCAGCAGCTTCACCACCACCTGCAGGTGCTGCAGCAACCGCAACTGGTGCAGCAGCAGTGACATCAAATTTCTCTTCAAAAGCATCCAAGAACTCTTTGAGTTCAAGAACAGACATTTCTTCAAAAACGCCTAATATTTCTTCTGTTGTCATTTTTGCCATTATTCCTCCTCTTTACTAATTTCTTCGCCAGACTCTTTTTTTTCAATAAGAGCCTGTAAAGCAAAACTTGTTTTGTTTGTAAGACTTTTTAGTGCATATGCAAATTTGTTCAATGGAGCATTAAATCCCCCAGCAATTTTTGCAAGTAAAACTTCTTTTGGTTCAATTGATGCCAGTACATTAAGCTGATCAATAGATAGTGGTTTTTGATCCATTAACCCACCTTTGACAACAAATGACTCATTGTCACTTGAAAACTCTTTTAATACTTTTGCTGCTTCAACTGGGTCTGACTCAATAACAGTAACTGCCGTTGGTCCTGAAAAATAATCTAAGATATCATCGAACCCAACATTAGACGCAGCTCTCTTTGCAAGACTCATCTTGACAACATTAAAAGTGGCACCAGCTTTTTTCAGGTTTCTTCTTAATTGTGTTTGTTGACTTACAGTCAGTCCTCTATATTCTGATAACACAAGAGTGTTTGCTTCCTGAAATAAGGCCTCAAGCTCTTTTACTTTATCTTTTTTATCTTTTCTTACCATAAAAAAATCCTTGCAACCAAGGACCATCTTTTTACCTGCGATAGAAATTAAGGCAAGCCACTATCGGTCTTTGGTTTTAATTGTTATTGAAGTATATATGTTAATGCAAAATAGTGAAAGTGAATTATGAATTTATCTCAATAGGGATCGATGGACCCATTGTTGAGGATATAAATACTGATTTAATATAATCACCTTTTGCGGAGGCTGGCTTTGCTTTATTGACTTCAGCAATAACCTCATTTAAATTCTCGAGAAGACTTGATTCTTCAAATGAGACTTTTCCAACGCTTAAATGTATATTCCCTAACTTATCGTTTTTAATCTCGACTTTTCCTTTTTTAAAATCCTCAACTGCCTTTGCGACATTTGGGGTAACTGTCCCAGTTTTTGGATTTGGCATTAATCCCTGGGGTCCAAGGATTTTACCAAGTTGTCCTACCTCAGCCATCATTTCAGGAGTGGAAATCACAATATCAGCATCGAGTTTTTCTTCAGACGAAACTTTAGTTGCTAAATCTTTACCTCCAACAATATCTGCACCAGCTTTTTCTGCTTCAGTTAAAGCCTCTCCTCCTGCAAAAACAGCAATCCTTACATCTTTACCAGTTCCATTTGGTAGTGATACAGTTGTTCTAATATTCTGTTCTGGATCTTTTGTGTCTAAATTTAAAGAAAAGACAACATCAATGGACTCATCAAACTTTGCATTAGCAGTTTCTTTACAAATTTTTAAAGCATTGGAAATTTCCTGTTTTTCCTCAGGAATTTGGTTTTTTATAGCTTTATATCTTTTACCTTGTTTTTTCATTTTTCTCCTTTTGGTACAGTCGACTTTTGTCTCCCAAAATATTAGTTTTCTACAGTGACTCCCATTGATCTGGCTGTTCCTGCAATAATTTTTACTGCTGCTTCTAAATCGTTCGCATTTAAATCTTTCATTTTTGTTTCCGCGATTGTTTCAAGTTGTGATTTAGTAATTGATGCAACTTTTTCTTTATGTGGTTCAGGAGACCCAGACTCTAAACCAATTGCTTTTTTTATTAAATAAGATGCAGGAGCAGTTTTTGTTTCAAATGAAAATGAATTATCTTCATATATAACAATTTCAACAGGAACAGTTTCACCTTGTCTGCTTGATGTATCATTGTTAAAAGCTTGAACAAAGTCCATTATGTTTACACCATATTGTCCCAATGCTGAGCCTACAGGTGGTGCAGGAGTTGCTCCGCCACCAGGAATCTGTAGTTTTAATTTTGCTTTAACTTCTTTTGCCATAATTTATTAATTTTTAACTATATCTGTAAAGCCTAGCTCTACAGGTGTTTCTCTTCCAAATATATTAACTAATACTGTGACTTTTGATTGGTCTAAATTTATTTCCTCTATGATTCCATTGAAATCTGCAAATGGTCCTGTAGTCACACGAACAGTTTCACCAACCTCAAAATCTGGTTTGAATTTTGGACTTTCCTTCTTAACTTCGATTTCTTCATTGGTTCCAAGAATTCTTTCAACTTCTCTTTTTGAAAGTGGGATAGGAACTTTACCAGAACCTACAAAGCCAATTACAGAAGGAGTGTTTCTAATTTCGTACCATGTTGTGTCATCTAAATCCATTCTGACAAGGACATACCCTGGAAAGGTTTTTTTCTCAATATTGACTTTTTTTCCGTTTCTAATTTCTACCACTTCATCAGTGGGAATGATAACTTCGTAAACTTTTTCTTCGAGATGTAAATTCTTAATTCTTGTAAGTATGTTTGTTTGAACTTTTTTTTCGTGACCAGACTGGGCGTTTAATACAAACCATTCTCCTGGAAGATCATAAGGATGTACTGAAACTTCTCGATCTTCTACTTCTTGATCTTCTACTTCTTGATCTTCTACTTCTTCTACAACTGTATCTTCGCTCATAATTTATCCTCCAAGAGATAACATGCTAATTAGAGTATTTTTAAAACCAAAATCCATTCCAAAAATAAGTAAGGTCATTGTAATTATTGTGACAATAGTAACAATGGTAAATGTTGAAAGGATTTGAGTTGAGGGCCAATTTACTCTCTTTAATTCAGTTCTCACTTCACCCATATAATTAGAGATTCTTTTAAATCGAGAAACTTTTTCATTGTTGTATTTTCCAATATTTCTATCAGCTTTTTTTGCCAAGCGTTCCTCACGCTCAGACATTCTTCTCATTTCTCTATTCATTTCATTCATAATTACCTCTTAGCAGGGGCGGTGAGATTCGAACTCACAACCTCCGGTTTTGGAGACCGGCGCTCTGCCAGTTAGAGCTACACCCCTAATCTTTTTCAATATCATTAGTTTCGTCAGAAGAGCGCTTTATTCCAAAAACTAAAATTAGTAATGATATTAAACCAATTAAAGACAATAGTATTATTTTTGTACCCTTATTAGTAGTCGTTTTTATTTTTTTATCTAAAGAGTCAATTACTTTGGATGCAAAATCATTTGGCACTTCAACTTCTTTATTTATCTCAGATTCTAGTTCCTCTCTAAACACTTTATATCTTTTTCCAGCAACCTGGCATTTTGGACAATAAGAAATATGATTATCTGAATCGAACATGAAATATTTGCCGCTCAAATAAGTTCTCATCATAAGACTTCTTTTTCTTCTACAAATTAAATTATCTCTTAAATTGTCAAATAGATCTTTCATGCTTCTATTTCCTCAAGTATATTTCTTAATTTTTGGTGAGCTCTGTGCAGTCTTACTTTTGCAGCCGTGACACTAATATCTAAATAATCTGCAATCTCTTTATGTGATCGGCCTTCGATATTTTTTAGTTCAACAATAATTCTTTGTTCCAAAGGGATTTGATTTAATGCCTTCCTCAAAACTAACGATAAGTCAGAATTAATAGCGACAAGTTCAGGATCTTTTTTCTCATCAACGACGACTGGTTCTTGAGTGTCTTCAATATTAAGTGAGTAGTGTTTCTTTGCTTTTTTTCTTAAAGTCCAAGCTGTATTTACTGTAATCCTGTAAATCCATGTTCCAAAAGTTGAGTCACCTCTAAATTTTCCTATTGCTTTCCATGCTCTAATAAATGCCTCTTGGGCGACATCATTAGCTAGTTCTCGATTTCCAGTTAATTTGAAGGAAAGTGAAAAAACTAATTCTTGATGACGCTTTACAAGTTCTTCAAAAGCACTTTTATCTCCAAGTTGTGATTTTTTCACAAGTTCGGAATTTGAGACGTCTTCACCAAAGTGATTTAGTTTTGCGATATTTTCCATCAATATTAAGAATAAAGTAAATTTCTAGTTTTTCTATCTTTTTTCTCGATGCAAAGTGTGTTTTCTCAATCTTGGGCTATATTTCATTAACTCCAGTCTATCTGGCGTATTTGTTTTATTTTTAGTAGTCACATAATTGTGATCTCCAGTTTCAGTACAGACCAATGTAATTGGTGGTCTCTTATCTGATGCCATTATTTGCTCCTTTATTTTGTTGTAGCGGCGGGCAGACTTGAACTGCCGACCTCACGATTATGAGTCGTGCGCTCTTACCAACTGAGCTACGCCGCCAAATCTAAAATTAATTATAGACTTGTGAGCCCTCTTCCGGGATTGAACCGGAGACCTCTTCCTTACCATGGAAGTGCTCTACCAACTGAGCTAAGAGGGCGTGTGCCGGGAGAAGGATTCGAACCTACGTAGGCATAGCCGGCAGATTTACAGTCTGCTCCCTTTGGCCGCTCGGGCATCCCGGCAAAAATTAGTCATTTTTAAAGTTTAGATTAAATAAGAATTTTCGTAAGAGGTAATTTAATTTGATTAGGATAAGTTTGTGGATAAAAAAATTCAAAAAAAACTAAATACATGGCTTGATAATGATTTAATTACTCAAGATATTTTTTCTTCGATTGAAAATTTTGAAAGTAGTGAGCCACAAAAAACAGAGAAAGGAACACTTTCTAAAACAATAATTTTAATTGGAGGACTTTTAGTATTTAGTGGAATAACTCCTCTTATCGGGGAAATTCCAGATTGGGCTCAATTAATATTATTAATTTTATTTACAATTGTGCTTTTTTATTCAGCTTTTTATATTGAAAAAAAATATCAAGGAAACTCATTTTTATTTGATTCAAATGAAACTCTAAGAAACTTTTTATTTTTATTAGCTACAGGAGCTTCTGGTTTTACATTCTTATTTATTTTTGAATTTTTCAACGCTACAGAAGAAATTTCAAATACAATAACCTCTTTTTTAGTTTTTATTTTGTCTATATATTTATTCAATAAGACAAAATATTTATATCAACAATTTACACTCTTTGTTAGTTCACAAGTACTTTTATTTAACCTATTGGAATTATTATCCTCAGATACTTTTAATGATTTACTTTATGGTGCTTCTCAGTTATTAATTGGTTCATATTTTTTAAGGTATACATTTAGAGTATTTGAACCAAAATGGTTAGGATATTTACTTTCAAGTATCTCATTAGTGACTGGTATGGGAATTATTGATTCATACCTTGGCAGTGATGAATTAATCGGAAAAATGCTCAATATTTTACTCTCAACAGTTTTGATATGGTTAAGCGTTCGATTAACGAGTCAAACTATTCTTTTTGTAGGATCAATTGATTTATTAGTTAATCTTTCATTTTTAATTTATGAAATATTTCCTGAACTTGGTGCTTTACTCTATCTTGTGATTGGAACACTTTTTATTTTTGCTGGTCTTTATCTCAATAGGCTTCGAGAAGATATAAAAAAAATTTAAAGACTGAATGGATTTTCTGGCCTTACTCCAATTTCACTAATTACATGGGCAGCACTTTTATTTGCAATTAATGCGGTCTCTTCCATGGATAATTTTTCTTCTATTCCAAATAAATATCCTGCTGCAAAATAATCCCCTGCACCTGTTTTATCAATAACCTTTGCTTCTGTAGCTTCAAATAAATACTGTTTATTTTCTTTCATAACTATGGCCCCTTTAGCTCCTAATGTGCATATAAGTTGATCAAGTTTAGGAAAATTTTTACTTATAAAGTCTAAAGATTTTTCTGTTGAGTCCTGTTCTGTAAGGGCTTTTATTTCATCTTCGTTACAAAATACATAGTCTATATTTTCTTTTATTAGATCAATAAAACTGTCCCTATGTGCATCAACACAAAAAACATCTGACAAAGATAAAGCATTTTTTCCACCAGATTGTTTATTTATTGATGATGCATACATAAATGCTTCCTTGCTTGGTAATCTGTCCCACAAATAACCTTCCATATATAAAATATTGCAATTTTTTATAGACACCTCATCAAGATCTCCCATTGATAATTGGGCACCAGCTCCTAAATATGTATTCATTGTTCGTTCACCATCTGGTGTTATAAAAATTGCACACAATCCAGTTTGTTCATTTTCTTCTCCAAGGACTGTAAAGTCACTGAGTCCATGCTCAGATAAGCTTGACCTGAACTGTTTTCCAAGATCATCATCTGAGATTTTACCAATAAATCCTACGGAGCCTCCTAAGGCCGCTATCCAATAAGCAGTATTTGCTGCAGAGCCTCCTGCAGCATAAGTTGGATTTGGCATATTGCTGAGTAAAAAGTTTGATCTCTCTTTATCCACAAGAGTCATTCTTGCTTTGTTAAGGTTTAGTTTATCAATAACATCTTCTTCGATTTGTTGAAGTGAGTCAACAAGTGCGTTTCCAATACAAATAATCACAAATTGATTTTAAATGATAATACCTGGATTTCCATCAGAACCGATAATTTTATTTGATTCATTTGAAAGCTTTTTCATTCCACCAATAAGATTATATGATTGATAACCAATCGAATTTAAATACTCTGAAACCTTGCCTGATCTGTGACCTGATCTACATACAATAATATAAGAAGATTCCTGATCAAATAATTCTAAGCTTTCTGGTACTTCACTCATCCTTACATGTTTTGCTTCTTCATGATGTCCATATGTCCATTCATCATCTTCCCTAACATCTATCAAACTCCATCCTGATGATAATTTAGAATCTAGTTCATTTGGAAAAACACCTGTTGAGTCTCCGGTATTATCTATATCTAATTCCACTAGCTTCCTCTCTGAGCCTTCTTACTCTTTCTTTAGTTGGTGGGTGAGTAGAAAATAATTTTCTCAATCCAGAACCAGCAAATGATTTTAAAGGATCAGATATAAACAACTGACTAACCGCCGGATTAACATTCAATGGGTTTTTTGAATACATCTCAATCTTTTCAAGAGCTGAGGCTAATGCTAGTGGATTGCCAGATATGGAAGAACCTGTTTTGTCTGCGCCATATTCTCTAGTTCTTGATATTGCCAATCTAATTATTAAAGATGCAATAGGCGCTGCGATAAATGCTATCAAGATAATAACTGGATGTGTTCCTCTATCTCTTTGTCCACCGCCCCAAAAAGCCATTCTTGACATGAATGAAATTGCAGCTGCAAGCATCGCTGCAATACTTGATACCAAGATATCTCTATTTTTGATATGTGATAATTCATGTGCTAGAACACCCTCAAGCTCATCTCTGTTTAGAACTTTCATTATCCCTGTTGTAACAGCAACAGCAGAATTTTTTGGATTTCTTCCTGTAGCGAATGCATTTGGTTGGTCACTTTCAATTACATAGAGTTCAGGCATTGGCATTTTCTCTTTTTGTGCAAGAAAAGAAATTATTTCTCTAATCTCATCGTATTCTCCATCTTCAAGTTTTCTTGCTCTAGTTGAAGCAAGTGCTATTCGAGATGAATAGAAATACATTATGAAATTAAAGATAAAAGCTAAGAATAAGGAAAAGATAAGATCAAAACCCAATGCTTGTGCAGTAAATATTACTAAAACAGTCATAAGCGTTAATAAAGTTGTAGTTTTTAAAACATTCATATTTTTAATTATAATTTATCTGGCTTATAGTTTTTTGGCCTCAATACAGTAAAAACCTCCTAAACCACGATCATTATGTATTGCCTCTAACCCAACAATATCTGATTTTAATTTAAGTTGGTCTACGCCATAAGTTTCTACAAATTGGTTTTTTAAACTTGAATAAATTTCCTGATAACCATATTTATCAAGAAATTCATATTGTTTCATAATCTTGTATTCAAAATTATTTTCTTCAAAATATTGTTTTAAAAAGGAAAAATTTACATCGTACGTGATATCGGTCTCCGTAGGCATTTCTATTGGATCACTTGAAAGATGGTGTTCTTTATAAGTTCTAATTAATGATTTATATGGTTTTAGATTTCTCTCTTCGTATTCGAATCCATAATCAAAAATTAGTAGATGATTTGGGTCAACTTTTTTGATGAGTTCGTCTAAAAATTGTTCTGTATTGTATTGAATTTCAAGCTCATTATCTTGGTTATCTAAAAAATTATATTTTTTAATCCATTTAAGATTTGATTCACGCATTTCTACTTTTCCATATCTAAGTTCATTATCTTTTGTAAATTCAATTGTTTTTTCATACCAAGTATTGTCTACTTCTATACCGACAGAACAAGGTATATTATCTAACACTTCATTCATATAAATAGTTTTTATCTGAGATGAACCATAGTTATCTAAATTGCTATCAACCAAAAAATTTTTACTTTTAAGTGCTTTTAGGGCATTTAACGAAATTTCGGAAACATAGATTTCTTTTTCAAGATACTTTGACACCTGATTCGCAAGTGAACCTGTTCCTGCACCAACTTCAAGTATATTTGAATCGCTATTGATTCTATTTTCTTTAATCCAATTTGAAATAAATAATCCAAAATAATTAGATACTTCTGGTGAGGTTAGAAAATCACCAGATTTACTGGAGCGGACTTCGCCCTTTGCAAAAAATCCATAATCAGAATAAAGACATTCCTGCATGAATTCATCAAAGTATAAATAGTTTTTACTGTATTTATTTTTGAGATAATCAATAAATTTTTTTTCTACCACTTAATTAGCTATTAAAAAATATTGATGAAGCTTCACCTAGATTGCTGAATATGCCTGGAAAAATTCCAGAGACAATTGTCAAAATTAAACTTACAAAACCAACAACTTTGAGTGGGCTTGGGATGATTGAATTTTCAGTCTTTTGAACATCTTCTTTTGGACTATCCATCCATATAATTTTTGAAATTCTTGAATAATACACCAAACCTATCACAGCATTAATAGCACCAACTATAGCTAGAGATAATCCAAAAATTTCACCTGTGCTTAGTAAGCTTCTGAAAACTACAAATTTTGCAAACCATCCTCCAAGAGGCGGAATCCCTGCAAGAGAGAAGAAAAATATTACTGCAAAGATTCCTGCTAATGGTGTTTCTTTTGCAAGACCTCCCCAGTCATACATATTTTCTGAGTCAATATTTCTTTGTAACAAATTAATCACTAAAAATGCACCTATATTCATAAATGCATAAATAATTAGATACGTAACACTTGCATAAACACCATCTTCAAAATTATTTGTTATGTTTGCAACAGCTATCGGCGCAAGAATAAACCCTGCCTGTGCAATCGATGAATATGCCAGAAGTCTTACTGGATTTGTTTGTTGTAAAGCTGATAAATTACCAACAAACATTGTTATTCCAGAAATGAATACAAGTACTATCCCTAATCCATCTCCAGATTCAAAAAATATTTTTGACATCAAAATAATTAATGCAACAAAGCCAGTCGCTTTGGAGCTAACAGATAGATAAGCCGTTACTGGTAAAGGTGCTCCTTCATAAGTATCAGGTGCCCAAGAGTGAAATGGAACAATTGATATCTTGAAGCCTATACCCGCCAAAATAAGTATTGCGCTTAGTAAAGCAACAGGTGATTGGGCAAGATCTTGCTGAATTAAAATATTAGCTATATCTGAAAAAACTAGCTTTCCAGTTACTCCATAAAGTAGTGAAAAGCCATAAAGAATTAAAGATGCTGATAGTACTCCCAGTAAAAAGAATTTAATTGAACCTTCATTTGATTTTTGATCGCCTTTTTTCCAGCCAGATAAAAGAAACATTGGCGTTGAAGCTAATTCAATTCCAATAAACATTGTTAGTAAATCTCTTGAAGAGGTTACCACTAATGCTCCAAGCAGAGAACTTAACAGAAGAAAATAATATTCTCCCTGGTAATATTCATCACTTTCCACAAAATTTACGGACAATAAAAATGTCAGATACGTAACCAAGATAAATAGGCCTTTTAGAATCAAGGAAAATTTATCAATTACATAACTTCCCTCAAACATAATTTCTGGAGTTGTATAGTTGGCAAATTGAAAAATAATTGGGAGGAATGCAAATAGCGATCCAAGAATTGATACCATTGCAATGATGAATTTAAATTTTCTTGGTAAAAGTATATCTAATGTTATAGCAGCCACAATCGTTAGGATTACTATTAATTCACTTGATATAGCGAAATAATTAATATTAATTTTTAGCCTCCGAACGCTTTAGATACCAAAGCAATAACTGCATCATTAGTTGCTCCAAATATAAGTTTTGGAAATACTCCTATCAGAACAGTGAGTATTACTAAAGGTATCCAAGCAACAAGTTCATAATTGTCTGCATCATGAAGCTCTTTATCTAACCATTCTTCTTTAGGTTCACCAAGATTAACTCTTTGAAGCATCCATAGTAGATAACCTGCTGTTAAAACAGTTCCAATTGCACCTGCAACCATGGAGGATCTAAAAATTGTAATATTTAAACCAGGTAATGGATTATATGCTCCAAGGAGAGCCATAAATTCTCCCCAAAATCCTGCCAATCCAGGTAAGCCAAGTGACGCCATAGCTGTAAAAGCTAAAATAGCTCCAGTCTTTGGAAGAAGTTTCATATTTCCACCTAATCTTCCCATGTCTCTAGTGTGATAAGTATGTGCCATAGAACCAGAAACAAAGAATAATAAACCAGTAATTATTCCGTGGGCAACCATTCCAATCATTGCAGCATTAATACCTATTGAGGTTAGTGAAGATATTCCAAGCATTACAAAGCCCATATGTCCTACTGAAGAAAATGCAATCAATCTTTTAAGGTCTGTTTGTGCCAAGCAAGCAAGAGAGCCGTATATTATTCCAATTGCTGATAGCACTGCAATAGCTGGAGCCCAAGCAACAGCCTGTTCTGGAAGAATAGGTAAAGCAATTCTTACAAAACCATAGGATCCAAGTTTTAATAAAATTGCAGCTAATAAAACAGATCCAACAGTTGGTGCAGCTGTGTGTGCATCAGGCAACCATGTATGTAGTGGCCACATTGGTACTTTTACTGCAAAACCCAAGAATAAAACAGCAAAAACTAACGTTGCAAATGTACCTGTGAATGCTCCACTAGAACCAAGCTCAATTAGTTCGGGAATACTAAATGTTCTATTTCCCCTGAAATATAAACCTAGGAATCCTAAGAGCATGAAAGCAGATCCAAATAAAGTAAATACAAAAAACTTAATACTTGCATAAAGTCTTGTTTCAATATCATTCTTAAGTCCAGAAACACTTCTGACAGTTTTATCTCCCCAAATACCAATCATGAAATACATTGGTAGTAAAACAAGTTCAAAGAACACAAAAAATAAAATTAGATCTAATGCCACAAATGTACCATTCATTCCAGTTTCTAAAATTAAAATCAAAGACATCATTCCTTTTGCATTTTTTGGTTCAGGTAAATGTTCAAAAGAATAAATAATTGCTAATACAGAAATGAAAGTAGATAAAAGTAATAAAGGTAAAGAAATACCATCTATACCTATTTCATAATTTGAATTAATACTACTAATCCATGAGACCTTAGTACCAAGCTGAAGGTCACCGGCATTATAAAAATCAAATTGCAAGGCAACAATTAAACTTACTCCAAAAGTAAGAAGTGCAGATCCAAGAGTTACTAATTTAATTAGCATCTCTTGTTTCTTAGGTATTAAGAATATAAAAATTGCAGATACAAGCGGAAGAAAAACTACTATGGTTAAACCTAATCCACTCTCCAAAAAAGAAAAACTACTCAATATTTACCACTCTCTCATAACACTAACAAAATTATTAAGCTAATAACTATCACTCCTATTAAAAAATACATTAAGTATTGTTGAGTTTTACCAGTTTGAATTAATTTGACTTTACTACCAATAGTGTCTGTACCTGTTGAGGATAAATTAAGTACCTTGTCAATACCTCCTTGGTCAAGATTTGTATATACAATTCCTCCTGCTTTTGAAGCAGTTGTCCCAACACCATTAACAAACCGATCAAGGACATTTGAATTAAATGAGTCAACAAATTTAGCAAAAGTTATTTTTACTGGATCAATTATGAATTTGAAGTAGAAAAAATCTAAGTAGTATTTATTTTCCAATAAATTCCATATTGGTTTTATTTTAATTTTTTCATCGCCGTCAGTTGCATTTCCTGACATTTGATAGACGTAGTAGGCAAGTCCAATACCCAAAAGTCCGGATGTAAGACCACTGAACATAGCAACCAAATCAAATGATTCAGGATGATATTCTACAATGTAATTTTTCCTGGTTGTAACCCATTTTGTAAATCCTGTATAAACACCAGGTATGTTTGCCCATCCTGCAACAATGGCAAAGCCTGATAATATTATCAAAGGAATTGTCATCATTTTGTCAGATTCGTGAGGGTGTCCATCACCCCGATAGTCACCAAAAAATGTTAAAAGAACTGCTCTTGTCATATAAAACGCAGTGATAAAGGCTCCAAGAACTGAAATAATAAAATATAAATTATGCCCTTCATGATTGAGTGATGCGAGTATTTCATCTTTTGAGAAGAATCCAGCTAATGGAGGAAGTCCAGCAAGAGCTACAGTTCCAATAATGAAGGTTGAAAATGTTCTGGGCATTTCTTTCCTTAGGCCACCCATTTCAGACATGTTATTTGTGTGCACTGCATGAATTACCGAGCCAGCACCTAAAAATAATAAAGCTTTAAAAAATGCATGAGTCCATAAGTGAAAAAGACCCGCAGTGTATGCACCTGAACCCATTGCCGTAACCATGTAACCAAGTTGACTTACTGTTGAATATGCAAGAACTTTTTTGAGATCATCCTGAACTACAGCAACTAATCCTGCTCCAAGAAGTGTTATTACTCCAAATAAAAGAACTATATCTAAGGCTTGTGAAGCCATTCCTTGGTAGAAAGGAAACATGCGGCCAAGAAGATAGACACCCGCGGTGACCATAGTTGCTGCATGCATTAGAGCAGATACTGGTGTTGGTCCTGCCATTGCATCAGGTAACCATACATGAAGTGGAAATTGGGCACTCTTTCCCATTGCACCTATAAACAGAAGTACTCCACCTAAATATGCTACGGTTTTGATATCTGCATAATCATGAGTTGATTGATACAATATCTCAGAAATTCTCAAGGTTTTTGTTGATAATGCAAGAACAATGATTCCAATCATTAACCCAACATCAGCAATTTTATTAGTTATAAATGCTTTCATCGCTGCGGAAGAATTTTCCTTTTTTTCCCAGTAATGACCAATTAGTAGATAAGAACAAACTCCAACTAATTCCCAACCAATCAACAATTGCAAAAGTGTTGGAGAAGAGACTAAAACTAACATACTCCCAGCAAATAATGTGAGTGATGTAAAAAAGAAAGTATATCTTATTTCACCTTGCATATAATTTGTTGCATATATAAAAACTAAAGATGAAACAGTACCAACTACGAAGTACATCATAATTGACAATCCATCTACGACCCAGCCAAACTCAAGATCATAAGAACCAATACTTCCTACGTTGATAAAAAATTCATTGGCGATTCCTTTTGTCGCATGCTCATAAAGTAAAGCTGCGCTATATGAAAATATGAATAAAACTGTTCCTAAAGCAAGCTCTGCACCTTGTAATGGGAGATATTTTCCAAAAAAAGTAATCAAAATTGCAGCTAAAAAAGGAAGTACAACAATCAACCAAGTAAATTCAGCGAGTACACCGCCATCAGTATATTCTGGCTTACCTTCAGCGAGTAAATTTATAAAATTCTGATTCACCATTTCATTAAATCAAATTCATTAATATTGGCTGTTTCTCGATTTCTGAAAAGCATTAGAACAATAGCTAATCCAATACCAACTTCTGCTGCTGCAATTGTGATAATAAATATTGAAAAAATCTGGCCATTTAAAAAAACATCTGAAAGCATAGCATTGAATGCAACAAAATTTATATTTACTGAATTGAGAATCAGCTCAATTGAAAGTAAAACCATTACTGCGTTTCTTCTGACAAGAATTCCATAGATACCTATCGAGAACAAAGCTGCTGCTGCAATTAGTAATGGTTGAATGCTCATATTTGGTCTTCGTCCATTAATGCATTATCTTTTCTCGCTAGTGTAATGCCACCAATTAAAGCTCCCAACAAAACAAATGAAACTAGCTCAAAAGGAAAGACAAATCTACTCAGTAAAATTTCTCCTAATAATTTAGTAGATGTTCCTTCACTAATAACAACTGTAGAGTCAAATGTTTGTAGAAGAATATATGTAAATATTCCAAAAATTGATAGCGATATAACAGCAGCCAATAATTTATTTTGATCATTATCTAGCTCAGCGTTTGGACCTAAAGGAGCCCTTGTGATCATCACACCAAATAAAAACAGAACAATAACTGCTCCTATATATACAAGTATTAGGACTAAAGCTACAAATTCAGCGGATAATAATATAAATAAAACAGCAGTAGTAGCAAGAGTAAAAACTAAAAATATTGCAGCGTGTATAACATTTGATGTGGTGACAACTTTTACTCCGCTTAGTAAGAGTAACAGCAAAAGAAAATATGAAAATATGTCTATTGCTTCCATCAGCTCTCTAAACCTGGACCTTCAGGAACAGTCTTTAACCATTCGTCAAGCCTGTCTTTGTCATGGAGCATATCTCCCATAGAAAATTCTGAATATTCGTATTCCGGTGACCAGAATAATGCATCAAATGGGCATACTTCAACACATATTCCACAATACATACAAAGTGCATAATCAATATCAAATCGATCGAGTACTGCTCTACTTCTCTGACGTCCTCCTGGTTTTGAGGGAGGTTGTAGTTCTTTGTGACCCTCTATGTAAATACACCAGTCAGGACAAGATCTTGCACACAACATGCAACTTGTACATGCTTCAGAATCTAAAGCAATGACACCTCTAGTTCTGGGTGCGAGTATTTCTTTTTCAAAAGGATAATTAACATTAGGATTTTCAAAAAAAGGAAGAAGGGTTTTAAACATATTGCCAATAACAATTTTTAGTCCAGTTAAAAATCCAGGAATCCTTGGTTTGAATTTTTGCATTAAAAAACAACTTTCATGATTGCTGTAGCCATTATATTCAATAGAGATAGAGGTATAAGGACTTTCCAAGCAAGAGTCTGAAGTTGATCCTCCCTGAATCGTGGAAAAGACCATCTGATAGCAATGAGGATAAATGCTAGTAAAAATGTCTTTCCAATTAGAACCAATGGACCATAAAAATTAACCCATTCTGTCGGTAAAAGTGGAACATGATAACCCCCTAAAAAAAGCGTTGAGGCAATCGCACACATTACAAATAAATTTATGTATTCAGAAATATAAAAAATAAGAAATCTAATCCCAGAATATTCTGTAAAAAAGCCCATAGTTAATTCTGATTCTCCAATTGGCATATCAAAAGGTGTTCTCATCATTTCAGCAGTTGCAGCAATCATAAAAATAATAAAAGCAATACCCTGTCCTGCTATTACAAAAGGAAACCCAAATTCAATCTGTTTTTCAACTATTCCAACTGTTGACATTGTTTCAGCTTGTATAACGACACCGACTACAGATAAAATTAGTGGCAATTCATATGCAATAAGTTGTCCTGCTGCTCTCAAGCCACCCATTAGGGAAAATTTGTTTGCAGAGGACCACCCAGCGGTAAGGACTCCGATTGTGGAGATCGAGCTGATTGCAAGTAAAAAGAAAACACCCAGTTCCAGATCACGAACAATTAATGTGGGACTTAATGGAATAATTGTGAATAGACCTACTACCGCAGCTATAACCCAAGCTGGCGCCCATTTAAATACAGGCTCATCAACATCATTTGGGATGATTGTTTCCTTTTGTAAATATTTTGCAGCTGTTGCTAGTGGAAATATAAATCCTCTTAAACCAACATGAAGAGGACCTGGTCTCCTTTGCATCCAGGCAGAACCTTTAACCTCTAGCAATGTAAGTCCCAAAGCCATAACTGGAGCTGTAGCTAAAACAACTAAAACTTTGATAAGTAACTCGGTACTAAAACTCATCTGTCTACATCTCCAAGAACAAAATCTAAGCTACCCATTATTGCTATCAAATCAGGAAGCAAGGCCCCCTCAAGCATGATTGGTAAAATTGAAATGTTACTAAATGAAGCTGTTCTTATTTTTAATCTATATGGTCCTAAACCACCTTCAGAAATAATGTAATATCCCATTTCACCCTTTGGATTTTCTGCTCTTACATATGTTTGTCCTTTAGGAACTTTTATAACTTTTGGTACCTTTGCTTGGATTGGTCCAGAAGGCATATCATCAATTGCTTGTAAAATAATTTTTGCAGATTCTCTCATTTCGGATGTTCTTACAGACCATCTGTCAAAACAATCACCATTTTCACCTATTGGAATTTCAAAATCAAATTTGTCATATGGTAAGTAATTTGATTGTTTTCTCAAATCAAACTCAACACCTGATGCTCTCAATATTGGACCAGATACTCCATACTCTTCGGCTACTTCTTTTGGTAATACACCAACATTCTTTGTTCTAATTTGAAATACTTCATTTCCACCTATTAAATCTTCAAATCTATCAACAGCTTCAAGAACTTTTTGCATTGCAACTTTGGTATCGTGATAAAAACCTGCTGGTAAATCCTGTATGTCTTTTTTTGTTGTTGGCCCAGCACCTGCGGCAGGTTTTACTCCACCGATTCGATTAAAGTTTGGATGAAACCTTCCACCGGTAACTGATTCAAGCAAATCAAGAACCCTTTCTCGATCTTCCATAGCTAAAAATATAGGTGTAAGCGCACCAATCTCAAGCGGGAAGGCACCATTAAAAACAAAGTGTGAACTTATTCTTGCCATTTCAGTCAAAATCAGTCTGATGTATTGTGCTCTTTCAGGTACTTCTATTTCCATTAATTTTTCTGCACCAGCGATAAATGGAATCTCATTCGCAAAACCTGAAACCCAGTCAATTCTATTTACTAATGTTGTTACTTGAGGATAAGTTCTGACCTCTGCAAGCTTCTCATATCCTCTATGCATATATCCAAGTACAGGTTCAACACTGGATATTTTTTCGCCATTAATTTTAGCTACTAACCTCAAAACACCGTGAGTCGATGGATGTTGAGGACCAATATTTAAAGTCATATCTTCTGTTTCTATTTCAACAGAAACTGATGCTTCAGATAAAATTGGCATATTGTTTGGATCCATTGTTTGAGCCATTAGCTGCCCTCTTCTGAGACTACGATGTTATCTTCTGGCATACCTTCTACATCAACATCACCTGGCCAAGGTTTAACTTCCCTACTTATCAACTCAAATGATTTGAGTAGAGGATTTCCTTCATAAGCATCAGGAAGATAGAGTTTCTTTAAATTTGGATGGTTCAAGAAATTAATACCAAACATTTCATAAGCTTCTCTTTCATGCCAGTTCGCTCCACCAAAAACTTCAACTAATGAATCAATCTGCGGATCCTCTTTTGAAATCTTTGTAGATGATATGACTAAGTCATCAGAATTTGTTTTTGATAAACAACTTATTATTTCAAAACTTGGGGTTACTGGTTCTTTTGGTGCGTCACCAATTTTTACATCGTTATCCCAGTCAACAGCAGATAGCCAATTAAAAAATTTTAAGTTAAATTCTGCTTTCAATGTTTTATGCGTATCAATCCAAGAATGAGAATCTACTTCAATTTTTAATGTATCAAATTCAACTGATGAATTTTGAAATTTACTTTGAATTGAATTTACGAATTCGTTTTGATCAGACTGGTTCAATGTCTTTCTCTCTCCACTTTTCTTTCATATCTTCACCTTTTATTTTTTTCTGTAATAAAACTATTCCCTCTTGCAAAGCTTCCGGTCTTGGTGGGCATCCGGGAACATAAACGTCTACTGGAATTAATTGATCTACTCCTTTTGTGACAGAGTAAGAATCCCAATACGGTCCCCCACTGTTTGAACATGAACCCATTGAAATTACATACTTTGGTTCCGGCATTTGATCATATAATCTTTTAACTGCTGGGGCCATTTTGTCGGTCACGGTACCTGCAACTACCATTAGGTCAGCTTGCCTTGGCGATGCAGGAAGTGGAATTATACCTAATCTCATAAAATCGTGTCTCGGCCCACTTGCTGCCATAACTTCAATGGCACAGCATGCCAAACCAAATTGAAAATACCACATATCATATGCTCTTGCCCAATTCAATATTTTAGAAATAGGCTTGGGGATTCCAAACTTTTCAATTACTCCCATTTGAGGACATCCTTTCTAATGGCATATATCAAACCAAGTAAGAGAATAAAAATAAAGATAAACATTTCAACCAAGCCAAAGTATCCAAGATTTTCTAGATTCAGTGCCCAAGGAAAAATAAATACTGCCTCAACGTCAAAAATTACAAATAATAAACCAAATATATAGTATCTAACATAAGTTTGGCTCCATCCCCCACCTACTGGATCTACTCCACACTCGTATGTTTTAACTTTTTCTGGAGTTGGTTTTTTGGGACTAAGTAATGCAGATACAGATATAAAAACTAGAAACAAGACAAGTCCGAGACCTATCATTGCCCCAACAGTAACGTAATCCTGAAAATAAGAAATCATATAATAACCTTAGTATGCTTTTAAAAAGTTTAGTTTTATTTCAAACTTCAGAGGAATTCTTTTGTAAAATTTTTTTATGGATAAAAATAATTTTTTTCTAGATTCTCCAAATTTAACTGATCTTGTTCAGGTATTAATCAATAACATTTGTTCAGAAAAGATATTTAGTGTTAATCCAAAATTAGTTCTAAAGAAGTACGATAAATCAATCAAAAAAATAAATTTCATTTTAGTTGATGGCTTAGGTAGCAAAAATATCGAAAATTTAGATAATTTATTTACCAATAATCAAACCGATGAGATTGTCTCTACGTTTCCTAGTTCTACAAGTGTTGCCTTAAGTTCAATTAATTTTGCTTCTAAACCAATAGATAATGGTTTGATTGGATATTTTCATTTTGCTAAACAGGAAAATAAATTAATCAATACCTTAAATTGGAAAGGTTCTGAAACTTACCTAAAAAATAATGATTTCTTCTCTTCCCAAAAAACTATTTGGAATATATTGAGTCAAAATAAAATTAATTTCAATGTTATTCAACCTAAAAATTTGATTGGTAGCCCTCTATCTGATCACATATATATGGGTGCGAATCAAATAGGCTATGAAAATTTACGTGAGCTTGAAAATATTTTATCTTTACCCGAAATATTAGATAATCACTTTAATTACATATATTATCCAGTGATTGATGTTGCAGCACATATATATGGAACGAATAGTGACGAATGGCAAAATGAAGTTAACATCTTTTCGGATTTTTTATCAAGAATGCTAAAGATAGATTCAAATAGATATACATGTATAACTGCTGACCATGGAGTTGTAAATATTGAAGACCAAAACAAATACAGACTTAAATATGATGAATCTGTAAAAATTTATGGCGATCAAAGAGCAGTGTATATAAATGGTGAGGTTGAAAAAATTGAAAAAGTATTCAAGAACGTTCCAGGGTATTTTTTAGAAAAAGAAGAAATAATCTCTTTATTAGGTACACCTACTAATGAAGAAATAAAGAATTTTTATCCAGAGCAAATTTTTCTTCTTGATAATGGAAACATAATTTTTCCAAATCATCTAAGTGCAAACTTAAAAGGCTATCACGGAGGAATTTCTAAGACAGAGGTCTCTATACCTTTGATTGAAATAATAAATTAAATATGGTCTTGTCTTATATAGGTATGGTGTTTGTCTTAATTATGATGATTTTTCTATTTAGAAAAATAAAGTAATTAGTTTGGTTGGTAAGTCCCAAAGAAGACTTGCCAGGCAAGAGCTGTCTTTGCTAATAAGCTAAGCCATATATATGCCCTCTCACCGTAAAGATAATCTTTCCATTTGCCTACACCTTTGTATTGGAGAACCATGTTTATTGAAAAAGTGTTAAAGAATAAAAATATACTTACAAAAATCCAGACAACAAACTGAGGTACACCTTGTGGGTTTGAATCTGTTGCAACACCATCCCCAATTAAATTAATAAATATGAAAATCCATGGTGCAACACCTACAAGACAACCCATAATGTAACTTGTCCAGTCTGCTTTTTCAGTATATTGATTGTTGACTTCCATCATCCACCCAAACCAACACATTGCAGCATTCATAAAAAATATACCAAGTAATGCCCAGATATCATAAATTCCAACTAGTAAGGCAATTAAAACTATCATGACAGAAGCACTTATAGAGTATTCAATCCAACGAACTTTATTGATTCCTTTTCCAAGGTCTTCTTGGTATTTTTCGTAAAATGGACCCGATATCAAAAAATGTGCAACTGCAGATGCTAACAAGAATGTTGCAACAGCAGGTCCAAAGTTTGTTACTTCTCTCCATATTTCTAGTTTTGGTACTAAAGCAAATGATGATGGATCATTTGGACTGCCCTCTCCGACCAATTGTGTAAGAGTTATTGGGACTACAAAATCGGAATTTACTACAGTTCCTAACCAAAATAATGCTGATCCTTGGACGAGGTGCATAAAGCCCATAATGATATTAAAACGCCTTAATTTTCGGATTTTTTCAGATATCAAATTTCCCCCCTTTGACACTCATATATTAATATGGAATTTACAAACATCTACCAAAAATGAATAAACAAGAAATTTATCAAGAAATTCAAAAAATTCTTCACGAAATTAACGATATTTCAAAGTCTTTATCTTCTTCAAGAGAGTTTATATCTGAAGATTCCAATAAAAGAGCTCAAGTAAGACTGGCAGAGATCGAAAGTGACTTGCAAACTATTGCTGGAAGAATAGCAAAAATTAATTCAGTTCTTTGAAGGAAAGGTAGTGACTTCAGTCACATCTATACAAACTATGTCACCTGGTTCAAAAATCATAGATGGCAGAGATCTTGCTCTAAATATCTCACCGTTTTTATTTTCAAATGAAATTACTTGATCATGCCCATAAAAAATACATTCTTTAACGACATAATCCCCGTTGGAATCTAGGTTGACTTCAATACATTCAGGTCTTATCGAAACATCTAATTCTCCATCATAAGCAGAATTGAATGTTCCTAATGATGTTTTAACTCTTCCGTTTGTTGATATTCCTTTTATGATATTTGGGTCTCCAACAGAGTTTGCAACAGTTTGGCTTATTGGATTGAGATATATTTCCTGAGGAGTAGCACTTTGGATCACTTTACCATTTTCAAGAACACTGACAATATCACAAACTGATAGTGCTTCTTCCTGATCATGAGTAACGATGATTCCAGTTGTTTTTGTGGCTCGTAATAATGAAACTACTTCTTCTCTTAAGTCTCTTGCCATCTGTGCATCTAAACTTGTAAAAGGTTCGTCTAGCAAAACCACTTCTGGCTTTGGAGCCAATGCTCTTGCAAGCGCTACTCTTTGTTGTTGACCTCCTGAAATATCTTGTGGAAATTTTTTTTTGTACGAACTTAAGTTTGTCATACTTATTACCTCATCGAGTCTTCCGTTTTTAATTTCTTCTTTACTTAAACCAAAAGCAATATTTTTTTCAACTGTTAAATGAGGGAATAGTGCATAATCTTGAAATACCATACCAATTTTTCTTTTTTCAGGTGGTACATTTGTTTTCTCATCAAATATGACTTTGTTATGCATTTCGATTGTTCCTTGATCTGGGTTTTCAAAACCAGCTAGAAGCCTTAATGCTGTTGTTTTACCAGAACCAGAGACACCTAAAATTCCAAATATTGAACCGTACCAAATGTCAATATTGAAGTCCGTCAAAACATCTTCACTACCATAAGATTTTGAAAGTGACCTTGCTCTTATAATTAAATTATCGAATACCATATTTAAACTGTTAAATTCCTTGTACTTAATATATAAGTAGGGATTGCGCTTATTGCCAACAATATAAAGGCAGAAAATGCAGCTTGTGTAAAGAGTGCTTCTGAAGCAAAAGACCATACATCAACAGCCATCGTACTAAATTCTGTTGGTCTTAATAAAAGTGTTTGTGGAAGTTCTTTCATAGTTGAAAGAAATACCAGTGCTCCACCAGCAAATAATCCTCTATAAATTAATGGAAATGTAATCTTTTGAAAAGTTTCAATCTTAGACAAACCCAGGCCAAGACTTGCCTCAATATATGACGATTTTACTTGTTCCATTGAGGCCTGGCCACCTCCTATCGCTTGTGGAATAAATACAATTAAATAGGAAACAACCAGTGCAAAAAAACTTTGATATATACTTGGAAATATTTTTACAGAAATAAACAGTATTGAAACTCCAACAGCAATATGTGGCAACCCATAAAGTGATAACATTAATTTTTCAATAATGTCCCCAAATTTTGATTTATATTGAGAAATCAAAATCACAATTGGCATTGAAATAATGATGGCAAATATGGAAGTTACTATCGCCGCAGAAAATGAACCAAATATTCCGGGCAACGATGAGCTGACATCATTTCCGTAATAGATTCCACGTAATAACCAAAAACTTAATACAGATATTGGAATAATCAGTCCAAGCATGATCACAAAGCCAAGAAAGCCATATGTAAGAATTTTTCCACCACGCTCTAATTTTATTTTTTTTGGAACTTTTGGTGTTCCCGATACTTTCGCAGATCTAGAGGTTGCTGAACCTCTTTGAACAAAACTGATAATCAAGGCCAACACAATAAGAAGACTTGAGTAAAAAATAACAGGATCACCTAGAATACTAAATTCGTAATATGCATATATTGCTTTTGTTACAGTTGAATATCTCATCAAAGAAACAGCACCAAAATCAGATATGACATAAAGGCCTACTAACAGACCTGAATATATTATCGGTTTCTTTAACCTCGGTATTACAACATTTGTATAGACTTTGAGCTGACTCACTCCTAGTGATCTAGCAGCATCTTCAACTGTTGAGTCAAGATTTCTCAGTGCGCTACTACAAATTAGTTGAACATATGGATATGTGAATAAAGTTAGAACTAGCCAACTACCTAAAAATCCATCTAGACCTGCGATTTCTTCTAATCCGAAACTATTAAAAAGTTGTACAAACAAACCTTTTGGAGAGAATGCAGAAATATAAGTTAATGCTCCTATATATGATGGAATTACTAACGGTAGAGCACATAGGGTAAATAAAATTTTTGACCCTGCAAACTCAAACCTAATTGTCACAATCGATATCAATAAACCAACAATAAGACTTGAAATTACAACTGCAATAAATACTGCAATTGTATTAAATATTAATCCAAAAACATCCCATGATTGAAAGAAACTTGACAGTGATCTTGAAAAATTAATAAATCGCCAAAGCATATAAATTACAGGCATTAGAAAAGTAATTAAAATAAACGAATTTATCGAAATTAGACTTTTTGGGATCTTCACAATACTAAGAATATCTTTGATTTTGACTTATTAAAAGAAAAATTCTGGCCAAAGAAACCCTTGGCCAGAATTCATTTTTGTTTCGAGCTTACTAGTTAATTAATGACTGACTAGAAACCTGCTTGCGCAATCAGCTCGACAGCTTTTTCCTGCCAAAGTGATAGCGCTGACCAGTTCAAATTTGATGGAGAATTTAAACTGTCAATATCTGGGAGTAAAACGTTTGGTGTTACACCTGCAGCGAGAGGGAACTCATAAACAGAATTAGTAAAATGCTCTTGGGCACTTGTTGAGTGTAAAAACTCAATAAATGCTAAAGCAGCAGGTTTGTTTTGACATGTAGCCAAAATACCTGCACCCGCTGGCATAACCATTGCACCACAACCACCATCTAAGTAAACATTTTTAACAGGACTATCTCCGTTTTCAGCAACTACCCTCAATGTGTAATAGTGATTAATCATTCCAATGTCTAATTCACCAGCATCTGCTGCAGCAACTTGTGGAGAGTTCTTTGGATATTCTGTATATCCAAGTCCATTAATAGCGGTTAGCCAATCTAGAACTTTTTCTTCACCATCAGATTCAATCATGCAAGCAATCATTGCAATGAATGATGAGTTTGTTGGCGCTAGTCCTAATCTATTTCTAAACTTTTCATCTGCAAGACCATAAATATCACTTGGCATCTCTGCATCACTTACATCTCTAGTATCAATTACTAATGATCTTGATCTTCCTGATGTACCAACCCAAAAACTATTTTTATCAATAGCCCAAGTTGGAACATTGTCTAATATGTCAGCTGGTAATTTATCAAATAGGCCTGCTTTTGCAACAACACCAAGGCTTACCGGGTCTTGTGAAAAGAATACGTCAGCTGGGCTAATTGCTCCTTCAAGTTCTAATGTTCCGGCAAGGGCAGCACTCTTTGCATATCTAACTTCAACATCAACACCAAATTTAGATTCAAATTCTGCGATTAAATCAGAAACTAAACTTTCTTTTCTACCACTGTATACCACAAGCGTTCCACCAACTTCTGCCTCTGGTTCTGCTAGAGCTGCTTCTACAGCAGAGTCAATATTCTCTTGAGATACTTCGCCCGGTGGACCTGCTTCGCCAGGTGGGCCTTGTTCTCCATCTTGACCAGCACACCCTATAAATACCAACACAAGTAAAGAAAATAATACAACAGATTGTTTTTTCATTTTTATCCTTCTTAAATATGTTGTTAATAGTAGTTAACAAAATTCGTTAAGTAAAGTTAAAAATATAAACTGTAATGACAAAAAAATTTTTAATATTTTTTTCTATAGATCAGATTTAAAAACTTTTAAGAATTTAACTTTAAAATATAAGACGTAAGAAATTTAAGACTTAAGCTTTTGTGAACTGCTTAATTAATGCACGAGGGAATATTTTTCCACCGTTACGCACAACCCACATAAAGGCAACTAATAAATATGCAAAAGGACATGCCATATTTTTATTTTACAGCAATGTTAAAATAAAAGAAATGGATAATAACATAAAAGAAATTAACAATAATCCAAAAATTATAACAAAATTTGAACCTCTGCTTTGGATTGCATTTGTAGCATTAACTGCTGTAGTCGGTTGTCCAATTTTTTGAAATATTATTAAATAGCTAATATGTTAACACCTGTTAACATATTTATATGGGTAAACCTCAGAACATACTATCTCATGAACGAGAAGGTCAAGAGCTAATTGAAAACTTCCCAGTTTCATTTTTTTCTCATGCTGAAGCAATCTATCATTTACAAGAAGTTGGTATAGATTTAAAAAAGACTAGGGTTGCTGACTGGCTGCAAACTAGTCGTGCAAATGTTTCTCAAGTCATTGGAAGAATGCAAAATAGTGGTTTGGTAGATTTTGGAGAAAATTTAAAGCTTACTGAAAGTGGAGATTGTCTTGCAAAGATTGTTATTAGACGACATCGAATTACTGAAAGATTCTTATCAGAGGTTTTAAATCTTCCTTGGGCTGATGTTTATAAAGAAGCATCCAAATGGGAAAATGTGCTTAGTCCTCTTACTGAAAAAGCAATGCTAGAAATCTTGGGAAATCCAACTACAGGTCCCTTTGGGAATCCAATTCCTTACTCAAATTACAAGGAAAAAAAAATGTATCCAATCTTAGATGCTAAAGCAGATAACAATTACTTTATTGAAAAGATTACAGAGGAATTAAAAAGAGATAATGAAACAATCTCTTTTTTACAAAACCACGATATGACACCAGGGAAAAAAATAAAGGTTGCAGATTCTGGAGATTATTCAATAACGATAAGTACTGACGACAAAAAATATTTTGGAATAGACAAATTTCTAGCAAAAAGAGTCTTTGTAAGCTCTACCAATTTATGATTAATTTAAATATGTTCAATAATTAAGTATGGAAGTTTTTTTACAACAATTACCAAGAAATCTATTTCTCTATATAGGTGCTGGTATTTTTGCATTAATTATTACCTATAGGTTCTTTCCAAAAGTATTCTTGAAAATTCACAAACCTTTCTTTTTCACTTTAGGAATTTTGTCTTTATCTCTAGGATATGTAGGGATTTTAATACCTGGCCTTCCAACAACTGTATTTATTCTTATTGCAGCATGGGCATTTTCAAAATGTTCTGATAGATTTACTGCTTGGCTTGAAAATCACAGACTTTTTGGACCAATGATATTAAATTGGAAGACTTATAGAGGATTGTCAAGAAGAGCTAAAAAACTTGCTATTTTGATGATAATTCCTACTTTTGTCTTAACTATATTTTTAGTATTTTCATTAGTTGGGGACTTAATATTTGGATCTTTTGGAATTGCTCTTTGTGTATGGTTGGCAACGAGACCTGAACCCCCACTAGAACAAAATTAAACTAATTAGCTTCTGGAATTTGATAATCTATTGGTGAAACTTTATCTAGTTCAAAAACATCTCTTGCCTGTGCCTCATAATTCAAACCAATAGAAATTTGATCACCTTCAGTTACTCTATTTCCATTTTCATCAAGACGAGCGTTAAAAGTTGCTTTCTTTCCTGATTTACATATAGTTTTGAGTTCGATTAACTCATCGGCCCACCCAAGAAGATAGATACTACCGGGAAATGGCTCTCCCCTAAAGTCAGTTCTTAAACCATAGCAAAGAACGGGTATTTTCAATTTATCAACTACAAGAGACAACTGTAATACTTGTTTAGGTGTTAAAAACTGGGCTTCATCAACTAAAATGCATGAAACTTTTTCTCTCTGATGTTCATGTGCTGTCCAGACATATAAATCGTCTTCTCCCTCGAATCTCTCTACATCTCTTTCTAAACCAATTCTTGATGTAACTTTGCCTTCTCCAAATCGATCATCTAATTTAGGTGTAAAAATTAATGTTTTCATATTTCTTTCTTCGTAGTTATGAGCCGATTGAAGAAGGTTTGTACTTTTTCCAGCATTCATTGCTGCGTAATAAAAATAAAGTTTTGCCATATTTTTATATTACCTTTTTATTTTTATCTTTATCCTTTTGTAAGATATAAATATGGAAAATATTTTAAAATTTTCTCACATGCTTGGACTCTCAATATGGTTGGGGTCAATGGTAATGTGGGCAATGTTTGCGCCAAAATTATACAAAATTGATCCAACAAAAAATACAACTAATACCTTAAGAAAAACATTTAGCACTCTTTCTTGGAGCTCTTATTCTTTATCTTTATTAAGTGGTGTAGGAATTTTTCTAATCATTGACAATGATATGTCAACGTGGGGAACTGAACTATTAGTTCTTATTTTTGCAGGAATTGTTATAGGGCTACATAGCTTTGCTTCAAAATTAAGTTCTGCATTAAGAGGTATGTTGAATGGGGTAATGTTATTAAGTGCTTTAGTAGTTATTTATTTGGCAACAATTAATATCTAATAAGATTGAATTAGTTCTAATTCTTTCTCAGTGATAATCCCTTCACCTTGGATCAAAATATTGCTGGTTCCCTCTTTTATTAAAAACCAATAAATTGTTTCTTCATTTGGTATATCAAGATCTTCCTTAAATTCTTCTTTATTTAAATAAGCAGTTATAGTGCGATTTCTAATTCTATCGTCTCTAATACCAGCTCTCATTACACCATCTAAATATATTTCGTTTAACTTATTTGTTTTTCTAATTGTTGGAACTTCAATAATATTGTGAGTTAAATCCATTTCATTATTTTCAAGAAAATTAATTGATTCATCAACTAGGCCTTGATGCCATTGTTGAAAGGCAACAATGATTATTAGATCTTTATCCACAAAATCGTCTGGAACAACTTTTTTTTCTTTATTTAAATTGTTTCCTTCAATTGAAGGAAATTCATTAATTTCTCCACTCATATACATATTCTCGCTTGATTGGCAGCTTATTGTAAGAAGAAATACTATTAAAAAAACTAATTTAGGCCGGACCAAGAACTGCCTCAAGGTTTTTGATTTGTGTATTCATTAATTTTGTCCATATAGGACCAAAAAATAATCCAACTATTATAAAAATCCCTTTATATTTAACGTTCACAGTATAAGTAAGTTCAGTACCTCTTGAGTTTGCTGATAAAAATATTGTATCGATTAGCGTAAAGTTTTTAGTATCTGCTTTTAATGAGGCTCTCAATGGTGCGCCCCATTCAATTACCTCGTAATCGATAATCATTTCTCTATCATTAAAAAAAGATGTTTTTGCTTTGAATATTGATCCTTCTCTAATTGGCTCATTAGTAATTAGCTGAGCTGTACTAGCTGTATCCCATTGATCAAGATTTCTAAAATCAGCAACAAAATTGAAAGCAGACTCAATATCTCCTTTTACAGTAATTGTTCTTGAATAAATCGGCATATTTTTATTTTAAGCTATTGAAAGTTTAGTATGTAAAAATTTATCGAAGATTTAACGACCTATTTCTAAAACCAATAAATCCAATTGCCAAAAATATTAAAGTTTTTCCAACTACAAGAAATATATCTTCACCAACTAAACCATCTTGATAAGGATTTCCGTATGCTCCAAACGATGAGAGATTATCATCGAACCATTGAAAGAAATCATTTGTCCCAGCTAATGAGTTTGTTAAATATTCAAATGCCATTAAGCCACCTCCAAAAGCCCATGCCATTGAGGACCTTCCTGTGAAAGTTCCAAGAGCAAATCCTAATGCTCCAAAACTAACACCAGCTAATGCAGCTTGTAGCGTTGCTTTCATTAGAGGTCCATAATCAAGTGTCTGGCTAAGTTCCATGGTTGCTATTGGAATAAACATAATGTTTGTCCATGCAAAAGTAACAAATAAACCAAAGAGGACTGTAAGAATGGCTTGTGACAAATAAACAGTTGATCTTGTCATTGGTAATGCTGCAACAAATTCAAACGTTCCATCTTCTTCAGCTTTTGAACCTAGTTTATTTAAAAGTATGATCGTAGCTGTACCAATTAAAAGCGGTACGAATGGAACTAGGAAATAAGTTGTTACCATTCCCTCTAGCGTAAAAACATTATCCCAATCTTGTATTCCGAGCAAATTCATAACTGTATCATTCTCAGACATGCCTCTAAATGCTTCTCTTTGTGTATCTATAAGGAGGCTCTCTACGCTTGAATTTGCAAAAGCCAATGGAAGTATCAATAGATAAACTCCTCCTGATATTGCCCAATTTAAGATGAATTTTCTTGGTACAGTGATCATATATTTAAGATAATTAAGCATTTGATTCCTTTCTGTCATAAAACGAAAAGAAAGCATCTTCTAAATCTTTTCCATCTTCTTGTGCCTTATTTAAAAATGTTTCATAAGTTTCATCATAAACTTTGGCTCCATCTCTCAAAACAGCCATTGACTTAGCAACTTTTTCAACTTCAGAGATTATATGAGATGACAAAAGTATGGAAGCGCCATTATCAGAAAATTCTTCAATTATTTCAAAAAATGACCTTTGGTGAAAAGGGTCTAAACCAGAAGTTGGCTCATCCAAAATTAAAGCCTTCGGTTTATGCTGAACAGCTAGGATTATGGCAACTTTTTGTCTGTTTCCTTTAGATAATTCTTTTAAAGATTGATCTACTTCAAGTTCGAACTTCTCTGCTAATTCCATTGCATATTCAGTAGTTTGACCTCTCATGTCAGCACCAAGTTTAAACAATGATTTAGGACTAAGATTTTGTGGAAGTTGTGGATCTCCAGGTAAATATCCAATTATTTTTTTTGCTTTAACAGGATTTTCGATTGTGTTAATATCCTCTACTGAAAGTGAGCCTTCTGAGGGTTTCAAAAAGCCCATTAAACTTCTCATCGTTGTTGATTTTCCTGCACCGTTAGGACCAAGTAAGCCTTTTACTTCACCATTATCAACAGAAATACTGATGTCTGAAACACCTTTACCATTTTTGTATTTCATTGTTAGGTTTTTAATTTCAATCATAATTTTATTATATAGGTATTAGTCATTTTCGACATTATCGGAATTTTGTTTTTTTCTTAGCCATGTAAGTAAAAGAGCTGGAATTAAAAACATAAGCATCTCATCCCATCCGCCTTGATGATGAAAAACTGGTGGACTATTTGTAAAAATTAGGTTCATAGGTAACTCTGTACTACCCATCTTGAAATATTAATCAAAGAGCTAGGAACAAGGCCAAAAAATATTGTCATTGTTGCTAAAGAACTAATTAATAAATATTCTGATCTTTTTATTTTGAAATTCTCAACTGGTGTCTCTGTTTTTTCAATTGTTGCAATCCAAATTGGTTTCAAATAGAAATAAAATCCAGCAACCGTTGACAGAAGAAGAATTGAAACTAAGAGATATTTTTGATAGGCCCATAAGTTAGTTAATAAAATAAATTTTGAGACAAATCCGCTCGTAAGTGGAATACCAGCCAAACCAAGCATAAAAGTACAAAATGTAACTGCGAGGAATTTATTGTTAATTATTAATCCCTGAATGTCTTGAATGTTGAAATTAGATGACATTTTTCCATTGATAATTGAAAAGATTACAAAAATTCCAATTAACTGGATGATATAAGCAAAAAGATAAAACATTGAAGCACTCGTTCCATTGATTCCAGATACTATCCCTGAAAGAATAAAACCAGACTGGACCACTCCACTATAAGCTAAGAGTCTTTTTAAATCGTCTTGTACAGAAGCAAAAATAGATCCAATTACTACAGAAAGTATTACAACAAATAGAAAAAACGAATCAAATTCATTTGGCATAAATCTTAATGAAACTTGACACAATCTAGCAATTACAATAAATGCCGAGGCTTTAGCTACTGAGGCCATATAACCAACATATCCAGTTGGTGATCCTTGATAAACATCTGGTGCCCATGACTGAAAAGGGGCTGCGGCAATTTTGAATAATAGCCCAATAAAGGTAAGAATTACACCTAATTTAGTTGTCAATGGCACCGAATCTGCTCCAACAAATCCAACTCCGGTGGCAAAGTCATATACACTAAGTACAGAAAATGAGACATACACTAAAGAAACGCCATAAATAAATATGCAAGATGCAAGAGATCCTAATAAAAAGTATTTTAAAGATGCTTCGTTGCTTAATTTATCTACTCGATTCAAACCTGCAAGTGCATAAAGACTAATTGATCCAATCTCAAGACCAATAAAAAGCATTATTAAGTTCTCTGAATCTACCATAAGCATAAATCCTGAGGTGCTCATTAGTGTTAGAATAATTGCTTCTGTTGTTTTCTCTCTCAGCTGAGACGATGAATCCCAAATTGGTAATATGTTAAAAAGTAAAATGAGTCCAATCAGAACATTACCAAAAAGAGAAAATTCGTCTAATAGAATTTTTTTAGAAAAATAAGAACTAACACCGTTTTGAAGAAATAGACCAAATTTTAGAAAAACACAAAATAATGTTGAAACTACACCAGAAAAAGTTATTACTTGTTTAACTTTTTCATTTGATTCAATAGTTATAGTAAAAAATAATAAGATTAATGCTGTAAGTACAAGAGCAATTGTCGGAGAAATAACAACTAAATTAAATCCAATTGCATCAGCAATAGCTTTCATTCTAAGCCTCCAGATAAACTATTGATTGCATCATAGATAATTGATACATCATTTACTATATAGCTCTCAACAAAACTTGGATAAACCCCTATAAATAGCATTAATATGAGAAGTGGCCCGACAGCAACTAGTTCTTTAGAATTAAGATCAGTCAAAACTGCATTTTCGTCATTATTTAATTGTCCGTTAAATATTCTTTGATATGCCCACAACATATAAATGGCTGCAAGTACCACTCCAAAAGCGGCAATTGAGGAAAGAATCTTAAAACTTGGAAAGCTTCCCATTAAGATCATAAATTCTCCAACAAAACCATTTAGTCCAGGAAGTCCAATTGAGGCAAATGAAGTAAACAAAAATATTCCAGCATAAAGTGGCATTGATTTTTTAAGACCACCAAAATCTGAAATTCTTCTTGTATGCCTTCGATCATATAGAAATCCTACGAGCATAAATAATGCGCCTGATGTAATACCATGATTTATCATTTGTATAACTGCTCCCTCAAGACTTAAATATCTACCTGCTGATATTCCTAGCATGACAAAGCCCATATGACTAATTGATGAATAGGCAATTAATTTTTTAATATCAATCTGAACAATTGCAACAATCGCTCCATAGATTATTCCAAATACAGATAAGAAAGCAATCAAAAATTGATATTCCAAAAAACCCTCAGTGAAGAAAGGAATTGACACCCTTAATATTCCATAGGCTCCGACTTTTAAAAGTACACCGGCGAGTAGGATACTTCCAGCAGTTGGTGCCTCAACGTGTGCATCCGGTAGCCATGTATGAAGTGGAAAAAGAGGAACTTTTATTAAAAACCCAAAAGTGAATAATAAAAATAATACTTTAGATTGATTTGAGGTCATAGAAATATTAGCAATTGAATCAAAGTCAAGTGCGAATGCTCCAGACGATTGGAAACTTAAAACACCCGTGTATATTGTTCCGGCCAATATAAAAATAGAGCCAAAAACCGTATATAAGATAAATTTAATTGTTGCATACCTTTTATTTTCACCACCCCATATACCCATTAGAAAATACATAGGTATCAACAATGCCTCAAAAAATATAAATAAGGAGATTAAATCACCTGCTAAAAATACCCCATTTACTGAACCCTGAAGTAACATAATTGATCCAAGAAATCCTTTGCTCGAACCATGGTCTTGGTTTACAGAAAGAATTGATAAAAGTACTAACAAACAATTCAATGAAATTAATAGAAAAGACATTCCAGAAAATCCAATTATTAAATCTATTCCGTAGGCAGTGATCCAAGATATTGAATCTACTACAACAAAGCTTGTCTTTAGGTCTTGATTAATAAACATATAAAGACAGAGGCCTAGTGGAATTAAACTAAGAAAAATGCTTAACGGTCTAAACAGCTCTCCTCTTCTTTTTGGAACCAAAAAAATAAAGATTGAATTAACAATAGGAAGGAGAATAAAACTATAAGCTAAACTTATCAAATTAATACTCCTGGTGAAAATAGATATATAACTATGAGTACCAACATAAAAAGACCGAAGTAAACAACATAGTTTCTAACTAATCCTGTTTGAGCTAAAGAAATCTGCTGGGAAGACCTTAAAAATGACTTTGCGACTCCGTTTACAATTCCATCGATAGTCATGTTATCAACTGTAACGGCTACTTTCCTTGATAGAGTTTTTAAGCCCCTGACAAATATTGCATTACCAACTTTGTTTAAGAAAAGAACTTCTTTTGATAAAAGTTTAATCTCACTTAAAAATGGGAGCTTAATTTTAAAATAAGAAAAAATATCAAATATATAAATTAAGTAGGCAAGCCCAAGACCAGAAAAACCAGCACCAATTGACAACACAGCCAATATTGCCAAAGTGATACCTTCGGGAAGATGAGTTACTTCTACACTTTTAAGTGTCTCATCTAAAACTTTTTCTAATCCATGAAAAAAAGGTGTATTAATAAACCCTATAAATATAGAAAATATTCCAAGCAAAATTAATGGTCTTGTCATATTTTTTGGAGCTTCATGTATATTTTCAATATCACTAGTTGGTTCTTTCACAAATATTAATAACCAATGTCTTCCCATATAAAAGGCTGTCATAAATGCAGCTAATAGGGATAAAGCCCAAAATCCATAGTAAATGCCACCTCTAGAAAACACTGATGCAAGTATTTCATCTTTTGACCAAAATCCTGCCAAAGGAGGAATTCCGGATATAGCTAGTGTCCCTATTCCCATCATTGCAGCTGTGACTGGCATTTTCTTTCTTAATCCCCCCATTTTGTATATATTTTGCTCATGATGCATTTCATGAATTACTGCCCCTGCTCCTAGAAACAAAAGTGCTTTAAAAAATGCGTGGGTAACAAGATGAAATATTGCTGCGACGTATGCTCCAGATCCAATAGCTATAAACATGAATCCAAGCTGTGAAATAGTTGAGTATGCTAAAACTTTTTTTATATCTTTTTGATTTATTGCAGCAAAAGCTGCAATTAAAGCAGTTAAGAGACCCATACTGATTATTATCAAGCTACTAAGTTCTGAAAATTGTAAAATTGGGGAAATTCTTACAAGCATAAATACTCCAGCTGTAACCATTGTCGCCGCATGAATTAATGCACTTGCAGGTGTTGGTCCTTCCATTGCGTCTGGTAACCAGCTAAATAAAGGGAATTGAGCAGATTTTCCAAAAGCTCCTAAAAGTAAAAATACAATTATCACATCAAGATTTTCAGGTATAGTTTCCAATGATGATTCAAAAATTCTTAAAAAGTTAAAAGTTTGAAATTCGTTGAGTATCATCATTAGACCTATAAGGAAACCAAAATCCCCGATTCTATTCAAAATAAATGCTTTATTACCAGCTCTAGCAGCTGATTTCTTCTCAGACCAAAATGAAATTAAGAGATAGGAACTTAGTCCTACAAGCTCCCAACCAAAAAACATAACTAAGAAATTTCCCGACAGGACAAGAAGTAACATTGAAAAAACAAAAAAATTAAAATATTCAAAATATTTTGTGTAATTTTCATCTTT
This sequence comes from uncultured Candidatus Actinomarina sp., assembly GCA_902619825.1. Taxonomy (GTDB): domain Bacteria; phylum Actinomycetota; class Acidimicrobiia; order Actinomarinales; family Actinomarinaceae; genus Actinomarina. The sequence continues at coordinate 267,593 of CACNFT010000001.1, forward strand.
ACTCATATAAGAAGTTGAGAACAGCTGTATCACAAGACTAAGACCACAAATCAAAACCATCATAACTCCTGAAAGCCCATCTAAATAAAATTCAAAATTTATTTCTGGATTAGGAAACCATTGAAATAATTCAAACTTTAATGGTTTGAATTTATCAAAAAAAATATAACCAAACAAAAAAAAAGATGTTGCTACCGAGAGCATCGCAGCATTTAAAGTAATAAAATTTGTAAGTAATTCATTTAAAAATTTACCAATAACTTTTAAAAATAATGACGTAAGAAAAGGAATGAGAATTACGCCTAAGATTAAAATACCCAAAACTACCCCTTAGAGGAACTTAACATATCAACTGACGCAGATTCTTGCTTTTTAAATATAGAAACAATAATTGCGAGACCCACCACTACCTCTGCAGCAGCAACAACAAGAACAAAAAAAACTGCGATTTGTCCATCGACAGATCCAAGATGCTTCGACGCTGTAATAAAAGTTAAATTAACAGCATTTAGCATGAGCTCAATACACATAAACATTATCAATGCATTTTTTCTTACCATCATTCCTAAAAAACCTATAGAAAAAAGGATTGCTGAAAGTGTTAGATACCAATCAGATGTTACTTCAATCATTGTCACTACTTTGTTTAAATTCGTAGGCTAACGCTATAGCTGCAGTTGTAGCGACAATTAATAAAATAGATATTATTTCAAAGGGAAATACCCAAGAAGTGAATAATGCTGAGGCGAGTATTGCAGGTGTTCCCTCAAGTGAAATTTCTGATTGTGGAAATAATAAATTCCAATTCAATCCATTTTGTAAGCCAATAAAGACGACTACTGAAACTAATAAAATTAACGTGCCAGAAATTAATAATTTTTGTCCTTTAATTTGTTCTTTAGTTTGTTCGGGTTTATCAACACCAATCATCATGATTACGAAAAGAAACAACGTCATGACAGCACCAGCATAAACTAACATTTGGACCATCGCTACGAAAGTTGCATTAAGAGTTATGTATAAGATTGCGAGTGAAGTTAATGTCAATACCAATCCCATTGCATTATGGACTGGGTTTTTTGCAAATACTACAATTAATGCTCCTAAAATTAACAATGATGCAGGTATCGCAAAAAGTAGTAATTCTATCAATCTATTCTTCCTCTAAAAATTGACCTTTTTCCGGATCTCTTTTTCCAACTCCCAATGACCCTGTCCAGCTTACTGTATTTTGATAATTGGGATTACCATTTGATGAGGTTGCTCTCATCCACCCATCTGAAGTTTTTAATTCATTAAAATTAGTTAATAATGTCTGTTTTTCGTGAGTGTTGGGCACGCCATCATCACCGACTAGTAAAACATCTTTATCAAATACTGCTTCATCACGAGATCCAACACTCATTTCAAACAACGAAGTCATTGTGATAGCTTCTGTTGGACATGCTTCAACACATAATGCACAATAAATACATCTAAGCATATTAATTTCATAAATGAACCCATATCTCTCACCTGGACTAATTGGTTGTTCTTCGGGGTTATCCTCTCCTCTTACGTATATGCATTGTGCAGGACATACGCCAGCACATAACTCACAACCAATACATTTTTCCATTCCATCTTCATATTTATTAAGCACATGTCTTCCATGGAATCTTTGTGGTTTTTTTCTAAACTCTTTTGGGTATTTATCAGTTACAGATTTTTTAAATAATTCTTTAAAGGTTACCTTTAAACCTTTTATTAAATCATATCCTGCGCTCATTATCCTATTAACTCCAAGGTAATCCAAAATCTCTAATGCCAAGAACAATTGCAGAAAGCATTAGCCATATGAGTGAGATAGGAATAAGTCTTTTCCATCCTAACTCCATTAGTTGGTCATATCTTAATCTAGGCAATGTTGCCCTGATCCAAAAATAAACAAATAATAATCCAAAAGTTTTTAAACCTAACCATATGGTTGGCATAAGTGCAGATAAAAATTGGGGTAAAACTCCCTCAAAAGTTGGACCCAACCAGCCACCTAAGAAGAACGTAGCTGTGATTGCACACATATTAAACATATTTATATATTCAGCTAAAAAAAACATTGCAAATCTAAATCCTGAATACTCAGTATGAAAACCTCCAACCAATTCTTGTTCTGCTTCCACAAGATCAAATGGAGCTCTATTTACTTCTGCAATTGAGGCTACAAAGAAAATTCCAAATGCTAAAAATTGTGGAAAAATATTCCAGTTTGGTATGAAGCTTACAATTGAATCAACTATTGGAATTGTGCTTGATAAATTTCCAGCTTGACTTTCAACGATCTTTGTCATTGACATTGATCCTGAATACAAAATTACAGGTACAAGAGAAAGTCCCATTGCAGCTTCGTAAGATATCATTTGAGCAGATGCTCTTACCCCTCCAAGTAAGGGATACTTTGATCCAGAAGACCATCCAGCTAAAACAACGCTATATACTGCCAATGAGCTTATCGCTAGAAAGAATAAAACACCTACATTTATATCGGCACCAACCATGTCTATAAATTTAGTTTCACCACCAAGGGTCAATTCAAAACCTGGACCTAAAGGAATAATCATAAAAATTAAAAAAGATGGAACCAGTGCAATAATTGGAGCTAATAAATACATGGCTTTATCAGCTTTCATTGGTAAAATTTGTTCCTTTAACAGAAGCTTTATGGCGTCGGCTAGAGTTTGTAAAATTCCAAAAGGACCAGCTCTATCAGGGCCCACTCTTGATTGCATTCCTGCTACAACTTTTCTTTCAAGCCAAATAAGAATAATTGTATTTGTAAGCAAAAGACCCAGAACTAAAAGTGGTTTAATTAGTGCAAGAATTATCTCAGCTGACATTTAATTGCTCCCTACTTTTAGCTACCTCGAGCTCAACTTTTTTCTCCGGATTTATATTTTGAAAACCTCTCCTATTTATTGGTACAACTAAAAGATTGTCTGGAAGGTTATCGTTAATATTTACATTCACCTGAACAGAGATTTCACCCTGTATCAGGGTTACAACGTCAGAATAAAGCATATAAGAACCAAAGTAGGTAGCCGAATTCATTTCAATAAATCTTTCCGAGCTCAACATAGATATTGAAGGAGAATTTATTTGTGTTGAGGAGTCCCCATAAAGTCTGTGAACAAATAATATCTCAAGATTTGTCGAATCAACATTTTCGATATTAATGTTGATTGTCTTTGAGTTAAGAACTCCATTTAGATTAGATGGTTTATTTAGGTTATCAAAGGATGGAATATTGTCTTCATCTAAATAATCTTTACACAATAAAGCATTCAATTGAGTTTCAGAATCATATACTTGTTCTAAATTAATTTTTTTTGATAATGTCAGTAAATATTCCCATTCATTCAATGAGGATCCAGGGGGAGGTAAAATTTTATTCTGCATAAGGGTTCTCATTTCAAGGTTTGTAAATGTTCCTTCCTTTTCCCCAAGTGAAGTTGTTGGAAGAATAATATCCGATAATTCAGTTGTTTCATTTTTAAATAAATCCATAGATACAACAAAATCAGCATTAACAAGGGAATCTTTTATTTTTAGACTATAAATAGAGTTATTTACTGGATTAGCACCAATAGTAAATACAATATTTCTTTTACTTATATCAAATTCATTTACAAACTCATTTAGACCTTTAACAAGATTTAAATTTTGTAATGCACCAAATGTATTACCTTTTGAAAAACAATTGAGAATTTTTAAATTTGAATTTGCTTCTAAATATTGAATCAATTCTGAAATTGGATTTGTATTTTGTAATGGAGAAGCTTTACCCACGATTGCTATGACCTCTTTACCATCTATATGTCTAGAGAAATTTGGTATATCAGATATGTTTACATTAAATTCAAAATTATTTGTTACTATATCTCCACCAAAATATTCTTCTGCAATATCTTTAATAGCGGTATTTGTGTGGCCAAATATTAATAATTTCTTTCCATTTCTTACTGCTTGCTTAATTCTTAAATACAAGGTTGGCAGGTTGTCTTTAATGTCTTGAGCCCATAAGACTATTGTGTCAGCTGAATCTAAATCTTTAATCTCTGCAAGTGAATGATCCCCATTAAAAAAACCACTATATAAATAATCATCACTTAAATAAATATCAATGTTGCCAAATGTATTTTCAACTTTTTTAAGGTTTTCAGCAAAATTATTCAATGCAAAATACTCTTCGTTGGTACTGTTGTGACCAACAATAAAGCTTATGTTTGGGTCGCCACCTTTCAATATTTCATTACTTATTAGATCCATAGCTTCATTTATGTTTGGTTTTTTGCTTGAATTTTTAACAATTAAAGGTTCTTCAATTCTTTTTTCTGAGTGTAAATATTCAAAGTTATACCTACCTTTGTCTGATAGCCATCCTTGGTTTGTAAACTCATTGTCCTCACCTAAAATCCTAAGCATCTTATTTTGTGATACATTTAATTCAATTGAACAACCAACCGAAGAACAATTTGAAGTTGACGATACTTTTTTTAAGTCCCATGGACGTGCTTTAAATCTATAGGATGTTGATGTAAGAGCACCCACTGGACAAATTTGTACTGTGTTACCTGAGAAATACGATCTAAATGGCTCATCAGGAAAAGTATTTACTTGTGTCTTATTTCCTCTTTGAATAAATTCAATTAGAGGATCTCCTGATATTTCATCAGAGAATCTAGTGCAACGAGCACATAAAATACACCTCTCTCTGTCAAGCAAAATTATTTCAGAAATTGGAATAGGTTTCTCAAAATGTCTTTTATCTTCAACAAATCTTGATTCTCCCGGTCCATATGCCATTGTTTGGTCTTGTAATGGACATTCTCCCGCTTTATCACAAACTGGACAGTCTAAGGGATGGTTTATTAGTAAAAACTCTAGAACTCCTTCTTGAGCTTTTTTTACAACTTCAGATTCAGTTTCAACTACTAGATCTTCCGAGACTTTGGTTGTACATGATGGGACAAGGGCTTTACCTCTTGGAGTTTCTATCTCCACTAAGCACATACGACACATTCCAACAGGATCCATGCGTTTATGCCAGCAAAACCTTGGTATATGAATACCTGAGTCTTCACAAGCCTCAATAATTAGTTGGTCAGGTTTTGAACTTATTTCAGAACCATTGACATTTATTTTTATTTGATCTGTCATTGTGTGATTGGAATTTTTGTAGGAATCATATTTGTTATTTCATCTGAAAAATTATTTAGTAACGAAGTTATTGGAGATACAGCTGATGGACCAAGTGGACATATTGTTGTCATTTTTGGTGGCCAATCTAGCCCAGGTGAAATGTTGTCACAAATATCAATCAACAAACTAATGTCAGAAAGCCTGCCTCTACCACTAGCAATTCTTTCTAAAATCATTTCTAGCCATGTTGTCCCTTCTCTACACGGAGTACACTGACCACATGATTCATGAGCAAAAAAACTTACGATACTTTTTGCTGCATAAACTAAATTTGTATCTTCATCCATTACAACTACTGCACCCGAACCCAGCATTGAACCGGCGTTTGCTACATCATCAATTGTCATTTTTATATCTAACTGATCTCCAGTGAACCATGGTGCTGAAGCTCCCCCAGGAATATAGGCTTTTACACTTTTATTATTTTTGATTCCGTTTCCGAATGTATCGATAAATTCTCCAAAGCTTTTTCCCATCTCTATTTCAAAATTTCCTGGATTATTTACATGACCTGATAAACTAAATATTCTTGTTCCAGTTGAGCCTTCAACACCAAGTTTTGAATACTCTTTTCCGGAGTTTTGTACTATCCAAGGGACTGAAGATATTGTTTCAACATTATTTACAAGTGTTGGTTTGTTATATAAACCCATTACAGCTGGGAAATAAGGTGGCTTCAATCTTGGCTCACCTCTCTTACCCTCTAAAGAATTCAATAGAGCTGTTTCCTCACCACATATATATGCACCAGCTCCAAGATGTACAACAACATCTAAAGAGAAATTCGTTCCTAAAATATTATTTCCCAAATATCCCTTTTCATAAGCTTGCTTGACTGCATCCTGTACTCTTCTTGCAGGTTTTGCATATTCACCTCTTATGTAGATAAAAGCTTTTTTAATGTTTGACGCAAAACAAGTGATTATTACACCTTCAATTAATTGGTGTGGATCTCTTTCAAGTAAAATTCTGTCTTTAAATGTACCGGGTTCAGATTCGTCTCCATTAATTACAAGATATCTGTCTTCATTTTCTGCTAAAAAACCCCATTTTACTCCTGTTGGAAATCCTGCTCCTCCACGACCTCTAATATTTGAATTTTTTATTTCATTGATAACATCTTCAGGATTATCTTCTTTTAAAACTTTTTTTAGTGCTCTGTAGCCATTATTTTTCTCATAAGTTTCGATAAGATGACTATCTTCAGGATATTCACGCATATGCTTTGTCAGTAATAAAGTTTCTTTCATAAGTTTTTTTCCTTTGCAGTTCCTATATTTTGAAATCCTGGAACAGAATAAGATGAACCTGTATTATCTTTAATTGCCCAGTCAAATGATTTTACGCCTCCAAATTTTTCTTGAAGTTCATCGGCTACAACTAATTCTGGTCGTTCTTCTTTAAGCCATTCACACATTTGGAGTGACTTTTCTGGTGTCAATCCTTCAACTGTTTCATAATTAACTTGTACAGCTGGGGCTCCTCCACAGGCTCCAATACATTCAACTTCCTCAAAAGTAAAAACTTTATCATTATCAGTTTCGTAATTTTCTAACCCTGTAAAATTTTTGACAGAATCTATCACGCTTCTTGAATCATTTATTTCGCAGGAAATTGATTTACATACACTTAATAAATACTTTCCAGTTTGCTCTTCTTTATACATTGAATAAAAAGATGCAACTGACTTTACTTGTACTTCGGTAATGCCCACAAGATTGCTTATTTGTATAATTGAATCATTAGATATATAACCATCCTTTTCTTGTGCTAAATATAAAAGTGGCCCGAGAGCAGATCTTTTTTCAGGATAGAGTTCAATTATTTCATTAGCTTTATCAATCAATTCTTTCTCCCAACTCATCTGTCTACATCTCCTAAGACTGGATCTAAAGATGCTATTGCAGCGACTGCATCAGCAATTGGGCTATCGGACATTACTACTGGTAAAGCCTGAAGATTGCAAAAGGAAGGCCCTCTAACGTGCATTCTGTAGGGTTTTGATGAACCGTCCGATACTATAAAGCAACCCAACTCTCCTCGAGGTGACTCAACTGTGGTGTACACTTGTCCTTCTGGAACTTTAAAACCTTCAGTATATATTTTGAAATGATGAATCAAGGCTTCCATAGACTCATCTAATCTTTTTCTTGGTGGAGGAGTAATTTTTTTATCTTGAATTTTATATGGGCCTTTTGGCATATTTTCCATAGCTTGCTGAACAATCTTTAAACTTTCAAAAATTTCTAAGACTTTGATTCTCCACCTTGCAAAAACATCTCCTTCTTCGAAAACAGGAATGTCAAACTCATACTTATCTATACCTGAATATGGTTGCATTTTTCTTAAGTCCCAAGCATACCCGCTGGCTCTGAGACTTGGTCCAGTAACACCATATGCCAAACATTCTTCAGTAGTCAAAATCCCAACATTTTTTAATCTTCCTTGCCAAATTGGATTATCCAAAAGCATTTCATCATAGTCTTTTAGCTTTTCAGGTATAATCTTTAAAATTTCTTCTACATCTTTTTGCCAATTATCTGGTAAGTCAGCTGCTACACCGCCAGGTCTTATATAGTTATGATTCATTCTTAAACCTGTGGTCTTCTCAAAAAAATCTAGAATTAATTCTCTTTCTCTAAATCCAAAAATCATCATTGATAATGCCCCAATATCCATTCCACCAGTTGCTAATGCAACAAGATGTGATGAAATTCGATTTAGTTCTGTCATCAATATTCTTATGGTTGAAGCTCTGTCTGGAACTTCAAGTTCTAGTAGGCTTTCAGTTGCTAGTGAAAAGACAAGTTCATTGAAAAAAGGTGAGAGATAATCCATTCGAGTGGTGTTGGTAGGTCCTTGAAAGTAATTAAGTTCTTCACCTGTTTTTTCCATTCCAGTATGAAGATATCCAATTACCGGCTGAACTCTTCTAACTACTTCTCCCTCAAGTTCAACTTGCAATCTTAAGACACCGTGTGTTGATGGATGTTGAGGTCCCATATTTAATATCATTCTTTCATCATCAGAAATATCATCTTGAATAAAATAATCATCAATAACTTCAGATCCCATCTGGATTTTAGTTGTAGTTTCGTCTTCATCTTCTAACATTTTTTGGGAACCTTCATCAGTTGATGAAATGTTCCACCCACCTTCTTCGGAGTTGGTAGCCCAAAAGTCTACATCTTTTAAAATTTCGTTATTTTCTTCCACAATTAATCAACCTTTGGTGCATTTTTAAACTGAACTGGTATTCTTCCAGTTCCATAATCTTTTCTTAAGGGGTGCCCAACCCAATCATCAGGCATAAGAATTCTTGTTAAGTCTGGGTGGTTTTCAAAATTAATTCCAAACATATCAAACACTTCTCTTTCATAAAAATTTGCACTTGGATATAAACTTGTAATTGAAGGTATTGACAACTCGTCAGTCAATTTAACCTTGATGCAAACTCTTTTGTTTTTTGAAACAGATAAAAAATTAACAACTAGTTCAAATCTAGGTTCTTTTTTTCTAAACCAGTCAACAGCTGTTAAATCCACCATCATTTCAAAACCATTATTTTTTAATTCTTCAACTTTTTGAAAATAATCATCTACTTTTATGTCTAAATTCTCTACCATTATCTATTAATTTCTCTATCCATAATTTTCTGATGAAGTGTTAATATTCCATGCATCAATGACTGTGGTCCAGGTGGGCATCCTGGAACATAGATATCAACTGGAACTATATGATCAACACCTTGAACTAATGCATAATTGTTAAACATACCCCCAGTAGAAGAACAAGCACCCATTGCAATCACCCACTTAGGCTCAGCCATTTGATCATATACCTGTCTAAGAACAGGCGCCATTTTTTGAGATACTCTTCCTGCAACTATCATCAAATCAGCCTGTCTTGGTGAAGCTCTAAAAACCTCCATTCCATATCTGGCTAGGTCATACTTGGCTGAACCAGCAGCCATCATTTCAATAGCACAGCACGCAAGACCAAAAGTTACCGGCCACATAGATTGTGTTCTTGACCAACGAACAGCTTTGTCGATAGTTGTTGTAAATATATTGTCAGGTGAGAACATTATTCATTAACTCCCTCATAATTTGTGGCTGGTTCGTGATATCTCTGCCTTCTGGGTACATTCCAGTCAAGAACATTTCTTTTCCAAACATAATATAGAGTCTCAAGTACAAAAAATGTAAATATGAAAATGACTACTATTCCATACCAACCCAACTTATCAAATCGTGTTGCCCACGCCAGAAGAAATATTATTTCAATATCAAAAACTATATATAACATTGCAACCATATAAAATTTAACTGGAAATCGTTGAGAGGGTTCTTCTTCAGGAAAAATACCTGATTCATAGGGAGTTAATTTTTCAGGTGTTGGATTTTTTGGTGATAAAAGATAACTTACTCCAAGTGAGGCAATCGCAAACCCAATACCAATAAATAACATAACTAATATTGGTAACCAATCAATCACATTCCCTCCCTATTTGTGAAATATTTCACAATGTACTCTCCTATTTTAGTACCGATTTTGCTTTTTGCTATAAGGAAAAGGTGGGAGATTTAGTAAAAAACCTTAATGTTTTAAAGGGTAAAATGAATTTAAAAGCTAATGAAAAAGTCTCTTTAACCGTCAATCTTGCTTCATCAAATAACAGCTCAACAACAAAATTTATGGTGTTTTTATCTACCGATGCAATTTTTAGTAATCTTTTTGTCATGAAAGGACTTTGTAAAACTAGTCGAGCAATTGAACAGCTAAGAAAATGCATACCAAATCTTTTGTTTAAAGCTTTCTCATATTTTTTTAAGTTAATATTTAACTTATTTTCTTTGTTTTCATTCAATGAAACCGATGTTTCTTTTGCAAGTAAATATCCTGCTTCCATGCCGTAAAAAATACCTTCTCCACTCATGGGGTTGATCATTGAACCAGCATCTCCGACAAGAGCTACTTTATCATGTGCAAGTTTTGGTCTAGAGGATGCAAATGGAAGCATATAACTTTTTTCCATCCTTAAGTTATCAACAATTACTCCTTTGGATTCCAATGTTCCTATAAAGCTATCTAGCATTTCATTAATATCCATTTTGTCTTTTTTAAATAAATTTAATGGCATACCAATACCAATATTTATTAAATTACCCTTACTAGGGAAAGCCCAAGCATAACCTTTTAATGCTGAAACATTGATTTCAAACATAAGTGTTCTTTCTTTAAATATTTCTAAATAATTTGGACTGTCAATATAGGCTCTTATAGCAATTGCTTTGTGTATGTCACTATTTTGTTTTAAATCTAAACTTTTTCTAACTCTTGAATTTGCACCATCTGCACCTACCAACAATTTTGTGAATAAAAACTTTTTTTCTTTATCAATATTTTCGATTTCTACTTTTAAAATGTCTTCATTTTCAGTTTGTTCATAATTTAAATACCTAACACCTTCATATGAATGTACATCGAGATTTTTTGCAATTTCAAAAATTCTATTATCGAGTTCATATCTTGGGATAACATAAACAACAGAATCATCTTTGTTTTTAACTTTTGGAATATAATTTTGGATTCCTATATTATCGGGACCATATAAAGATGTTGAAATAACCTCAGGTTCACCGTCAAGTATATGTTCATTGTTAAATCTTTTTAAAGCATTAATTACCCCAGGACCAATTGCATCACCACAAGACTTATCTCTTGGAAAAATAGCTTTGTCAATAATTCCAACCTTTAAATCAGGATTTAAATTTTTGTAAGAAATTGCAGTATTAGATCCAGAGGGACCTGCCCCTACAATTAAAACATCGAATATTTCATTATTTTTCATGATTTATGACCTAAAAATACCTTATTTATTAATAAATCATAAATTTAAGTAAAAATAAAATATTTTTAAAGTAATTTACCTTATTTTTATATTGTTATTAGATTGTGCATTAGTGAAAGAAAATAGCAATATACCACCAGCAACAGTAAAGAGATTACCTCTGTATCTTCAATGCTTAGAACAAATTGATGATCAAAATATTGGAATTTCATCTAAAAAATTAGCAGAAATTGCAAAAGTAAATGATGCTCAAGTTCGTAGAGACTTATCATATTTAGGCACACTAGGAACTAGAGGCGTAGGATATGATATTTCAACATTGAGAAATCAGATTCAATTAGAACTTGGTCTGGTCGAAGGATGGAGCGCTGTAATAGTTGGAGTTGGTAACCTTGGATCAGCACTTGCACATTACGGAGGATTTCAAGAACGAGGATTTGGTGTTGTGGGATTATTTGATGACGATACAAAAAAAATCAATAAACAAATAGCTGGCCTCGTAGTTAAACCCACATCTGATATTGAAAGTGTTTGTGAAAAGTACAATGTTGCAATTGGCATTATTGCAACACCTGGAAAAGTTGCTCAAGAAATTGCAGATCAGTTAGTCGACTGTGGAGTAAAGTCAATATTAAATTTCGCTCCAGTATTATTAAAGAATATTCCAGATGTTCAAATTAGATCTGTCGACCTCTCACAAGAATTACAAATACTAAGTTACTACTTAGAAAGACCCGTTCTTAAAGCTGTCAAATAATTTATTTCTGATATATATATCCAAGTAAAGATCTAAATAGCAAACTAACATTTAAACCAATCCAAAGTGTTGGTATCGTATTCTGTGTTCTTAGTAGATAAGTGCAAACTAGAAATCCAGAAACTGAAGAAGCCACAGTAAGAAAAGAAAATTCTTTAGCCCTATCAAGTCCTAGAAGTACTCCATCCCAAAGAAATGCGTAACAACCTATAAATAGACTTAGAGCAACGAGAACTGTTAATTGTAAATCGATATATAGATCAAATTTGTCATCCCCAAACATTTCAACAAAATTATCTAAAAATAAAACAGTTATTAATGCAAGGATGAAAGATATAGCTGTGGTTACCAACACAAGCTCTTTTTGTAATCCAGATTTTTGATATTTTTCTTTTTTTGAAACAAGTTCAGAAATTAGTGTTTGAGAAGCAATCGCAATTGCATCAACAAAAATATAGCCTACTGACCATAACTGAAGCAAGATGTGTTGCAAGGCTATTTCCTGCATAGACATAAGAGAAGCTCTATTTCTTAAATATGCCATGAACAAGGTAAGAAATAATGATCTAATCAAAATATATGTTCCGACGCTAAAAAATTTTTTTCGTAAACTAGGTTTGTCTATTTGCTCTTCTGTGTAAGGAATATCGCTTAATTGTCTATTTAGAATAATTGTTGAATAAATAGAAGCACAAAAAAAGGAAAGAGAACTAGCAAACCCGATCCCACCAGCACCAAAACCTAGAAATAGTCCAAAAAATAAGCTAAAAAATATATTTGAGATTGATACTATTAATGCGCTATAAAAAGTAATTTTTGCATGCTTTAATCCCCTCAATACAGCAGTGGAGTGCATATTTACCAAATAAAATGGTAGTCCGATACATCTAAAGACTAGATAATCAGAAGAAAGTAGCTGTATATTTGGAGTAGGTTGAAAAGTCGAAATTAAATAACCACTGCTTACGTACAAAATTAAAAATGATCCTAAACCTAGCAATATCGAAACATTTCTTCCAAACTTTATAAAATAATTTAATTTATTGATTTCATTTTTAGTTTTAAGAGAGGAAACTAGTGGTGTTGTTCCATATGCTAGAAAGATAAAAACCCAAATAAAAACAAAATAAATTGTTTCTCCAATACCAATTGCAGAAAGCGTGTCTAAATTTATAACACTAGCAATCTTTGAATCAATTAGACCAACTATCGGTTCTAAGGCTAGCCACAAAAAAATAGGATATGAATTAATCCAAATATCTTTTCTAACTGTATTAATCATTGAAATTATCAGCTTTTAATAGACCCCAAATCATAATCTGCTCATGAGCTTCAATACCTAAATCTTGAGGTGTAATAACTTTTTCAAATTTGTAAATTGTTTTGGTAAAATTATTCAATAATTGAGTTGGAGTTTGTGTTTGCTCAGAATATGGAAGATTGAACTCATTAATTAATATATTTTCTAACTCTTGAAAATCTACATCATTAATTTTGATGTTCTCATTTTTTAAATATTGTTTTAAACCTGTACAGAGAGATTTTGCAAAAGAGGTTATTTCTAAATTTGTCATGCAAATATTTGAACAATAATTAAACCATTCGGACCAGACACTATTCCAATACCAATTCGTTTAAATTCGTTATCTGTTATTGTCGCTCTATGTGATTCAGAATTCATTAGGCTTTGATGACCAGAATAAATTGTTGATGCCATTGCTAAATTTTCACCAATAAATTTTGGAGGTGGATAACCAACTTCTAAAAGTCTTTCAGTAACTAAATATCCATTGTTTGGATCTTTGTGACACCAAAAACCCTCTGTGTACATTTTTTTCGCATAGTTTTCTGCAATATTCGATAATGTTTGAGAGAACTCTAAAGGATCAGAATTAACATTTATTCTTTCGACATTAACCATTTCAAACAACTCATTAGTTTCACTTGTTTTGGAAATTAATTTTGATTGAGTAAAAGAAGGGATTTCAAGACATCCTGATTCATCTAACGAAATAGAGGTGCTGCCTGTGAGTTCCTTTATTCTTGATGTAACTTTTAATAAATCTGTTCCAGTAATGACTTCGAGTGTTTGTTGGGGTACTCCTTCAGAATTAAGATAAAACGATACAATATTTGACTGATCAATGTTTTCTTGTACATATTTTGGTAAGGAAAGAAGAGATAAAATTGTAAACATAAATGTAAGAACTAAATTGCTCAAAACAATAGAGGTAATGCTACCCAATAACTTATTTCCTATATCTTTTTTAGATCCTTCCCTGTAAATTAAATTTTGAAAAATCGAACTCAATGTCAAGATTGTAATGAATATTGCGACACCTGCAAAAATTTGTGAAGTTTGCTGGTTGGAATTTAGCCAGCCACTTATATATTCACCAATCGAAAAGGAATAAGTAAAACTTAAATAGATTGATATAAGAAAAGCTATCAAATAATAAATAATTAATACAGAGCCTTTTTTCCATCCGAAATAAATAAGATAAACAATAAATATATATATAAATATGTCTAAATAATCTAAACTATTAAGAAAAGTTAACAAATTTTCTAAATTTTCAACCATTTTTTAAAATTTTTTGCTTCTGCTATTGAAGAGTACACAAATTACGCTATTGTTGTTATACATTCCTACAAATATGTAGGAATTTTTTAATTTCAGTGACTGAAAGGAAATTATATATATGAAGAATCGCAAAGCTTTAGCTTTGATTGCGATTTTAGCACTAATTGCAACTGCCTGTGGTGGTAGTGATGGAGGTAGTGATGAAGCGGAGGTTACAACAACTGAAGCTCCAGCAACTACCGAAGCTCCGACAACTACAGCTGCTCCTGTTGCCTCAGATCCTTTAGTTCTTGGTACTCTTATGCCATTAACAGGTGATCTCGGCTTCTTAGGGCCTGGTATTGAATCAGGTGCAATTCTTGCTGTTAAGCAAATCAATGCTGCTGGCGGAATCAATGGACAAGATGTTGTCTGGGTACAAGGTGACTCAGGAACAGCTCCAGATGTTGCATCCGCTAGTTTAGCTACGCTAATTAGTGAAGGTGTTGCTGGAGTAATGGGTGCCGCTGCTAGTGGTATCTCTTTAGCTATTATGCAAACTGCTATTGATGCAGGTGTAGTAATGGTTTCTCCTTCAAATACATCACCACAATTTACAAAAGTAAAAAATGGTGGGTTTTACGCAAGAACAGCTCCTTCTGACCTTTTACAAGGTGCAGTTTTAGCTCAAGTACTTATTGATGACGGAGTGGAAACTCTCTCAATAATTTCAAGAGCAGACTCATATGGTAGAGGATTGGCAGAAGCTACTGCTGCTGCATTTGAAGATGCTGGCGGAGTTGTTAATACAATCGTTTATCACGACCAAAATGCTACAGAATTCTCTTCTGAAGTAACACAGGTTGGTAAGAATAGTTCCGATGCTATAGTTGGAATCTTATTCCCATCAACAGGTTGTGGAGTATTACAAGCTGCTTTTGAACAAGGAACTATCGAAACTCCATGGTATTTTACTGATGGTGTTCGTGGTGCAAATCTAAGTACAGAATGTGGATTAGGTAATGCACTTGATGGTTACAAGGGTACAGCTCCAGGATCAACTGCCGGAGATGCATTAGATGCATTTACAGCTGCTTATCAAGCAGAATTTGGTGAAGATCCAGCTCCATATTCAGCTCAAGCTTATGATGCAATTATGATTATGGCATTATCTGCTGCCGCAAATGGAGTAACAGGTGCTGATATAGCATCAGGACTTGTTGAGGCATCTGGTGTTGGTACGCCGTGTATTGGAGTTGCTTGTCTAGAAGACGCAGCTGCAGGTAAAGATATCGATTACAAAGGTGCATCAGGAGATATAAATCTTGATGAACAAGGTGATCCTACAGCTAGCACTTATGATGTATGGCAAATCACTAGTGGTGATGAAGAAGAGGTTATTAAGTCAATAGACTTTGGATCTTAATTCAAGCTATTAAATTTAAAAAAGGCTCGATGCAAATCGGGCCTTTTTTATAACTTCCCTAAGTATAATTCAACTACTTTATCATCATTGAGTAAATCTTCACCAGACCCTGTGTAGGCATTTCTACCCTGATCAAGGACATAACCTCTATCACAAAACTTCAAAGCTCTTTTTGCATTTTGTTCAACCAGGAGTATTGATACACCATTTTGGTTAATTAAATTTATATATTCAAAAACCTCATCTATCGCCTTCGGTGACAAACCTGCTGATGGTTCATCAAGTAAAATTACATTAGGTTTGGAAATTAATGCTCTTCCTAATGCTAAAAGCTGTCTTTGACCACCTGACAAGTTGCCTGCTCTTTCTTTTTTTTTATCAAATAAAATATTGAACATATCATAAATTTCATTAAAAGAATCTTTGTGCCTCTCTTTTGCTCCCCAGTTTCCCATTTCCAAATTTTCCTCAATTGTTAGGCTCGGAAAAACATTTTGCACTTGTGGTACATAGCCAATTCCCATTTGTGCTAATTTATAACTTTTTATTTCCTTAAGCTCTGCTCCATTAAAATAAATTTTTCCACCAAAAATAGGTATAAGTCCAACGATTGCTTTAAGCAAAGTTGATTTACCTGCTCCATTAGGGCCAATTATTGAAACAATCTCCTTATCTTTTAATACGAGATCAACACCTTGAAGTATGTTAAGACCCTTGACATATCCTGAAGCTAGGCCGTTTACTTCAATTATTGGGTTATTCATCAGAACTTCCTAAATATGCTTCAATAACTTTTTTATCAGATCTTACAAAATCTGGTTTCCCATCAGAAATTATTTTACCTTCAGCCATAACAACAACTCTGTCTGATATTTTCATCACTGCATTTATATTGTGTTCAACCATTAATATGTTTATACCTTTAGCGTTTAAATTAGTAATTATTTCAAGAATATTATCAGCCAATTTTGGATTTACCCCAGCTAATGGTTCATCGAGAAGTAGTATTTCTGGATCTTTCATTAGAGACCTTCCTAATTCTAATAATTTTTTTTGACCACCTGAAAGTTCTCTTGCATAAGCATTTCTCATTTCATATAAATTTAGCATTTTCAAAGTGTCATCAATTTTTTCAATTAAGTTTCCTTCATCTTTTCTTAATGAAGTTTTATTAAACAAAGAATTCAAAAAACCCTCATTTTTTATTGAACTTCCAGCAAATTGCATATTTTCATAAACTGTCATGCGATCAAAAACTCTTGTTAATTGGAATGTTCTAACCATTCCTAGTCTGGCAAGCATATAAGAGTTTGTTTTTGAAACATTTTTGTTTTTAAAAAATATAGACCCTGAGTCAGCATCTTGAAATCTTGTAATTAAATCAAAAAAGGTTGTTTTTCCTGCTCCATTTGGTCCAATCAAACTAGTTATCTCGTTTGAATTTATTTGAAAATTTTCAACATTTACAGCTTCTAGACCACCAAAGCTTTTAGTAAGGGAGTTTACAGATAATATATTATTTGACATCTAATAAAAGTTCCTCTTTTTTTCCAAGTATCCCGCTTGGTCTAAATATCATAAATAACATTATTAGTAAACCAACAATAACAAACCTGACACCAGCTAATTGTTGTCCGTCAGGAGATTCAAATAATAGCCTTGAAATGCTGTCTGTTCCTGCAATAATTACCCAAAATATAATAGCACCTAATGCTGGACCACCTAAGCTTCCTACTCCTCCTAAAATTAGAGCTGCCCAAATATAAAATGTGAGAACTGGAACAAATGTTGATGCTTGAACAGTTCCATAATTGAAAACTAAAAATATGCCTGAAAGTCCACCTATTGCAGCCCCAAGCATAAAACTTTGCAGTTTTAACCAAACTGCATTTTTTCCGAGAGCGCGGACAGCATCTTCATCTTCTCTAACTGCTCTTAAAGCTCTACCCCAAGGTGATTTTTGAAGTCTCGATAAAATTATTATGACTAATACTATTGATATCCAGGTTAATATTGCAACCCAAAGTTGTGCAGACGAAACATCATACTTTGTACTAATTACATCAACAAAATTTGGTCTATAAACCTGAAGGGAATCTGAAAATTGTATTATTCCATAAACCCCTCCCGTTAAGTTTTCAAAATCTCGGACTAATAATCTAAAGATCTCTGCTGCTGCAATAGTAACTATTGCAAGATAATCTCCTCTTAACCTTAAAGTTGGCAAACCAAGAAGCAACCCTAATAGAGCCGAAGCAATCAATCCAAAAATTATTGCTATTGGTAATGGTAGGCCTGTACTTATTATTACACCCTCTCTTCCAAGAGAGTGAGGAATTAATAAAACCGTTGTGTATGCTCCTATTCCCATAAATGCTGCATGTCCAAAATTTAGCAAACCAGTCCATCCAAAATGAACGTTGATTCCAATTGCAGCTAATCCGTAAACTCCAGCGAATGTAATTAAATTTACAAATACTCTTGCACTTCCAGTGTCGTTGGATAAAAATATATAAGCTATACAGCCCAATAAAAGTAGGGAAGCTGTGATGTACTTGTTCATGAAATCCTATCCTTTGTGCCAAAAATACCCTGAGGCCTGATAAGCAATATAAGTATCATTAAACCTAAAGCTAGTGCATTTTTTGCTTCAGTATGGCCATCCATAAACTCTAAACCAACACTTAGTTGAACGAGTACTCCTATTACAAAACCTCCAAACATTGCTCCAAAGGATGTTCCAATACCACCAAGTACAGTGCCAGCAAAAATTAAGAGAAGGATTAAAAATCCCATATTCCACCTAACATTATTTATCACTCCTTGAATAATTCCAGTGAAACCTGCGAGCATGCTTGAGAAAATCCATGTCACTAAAATAATGTAATCAGAATTGATTCCAGTAACACTAGCTAAATCTGAAGAGTCACGAACCGCTCTCATTGCCTTACCTGTTTTTGTATAAGTCAAAAACAGACCAACTAATATCATGACAATAAATCCAAGAACTAACACCTGAACATTTCTGGGTGTAAGTTGAATTCCAAAATAATCTTCTCTTCTTTGAAGTTCTAGTATGAAAGATGATGGTTTAGCGGATGCAAAAAGAAGATATATATGTCTCAAGAAAATTGAAAGACCAATAGTAACCACAAGAACAGCAATATTACCAAAATTATTTTTTCTCAACGGACGAAATAAAAATATTTCTAATGAAGCTCCAAAAATTCCACATAAAATAATACTGATAACTATAGAGCCAAAAAAATTTATCCCTATAGGAGAATACCTATCGAAAAATAAGAGGCTTGAATCAGGAGATGATGAGAAAAATAAAGTCATAACCGCACCAAGCGCAATTATTTCTCCATGTGCGAAGTTTACAATACG
Source organism: uncultured Candidatus Actinomarina sp. (assembly GCA_902619825.1). Lineage (GTDB taxonomy): Bacteria > Actinomycetota > Acidimicrobiia > Actinomarinales > Actinomarinaceae > Actinomarina. The sequence continues at coordinate 286,818 of CACNFT010000001.1, forward strand.
AGTAACGCCATAAAGAAGGGAGAGAGCTACTGACCCTAATGCAATTATTACACCTAAAAGTAAGCCATTTCCTAATTGTTCAATCATGAAGTTTTACCCATTTCTAAATATTACTTGTGAACCATCAATAATTTCAATTATTACAGTATAGGTTTTATCAGGATAATTTAATTTCCCAACACTAGCATCGAGCCACTGATTAGGTACAGTTGCCTGACCTTTTACAAGTATTGATAAGTCTTTTGATACCGTTACTTCATAGTTTCCACTCAATAAAAGTTTCTCGATCTCAAGATTGGAACCTAAATATATTTCACCAGTACCAGAAAGTTTTGAAGGTTGTAACTTTATGTCATTTAAATTAATGAATGAATCAAGTGAAAAAATATCTAGTTCCCAAACGTTTTGATTACCTAAACTTATATTCCACCCTTTTACTTTTAATAATCTACTGGTTTCTATCTCTCTAAATATTATGGCTCTGGGTTCTCCAAGAACGGTCTCTATTGCTTCTGGATAACCAACATTTCCTGGTTCATCAATTATTTCAGCTGTGTAGCCCCTGCCCTGAAAACCGTTAAGATTTACTTTTCCATCAAGATCAATTAATAATGAGTAGTTTAAATCAGAACTTAATTCGTTATTTAGAAAAAATGAATCATACTTATAAGTAGTTAAAAATTTCGAATCAAATAAATGTCCAAATGAAAAAATCAAAATAACAACTATCAAAAAAATATTCACTATATTTCTTAACAATTCATAAAAAGAAGCCCTTTTAAAAATTATTACCAACAGAATCGGCAATATCGTAATAGGCCAATAATCAATATAGTCATAAATTATTGAGGGACGAAGATAGCCTAAAAAATAGAATGTGATTTGTGCAAGTAACAAAAAATACAGAGTGAACCTGATTGTATGTTGATAATAATTCAATTTGAGCCGGAGAGGGGAGTTGAACCCCTGACCTGCCGCTTACAAGGCGGCTGCTCTACCACTGAGCTACTCCGGCGAATAGTTAAATATTAGCAAATATCAAAGTTGAACAAATTATTTTTTTATAAATATGTGTTGCATTGCAATTCCAGCAGCAACTGAGACATTTAAAGATTCTATATCTTTTGACATTTGGATTCTTACAACATTATCAAGTTTGTTTTTGATTTCATCACTCAACCCTTTTTCCTCTGAGCCAATAAAAAAGGCCAAGTTCTGGCTTCCAAGATCTAAACTTTGTATATCGGTTACTCCATACATGTCCAAGCCTATTGTCCAAACATCCAAAGATTGAAATTTCTTTAGTAAACTAAAAATTGATTTATATTCTAAAATATCTATTTTTTCTAATCCACCAGAAGAAATCTTAAAAGTTCTCTCACTTAATCGTGCTGATCTTCTTTCTGGGACACACATCACATTAAAATCAAATGATGCAGCTGAGCGAGCAATAGCACCAAGATTATTTGTGTCTTGAATGTGGTCACATACTATAAAGTTTGTAGTGTTAAATTTTTTTAAATCTGACTCATTAAATATTTTTTTGGGTTTACACAATGCAGCTACATACTCCGTTGAAGTAAATTTCCACTCATTTTTGCTTTTGATGTTTGTGACTTTTGCTTTTTTTTGTTGAGCAATTTTAATTAAGCCTTGAACTTTTTTTGAATCTATATTCTTTTCTAGAATTACTAGTTCTAAGACTCTGTTATTTTCTAGTGCAGAAATTACAGAATTATAACCTTCAACTATTTTTCCAATACCATCCGACATTTTCACCATCATTCATGACTATTCCAATCTCTAATAAATCTTCCCTCATTTTGTCAGCTTCACCATATTTCTTGTTTAATCTAAAGTCTTCCCTTTTAAGTGAAAACTCACTCATTGCAGTTTCGATATCATTAAATTGAATATCATATTTGGCAAAAAATTTAGATAATAATTTTTCTTCTACTATGTTTTGTTTTGAAGTATCTAGTTCAAATCCAAGAATTTCAAATATGAATTTCACTGTTTGTTTAATTTTTAATGTACTTTCTTTATCTAAATTACTTGTATCTTTTATTTTCTCAAAAATTTCGCCAAGAAGCTTTGGAGTATTCATATCATCATTCATACATTTAATGAAAACATCAACTGTGTCATTATCATTCGGTTCTGCAACAACATCTTTTGTAAATTCAGCTAAATTGTTCAAAGTTTTTTTTGTCTCTATAAGCAACTGCTCGCTAAATTCTTGTGGACTTCTGTAATGGGCTCTCAAAAAAAAGAATCTAACAACATCTCCACCATATTCATCAATGTATTCATTAAGTAATTTCACATTTCCGTCTGATTTTGACATTTTTTTTCCCGAAAGGTTCAACATTCCATTGTGTAGCCAATAGTTTGCAAAATTCTCGTTAATATCAACACCTTTAGATTGAGCAATCTCATTTTCATGATGTGGAAAAATTAGATCGATTCCTCCACAATGAAAGTCGATTGTTTTACCTAATGTTTCACTGATCATTGTTGAACATTCTATATGCCATCCTGGTCGACCATTTCCCCAAGGAGAATCCCAAAATGGTTCATTTTCTTTAGAGAACTTCCATAAAGCAAAGTCTTCCGCTCTTTTTTTATCATCTTCTGTTTCAACCCTTGTACCAGTCCTTACATCCTCAATGCTTCTCCCCGATAACTCAAGATATTCCTCAAATTTTGAAACATCATAATAAACCCCGGAACTTGTAACATAACCAAACCCATTTTGAACTAGCTGTTCAATATATTTGATAATTTCAGGAATATAAGCTGTGGCCCTTGGTTCAATATCAGGAACCAAGCAATTGAGGTTTTCATGGGCTAAAACAAACTCTTTCCAAACATTATCTCCAAGTTCACGATAACTTATATTTTTTTCCTGTGATTTTTCGATTATTTTATCATCTATATCTGTGATATTTCTTGCAAATAATACTGAATAATTTAAATACTTAAGGTATCTTATAAAAAAATCAAATACTACAGCTGATCTTCCATGTCCTAGATGAGGAGATGATTGGACAGTTGGTCCACAAAGATAGATCTTTACATCATCTTGATCTATCTTTATTTCTTCCTGTTTTTTAGTAAGTGAATTATATAATTTAAGCATTATCTAATAACAAGCTTACTATCGCTAATGAAGCTTTTTGGTCTCCAATTATTCCATAATCATCTGTGGATTTTCCTTTAATATTTATTTTTTCTACAGGAACCGTAAGTAATTTTGACAAATTATTTTGAATCTTCAATGCTTTATCTTGAACATTAAATTTTTGAGTGATAATTGTTATGTCCACATTTGATAATATGAATTTCTCATATTCAACAACATTTAAAATCTTTGACAAAATATCTGTACTTGGAATATCTTTTGGGGTAGATTCATTAGATGGAAAATAATGACCCAAGTCTTTTTTTCCAGTTGCTCCTAATAATGCATCACAAAGCGCGTGTAGAAGAATATCTCCATCAGAATGTCCTTCAAATCCCTGTTCGTCAAAATTGACACCACCAAGTTTTAAAGTCTTGTTTTCTGAATGTTGGTGTAAATCCCAACCATGACCAATTAACATTTTCTAAAAGTATTTTAAATAGATTATAACCCGTCGTCTGGCTCTTCCTCTGGAAGATATTGATTAATTTTCTCTACAGCAGCTTCTTCATCTATTTCTAATGCGCATGCTATTTCACTTGCTAGGGTCATTCTTGCTTTTGCAAGCATTCTTTTAAGTGCAGGTGATATTCCTTTATTTATTTGTGCATGTGAAAGATCCCTTACGACTTCAGCAACCTGTATAACATCACCAGATGTCATTTTTTCAGTTAAAACTTTATACCATCTACTCCAGTTTGTACCAGCCTCTTCAGGTTTTTCTTTAAATATTGGAAAAACTTTTCTAGAGACTGCACTTTTGGATATTACTGGTCTTATTACTTCATCTACAGCTTCAACAGGAACCATAACTGTTAAGCCATCCATTAAGACCTCAATTTCAAAATATTGAATTCTTTTTGATTTTGGCTCACCCTCAACAAAAATCTCAACATTTTTATTAACTTTACGAATTACTTTTGCTGCACCATGATGTGGGTGGACCACAAATGTATTTGGTCGATATTTTTCCTTAGGTTTTTTAGCTTTTGTTGCCATAGATTAAAACAATAGTATAGATTGAAAACTATTTAGTTACCATTTATGTAACTAAATCCTATGTTTTTTAGAAGCGTATCAAAATATTCTCTTAGTTGTTGTGCTCTATTCCTACCAATCCCGTCGACTTCAAATAGCTTATCGGTAGATGCCAATAATAAATTAGGTAATGATTTAAATTTTGACACTAAAGAGTCATGTAAATTATCTGGGAGGCCTGGAAATCTTGCAAGAACCCTGTATCCTTTTGGAGTCGATACTTGATCTAAGGGTTGCATATACAATAGATTTCCTAAAGTTTGTATTGAATTTAGTTCTTCGTAAGTTAAGTTAGAGATTTCATCAGCAGCTTTACTAATATTTCTAAATTTTCTAGTAGGTAAATGATCTTTTAATACCAGGTCTAATGTTTGTCTAACACCTGACTCTAATGAATCTATCTGAATCATAACTAAGCCTGAGTCCTCACCCAAGTTTTCAGCTTCATTTCTTACTTGTTCAGATAATCTACCTAGTAATTCCCCCCTTTGAACAACTTCCAAAACCTGCTGATTTGTTATAGAATTTTCAATTTCTAATTCACCTAGCTCAAATACAGCATCATCAAACCTTCTTCTAGTTCTATCAATAGATTGAAGAGACTCATTAACTCTTCCAAGAATCATTGACGACTCTTCTAATTCATTGACTTCATCTTTTGAAAATACTTTTATTATTCCTGATTCGTCAGAAACAGCAATTACATCTAGCTCTGTTTCAACTGATACTCTATGTGCTGTTCTGTGCCTGGTCCCAGTTTGAGAAGTTTCTATTCTATCTGATGGATTCAAATGAACATTTGCTTTTAAAATCTGATTTACATTTTTATCAACTACAATTGCTCCATCCATTTTTGCAAGTTCGCCTAACATTTCTGATGTAAAGTCACAATTAGTTAGATTGATACCTCCTGAAGAAATTCTTTCTAATTTTGCTGAATTACCAACAACAATCAATGCTCCAGTTTTTTTATCAGCAATTAAGTCCACACCCTCTCTTAGTGGTTGTCCCGGTATCAATTGATTATTTTTCATATTTGCTCGTTTTATTATTTGAGTATTTTATTTATTCGAATGTTACTGTATTATTTTATTATTAATCAACAGGAAAAATATTGGAAAAAATTACTTGTAAAGGCTGTCAAGCAACAGTTGATAACACTCTAGAATTTTGTTCTAGTTGTGGTGAGTGGCTTGGATTAAAATTGGAAGAGCCTGTTGATGAAGTAAAAGTTGAAGATTCATCAGAAACAAAAAAACAGAGAATTGAAAGGCTCATGGAGCTTCCGGTAAAACCATTGAGTAATTACGGAGCAACTAGTCTTCCAAACAGAAAAGAAGTTCCTGGAATAAGAGCAGTATTCTTTTTAGCATTATTAGTTCCTCTCATTGCAGGTGCAAGCTTTTTTTACAACAGCAGAGTAGCAGACGAAGTTATTCAAGAAATAGCTGTTATTGAACAAACAACAATTACTTCAACTAGCACTACCGTTCAAGGTAATTTGAAACCCCAAGTGCCAATTTCCTGTAAAGCTTCAAGCGCTTTTCCAGGTGATGATTTTTCATGCGAAAATCTATACGATGATTCTAATTCAATGTGGCAGGATAATAGTCTAAGTTGTAAAGACGCAACACTTGAGTTCACATTTGATGACGCAATCTATTTTGAATTTATAGTTATACAAAATGCAGAGAAAAGTTCATCATTTATCAGAAATTTTAAAGCAAGAGATATAAGAATTACAACAGACCAAAGTGATTATGAAGTTGAAAAAGAACTTGAAAATGATAATTTTCAGCAGTGGATTGACCTAAATACTACTGCTAACACAATAAAAATTGAGGTTCTAAGTGCTTATCCTGGTGAGGAATTAAATGGGCAAAATCCATTTACAGAATGTGCAATGCAAGAAATTAAATTCTTTGGAAAAAGTTAATTTAATTCACCTTTTTTATAAGGAACCCCAATTTTTTCAGGCAACTTAATTCTTTGATTTGAAAAAGATAGAACAATTAGGGTAGTTATATGAGGTGTGAAGTAAACAAATTGGTTAGGGATACTTTCAGAATTCAGGAACCAAATCAAGAATCCTGAACTGAGCACTAAAGAAATCAGGCTAGGTATATATTTTTTTTCAAAAAGTGTTTTTAAAGCTAATACAAATAAAAATATTGCAATTATTACTAATAATCCATGAACTGCTTTTGGAGATCTAAGTTGTAAAGCATCAGCAAATCCAAAAAGTCCTGACCCCATCAAAATACCAAAAGGTTTATAGTTTCCAAACAACATAGACGCTAATCCAATAAAACCTCTACCACCTGTCTGGCCTTCAAGATATATTCCTGTTCCAGCAATCACAAGATAAGCACCTGCTAAACCTGACAAAGCTCCAGATATCGTAACACCTATATATTTCATTAGATAAACGTTTACACCAAGTGATTCACTCCCGGTGGGATATTCACCAACACTTCTCATTTGAAGACCGATGGGTGTATTCCATAATACAAAAACCGACAAGGGAACTATTGCTAAGGCAAAAATCGTCAAATGAGATATGTTTGATAAAAAACCCAGAACAAGTCCTGCAAAATCTGAAACTAGAAAAATGTTTAGCTCTTCAATGTATCCAAAAAGGTTTGAAGTTTCTTCTCCATTAATTTGTCCTCCAGCAAGATACGGAACTGTCAATTTGCCAATATCACCTGTGATTCTTGGAGATGCTGTAGAGCTTGCAAAAGCGATATCTTCAAATGCGATAACGTTTAGAAATCTTGCTACACCAGCAGCAAGAATATTTATCGCCACACCTGAAACAATATGATCAACTTGGAAAGAGACTGTTGCTATTGCATGTATTAATCCAAAGAGTGCTCCTCCAAGCATACCTATGAAAACGCCTTGCCATGCACCAAAAGTAAAACCACCCCATGCTCCAAACCATGTGCCCATAATCATCATGCCTTCAAGTCCAATATTTACTACTCCTGTTTTTTCAGAATAAAGCCCACCAAGTCCTGCAAGCATAATTGGTATAGCTAATCGAATTGCTGCACCAAATGTTCCACTTGTAGTTAGCTGAGAATATTCCTCCATTTGAGCAACAATTAGTACAAGCAATATAGGTGTTATTACAATATATCTTCTAAATATTGACCGAAAAATATTTTGTGTCATGTTTCAACCTTTTTAGAGGCATCTTTGACTTGCTGTTTTACAATAAATCGTCTGATTACTTCATAAAAAACAACAACAATTAATAATATGAAAGCTTGAAGCATTCTCTCAATTTCTTTCGGAACATCATTTAAGTCCAATATTTGTGATGATCTTTCTAAAAATGCAAACAATAAAGCTCCAACTCCCATACCAAATGGATGATTTCGTCCTAATAATGCAACTGCAATACCTGCAAATCCTAAGCCTGTTGGGAAATCAATTGTAAATCTATGAAAATATCCAAGTAATGGGCCAAGTCCAACAAGCCCTGCAAATCCTCCTGATGTGACCATTGCAACAACTATCAATTTGTTAGGATTTATTCCGCTAAACTTTGCAGCGACAGGATTTGAGCCAGTTATTCTTAAATCAAAGCCAAGAGTTGTTTTCCAAACTAACCAATAGTAAAAAATTCCAACAATTATTGCTACAAACAAAAATCCGTGTAAGTCTTGCAAGTCCTCAAGTCTAAACAAATTATTTAGTGCTGGCATTTGACCTGTTTCTGGTAATTCAGGTGTCCTCGGTAGCTCGTATTCTGATCCTTTTTCATCAAACACGTTAGTTAAACTATAAGAAATTAATCCAGTACCTATATAGTTCAACATTATTGTAGATATAACTTCATGAATACCTTTTTTCACTTTCAAATATCCAGCGATTGCTGCCCACATTGCCGAACATGCAACAGCAATAAGAATAATAAATAATATATGCAAGGGTGTAATTATGGTGAACTGAGAACCAACAAATGCAGCAACAATTGAGCCAACTAAATATTGTCCTTCAACTCCAATGTTAAAAAGTCCCATTTTAAAGCCAACTGCTACTGCTATCGCAGAAATGTACAATGGAATTGAACGATTTATAATTGATACAATCGATTTACCTTTGATTCCATACTCAAACATAATTTGGAAAGTTTCAATTGGGTCTTTACCAATGAATAATAAAATTAGGGAACTCAGTCCAAACGAAATAGCCAATGCAATTATTGGTGCAGAAAAACTTGCAATTCTTAAACTAAACTTCATTTTTTTAATCCAGTCATATAACCACCTAGATCTTCAGGGGAGACATCATCTGAACTTAACTCTTTTACTGTTGATCCTTGATAAAATACAATGATTCGATCGGATAAACCGATTAATTCCTCAAGATCTGCTGAAATTAACAATACTGCAAGTCCGTTGTCACGGCTCTGCCTTAGTTTTTCCCAGATTAAAGACTGAGCTCCAATGTCTATTCCTCTAGTTGGCTGTGAAGCAATTAATAAAGAAGGGTTATCTTCTAATTCACGACCAACAACAAATTTTTGCTGGTTACCTCCTGAAAGTGCAGTAGCTAGTGTATTAGTATTTGGAGTTTTAACATCAAACAAAGAGATAACATTCTCAGATTCTTTAATTGCATTTTTAGTTTTAACTGTTGCAAGATTTGATTTATATTTTTCAATATTTTGTCTCCCTATAATTACGTTATTTGTGAGATTCATGTCCATAATCATTGCTTGAAGTTGCCTATCTTCAGGAATAAAACTTATTCCTGATTCCAATCTTTGTCTTGTAGTTTTATTATTGATATTTTCACCATTAAAGAAGATCTCTCCAGATTCAATATTTTGAATACCAATTATTGATTCAACAACTTCTTTTTGTCCGTTACCTTCTACACCAGCAATACCAAGTATTTCTGATTCAAAAACACTAAAAGAAACGTCTGTAAAAAATTTTCTTCCATCAACAGATTCTGAGGTAATACTTTTTATATCAATTATTTTATTTTGTTTTGTTTCTGTACTTCTTGGAGGCGGGGTTGGTAAACTTTTTCCTATCATCATTTCAGCTAATTCAGTTTTACTTACATTTTCATTCTTTACTGAATCAATAAGTTCTCCGGCCCTCATAACGCTTATATCGTCAGCAATCTCAAGAACTTCGTCAAGTTTGTGAGATATAAAAATAATAGTTACACTATTTTGTTTTAAATTATTGAGATTTTTGAATAGCTCATTAACTTCTTGTGGAACCAAAACAGCTGTCGGTTCATCAAGTATTAATATTTTTGCGCCTCGAAATAAAACCTTTATTATCTCAACTCTTTGTTTTTCTCCCACACTTAAATCTTCTACAAACATATCTAAATCTATATCTAAAGAGTAAGTGCTCATAACTTCTTCAATTAATTTTTTGTATTTTTTAAGACCTAAATTTTTAATTGAAGGCTTGTCAATTCCTAGAATTATATTTTCGAGAACGGTTAGGTTTTTTGCCAACATAAAATGCTGATGAACCATACCAATTCCAAGATTTATAGCCTCCTTTGGTGAGGACATGCTTGCAGATTGATTAAAAACTTCAATTTCACCTTGATCAGGCTTTGTCATTCCATAAAGTATCTTCATTAATGTTGATTTACCAGCTCCATTTTCACCAACTATTGCATGTATAGAGCTTTTTTCTATTTGGACCGACACATTTGAATTAGCTAAAACCCCAGGATAGGATTTTGATATATTTTTAGTGTTAATCGCTAAATTCATATTAATTTTAAAAATATTCGTTCCAGAGTTTCCTCTGGAACGAATATAAAATTTTCAGACTTTTTTAAGGTCTTACAGACGGAGGTACAATTTCTCCGCTTATAATTTTTGCTTTGTACTCTTCTAGTGTGTCTTTTATATCATCAATATATCCACCTGAATAAGACAAATATATTCCTCCAGTTGATAAATCATCAACATTAGGACCACCAGTAAAGGTACCTTCTACTGTTGCTTTTGCAGCATTGTAGATTGATACATCAGCAGCCTTAACCATTGAGGTTAAGATGTATTCCTGTAATTCTGGAAGTGGGTTTCCAACTGTGTAGTATTGATCAAAGTCAACACCAATTCCCCATACTTTTGTTCCAGTTGATTCAGTTACTTCTTTAGCTGCTTCGAACATTCCTGTACCAGTTCCACCAGCAGCATGATAAATTATATCGGCTCCGGCTTCGTACTGTGCAAGCGCAATTTCCTTACCTTTTACAGGATCATTAAATCCTGAAAAGTCTGGAGGAACACTTGCGTATCCAATTTGTACGGTAATGTCTGGATTTATTGCAGCAACACCGGCAAGAAAACCTTGCTCAAATTCATGAATTAGTGGAAAATCAACCCCACCTATGAATCCAACATTATTTGTTGATGTTTTTAATGCTGCGGCAACCCCTGCAAGGAAAGATCCTTCAGCATGCTTAAATAACATTCCTCTTACGTTACCTGGCTCTGCAACACCATCTGTAATTGCAAAGTTAATGTCTGGATAATTAGGTGCTACTTCATTCATTGCTCCGTCAAATAAGAAACCATTACCAACAATCAAATCGTTTCCTGCTTCTGCGCAAAGCTCTAGAAGTTCACCTCTATTTTCTCCACCACCGTCAGGCTCTAGGAAAGTACCTACCATGCCAAAATCAGCAATCGCTGCTTCGTATCCTGAATATGCTAAATCATTAAATGCTAGATCTCCAAGACCTCCAATGTCTAATACAAGACAAATGCTAAATGGATCGGCTTCAGGTTCAGCTGCTGCGGCAGTTGTCGCAGGTGAGTCCAGAGTTTCTGCTGGTTCTTCTTCTGCTACAACTTCTTCTTCAGCTGCATCATCACTTCCGCCACCACAAGCAGTTAATATAAGGCCAAATACTATGAAAAGTACAAGCCATTTTGACTTCATTCGAGTCACTTTTACTCCTTGTCCAACTAGTTGTAGGTATAAAATACCTTTAAAAACCCCGTTGGAATTTATAGTAGCAATTTTTAATAGATTATCTTTTGATAAGACTTAATTTTTGATAACAGTTTGACAGATTTAAATTATGAATCAGAGTCAGCAAAATCAACTTCAGGTTCGTTGGGAGCTTCTACAGACTCAAATTCAAGCTTTTCGTCTTCTTCATTTAAAGAAACAATAATTGTAGATCCTGCTTTGTATTTTCCTTGTAATAGTTCTTCAGACAGAGGATCTTCGAGAAGTCTCTGAATAGATCTTCTTAATGGTCTAGCGCCGAATTCTTTGTTGTATCCTTCTGTAGCTAAATATTGTTTTGCTTCATCAGATAGTACTATCTCTAGGTCTGAATTTTTAAGTTGTTTGTGAACTCTGTCTAACATTAAATCAACAATTTCTTTTACTTCATCAAGTGTTAACTCATGGAAAACAATAGTTTCATCAATACGGTTTAGAAACTCAGGCTTAAAGTATCTTTTTAGTTCTTCATTAACTTTTGATTTCATTTTTTCATATGATCCAGTGTCAGATAAGTTGCTGAAGCCGATATTTTTTGACAAATCTTTTGTACCAAGGTTACTTGTCATTATTATCACAGTATTTTTAAAATCAACTGTTCTTCCTTGTGCATCGGTTAATCTTCCATCTTCTAGTATTTGTAAAAGAGTATTGAAAACATCTGGGTGTGCCTTTTCAACCTCATCTAAAAGAACAACGCTGAACGGTTTTCTTCTAACTGCTTCAGTTAATTGTCCGCCCTCATCATAACCAACATAACCTGGAGGAGATCCAATTAACCTACTTACTGTGTGCTTCTCCATGTATTCTGACATATCGATTTGAATTAATGAATCTTCGTCACCAAATAAGAACTCAGCAAGTGCTTTTGCTGTTTCAGTCTTTCCAACACCTGATGGTCCAAGGAAAATAAATGAACCTGACGGTCTTTTCGGATCTTTTAAGCCTGACCTTGTTCTTCTAATAGCCTTTGAAACAGCTGTAATTGCTTCATTTTGTCCAACAATTCTTTTATGAAGTTCATTTTCCATTTCAAGTAATCTTGCAGTTTCTTCCTGAGTTAACCTATGAACAGGAATTCCTGTCCATTGTGCTAAAACTTCTGCTATTTCTTCCTCATCAATGACCATCTCAATATCTGAAGAGCTACTTCCTTCTATTGAATCAACTTCATCTAACAAGACTTTTTCTTGGTCTCTTATTTGAGCTGCTTTCTCAAATAATTGTGATTGAACAGCATCAATTTTTTGTTCTCTTAAGTTTTTAAGTTTGTCAGAGAGCTCTTGTTTATCAGCATCTAAAGGCTTTTTGTAGACTCTCATACGGCTTCCTGCTTCATCAATTAAATCAATAGCTTTGTCTGGTAAAAATCGGTCTGAAATGTATCTATCGGCCATATTGACTGCTGAGGCAATTGCTTGATCAGTGAATCTAACACCATGGTGAATTTCATAACGATCTTTTAACCCATCAAGTATCTCAATTGCGTCTGAGAGATTTGGCTCATCAACTTTTACTGATTGAAATCTTCTTTCTAATGCTGCGTCTTTCTCGAAATGCTTTCTAAATTCTTCTAATGTTGTAGCTCCTACTGTTTGCAACTCACCTCTTGCTAGCATAGGTTTTAGTATTGATGCAGCATCAATAGCTCCTTCAGCAGCTCCAGCACCAACTAATGTATGAATTTCATCGATAAATAGAACAATGTCGCCTCTCGTTTTAATTTCTTTTAATACTTTTTTGAGTCTTTCCTCAAAATCTCCACGATATCTTGACCCTGCGACCAAAGCTGATAAATCTAATGTATAAATTTGTTTACCTTGTAATGTAGACGGAACATCTCCAGATACAATTTTTTGTGCTAACCCTTCAACGATTGCTGTTTTACCAACGCCTGGTTCGCCGATCAAAACAGGATTGTTCTTTGTTCTTCTTGAGAGAATTTGCATCACTCTTTCAATTTCAGTTGTTCTTCCAATAACAGGATCTAGTTTTCCTTCTTTACCCATTCTTGTAAGATTTCTTCCAAACTGGTCTAATATCGCTGAACCAGTACCTGAACCTGGTCTTTCTCTTCCACCAGTGGAAGCTGCTTGAGCTTTTTTGCCTTCACCTGAATTTGAAATGAGTTTTATGACTGTCTGTCTGACTTGAGATAGTTCTGCTCCAAGTTTTTTGAGTACTTGAGCTGCTACGCCTTCTCCCTCTCTAATTAAGCCGAGCAATATGTGCTCTGTTCCGATATAGTTGTGGCCTAATTGTAAAGCTTCTCTGAGAGATAGTTCTAAAACCTTTTTTGCTCTTGGTGTAAAAGGAATATGACCACTTGGTGATTGTTGACCCTCTCCTATAATTTCAACAACTTCAGACCTTACACTATCAATACTGATATTTAGTTCTTCTATTGCTTTTGCAGCATGACCTTCACCTTCTTGGATTAAACCAAGTAAGATGTGTTCTGTGCCAATATAATTGTGATTTAGTCTTCTTGCTTCTTCTTGTGCAAGAACCACAACTCTTCTGGCTCTATCTGTAAATCTCTCAAACATAATTTAATAATAACAAAGCTCTGTTTATACCTCTAAACGAAAATTACAACTATTTGTGAAATTCTCTTATTCTTTAACTTATGGAATCAAATGAATTAAAAAATATAATCCCTATTCAAAGTATTTGGGAAGACCTTGCCCTGTTAGAGGATAGACTTATAGAAATTAGCAGTTCTTCTGATCCATATCTCACAGAAATATCACAATACTTAATATCAGCTGGTGGAAAAAGGTTCAGACCATTAATTGCTCTGTTGGCAGGAAAATTAGGTGATGGGGATAATAAAAAAGTAATTGATGCTGGAGTTTCAGTTGAGTTAATACACCTTGGGAGCTTGTACCACGATGATGTAATAGATGATGCTACAACAAGAAGAGGGGTGGTAAGTACAAACAAACAATGGAATTCAACATTAGCAATTTTGGCTGGAGATTACCTTCTTGCGAGGTCCTCCGAGCTGGCCGCTGAGTCATTAGGGCTTGAATCTGTAAAGCTATTAGCTTCCACATATGCTCAGCTTGTTGAAGGCCAAACAAAAGAAGTTCAGTTTTCATATGATACAAATCATGGAACTGAAGATTACATGAAAATAATTGAGGGGAAAACAGCAAGCTTAATCAAGACAAGTGCAAAGTTAGGAGCAATGGCCTCAAATAGTAAAAAAGACGACATAGATTATATAAGTGAATGGGCTTGGCACAATGGAATTATTTTTCAAATCACAGATGATATATTAGATCTAAGTTCTGATGAACAGACTCTTGGTAAACCATCTGGTAATGACATTATTGAGGGTACTTATACATTGCCAGTTTTAATAGCGTTGAAGCAACAGCCAGAAAAAATAAAAAAATTATTATCAGACATCTCTGATGAAAAAGTAGTTTTAAAGGAAGTAATTGCTGAATTTAATAATGACGAAATTATTTCGGAATCAAAAATATTTCTTGAAACACATATTGAGAAAAGTGAAAACGCTGCAATGAAAATTGAAAATAATGATATTAGAAATATACTTTTAGATTTAAATAGATATCTTATAGAAAGAAGTAATTAATTTTCTGGTTTTAAGTGCGTAAATGAAATTACTTCCCGTATTGAAGTTTTACCTACAAGCATCATCACAAAACGGTCGACTCCAAACCCTAAACCACCAGTTGGAGGCAAGCCATATTGTAAAGCTTCTACGTAATCTTCATCTTCAACATGAGCTTCTTCATCACCGTCATTTTTTTTAATAGCTTGTTCTTTGAGCCTATTGGCCTGATCTTCAGAGTCTATAAGCTCTGAAAAACCATTTGCCAATTCACTACCAAATGCAAAAAGTTCAAACCTCTCAGTTATACCTTTTTCATCTTTCTTTTCTCTTGCAAATGGAGAAACTTCTACAGGATAATCAATTACAAATGTTGGATCTATGATTTCTTTCTCTACGAAATTCTCAAAAAGTTCATAAACAAGTAATCCAATTGATTTAGCTTCAAAATCAACTCCTTGCTTTTTTAATTCTTTGCTAATCTTCTTAAAATCTGAATTAAATTCTATGTCTATATTAAATTTTTCAGAAACCATATCAAACATACTTATCCTTTTCCATGGTCCTGAGAAGTCAGCAGTATTTTCACCAAAGTCCAACTTTGTATCAGTTTCTAAATTTTTAAAAACATATGTACACATATCTTCAACCATGTCCATAACAGAATTTGCATCAGCGTATGCCTGATAGCTTTCTAACATCGTAAATTCCGGTAAATGTGTTTGATCAATACCTTCATTTCTGAAAATTTTTCCTAATTCAAATACTTTTTCAAATCCTCCAATAATAAGTCTTTTTAGATAAAGTTCTGGAGCAATCCTTAAATACATGTCTAAACCTAAAGCATTATGGTGAGTTGTAAACGGCTTTGCTATCGCACCACCAGCTTTAGTTTGCAATATTGGAGTTTCCACCTCTACAAAACTATTTTCATGTAAATATTCTCTGATAAGCTTTATTACCTTTGATCTAGTTTCTAGAATTTTTTTTGACTCAGGGTTCACTATTAAATCCAAGTATCTTTGCCTAAATCTTGTTTCTATATCTTTTAATCCATGCCATTTTTCTGGAAATGATCTTAAACTTTTAGATAGTATTGTTGACTGATTCACTTTAATTGAAAGCTCCCCTTTTTTAGTTTTAATTACCTCACCGTTTACTGCAATTATGTCGCCAATATCAAAATTTTCAAAAAGCCTTAGATAAACATCGTCAATTTCACCAGAATTAACAAGTAATTGAATTTTTCCAGATTGATCTAATATGTCATAAAATAATAATTTGCCAAACGATCTTGCATTTAATAATCTTCCCCTAACGGTTACAGATATGCCTGTATGAATACCTTCTTCAATATCTCTATGTTCATTGATAATATTTGAAATCTTCGTGGATTCATTAAATTTTGTGGGAAAAGAGTCGTTACTTATATCATTAAGTAAAGCAATTTTTTGCTTTCTAAGTTCATAGATTTCTTTTTCTGATTTTGAAAAATTACTCACTATTCATAGCCTAATTATTCAAAAAATATATTTCTTCAAGTCCATTTAATGTTAGATCTTTTGAGTACTCTGTTTCGACATTTATTAGGGGTTGGATTACCTCTCCTAGGCCACCAGTTATAACAATTTTTGGATTCGTGCCTGTCTCTAAAATTATTTTTTCCAACATAGAATCTATCATCGATGCATGCCCTAAAATAAGACCGCTTTGTATAGCTTCATATGTGTTTTTACCAATTACTGATTTGGGGCTCAATATTTCTACCGATTTTAATGATGATGTTTTTGTGGTTAATGCCTCAAGAGATATTTTGATACCCGGAGCAATTGATCCACCTAAATATTCTTTTTTATCATTTACTACATCAAAAGTTGTGGCGGTACCCAAATCAACAATAATTACAGATTTTTGAGCCATCTTGAAACCACCAACAGAGTTTGCAATCCTATCAGGTCCCAATTCTTTTGGATTGTCAATGTTAACTTTTAAACCTGTTTTTATTCCTGGGCCAACTATATAAACTTTTTTAGAGGTAAATCTCTCAGTAGCTTCCACAACGCTTTCAGTTATTTGAGGAACTACCGAACATATAATTGAGCCATCAAGATTTTCGTCATTAATACTGTCGGGATCAATTGTTGTTTTAAACATCATAAATAATTCATCAGAAGTGATTGTTTTTCTAGTTGTATATCTATAGCTTCTCCAAGATAAATTATTTCCAACACCTACAGTTGTTTCACTGTTTCCGACATCTATTGCGACTATATTTTTCATTTTGTAGCTCCAACTTCAAACTGAATATTATCAATTAATCTTATACCCTCGACATAAGCAGCAATAATAATTATAAATTTTTTTGTAGTATTTTTTGGAGGTGAAAATGTTTTATGATCAAGAATTTCAAAATAATCTAGACCAATATTATTCTTCAATAATTTATCGGTCCCAACTTTGACTGCATCTACTGTGTTGTTAGTTTTTATAAATTCATCTTTTGCAGCATTCAATGATTTGTAAATAAAACTTGCCTGTTGAATACCCGTGTTTGAAAGGTGTTGATTACGGCTGCTTAACGCAAGACCTGAACTATTTCTTACTATCTTATTTTCAATAAGTTTTATATTGTATTTCTTTTCTAAAATCAACTTGTTAATTAAAAACAATTGTTGAAAATCTTTTGCTCCAAACACTGCAGTTTTTGGAGCAATCAATTCAAATAATCTATTTACGACTGTTATTACCCCATCGAAATGACCGGGTCTCGAGTTTCCTTCATATTTTTTTCCTAAATTACCTGCATCAAGTTTATCAAAGCCTGATTCAGGAAACATATACTCCTCATCAGGAAAAAAAACATATTCTATATTTAATCGATTAAGTATTGAAATATCTTTTTCAAAATCTCTTGGATAATTTTTAAAATCTAAATCATCATCGAACTGAAGTCTGTTTACAAATATAGATACTATCACTTCTTGTTCTGTTTTTTTTGCCGCATTTATTAATGCAATGTGACCTTCATGCAGAGCTCCCATCGTTGGAACGAGACAAAGATTTTTATTATCAAATATATGTTCATTATTTTTTAAAATTATCATATTTATCGTGCCCTTAAAGGTGCCCGTAACTAATTAGTATTTACACTACCAACTTTATTTATTTTTTGAACATCTAATTTGTAATCTTGCAGATTAAATTCTTTGAACAACTCACAAAGAGGTTTTACAACAAAAACTCTATTTGACCAATCGTAATGGGGAATGACTAAATCTTTTGAATTTATTATCTGATTATTAAAAAAAACAATATCAATATCAATAATTCTTGGACCATATTTTACTGTTTTTTTTCTGCCCATCCTTCTTTCTATATCTTTAGTAGTTTCTAATAGTTCAATTACTGATTTTTTATAATCTATTTCTAGAACGAGATTAAAAAAATTATCTTGATCTTTTAATAATATTGGATCAGATTCATAAATTGATGAGATCTTTTTAATTGTTGAGAATTCATTTATTTCATTTATCGCAGTTTCCAAATTAGATTTTTTATCTCCAATATTTGAGCCTAAAGATAATATTATTTTATTAAAATTCTTCACTTGCAGTAACACTTATATCTTCAACAAGTTCTTTCAATGGTGAGTTTGGCTTATGAATAGTGACCGTTGCTCTTGATATATTGTTATATTTTCTTAAACTATTCAAAATCTCATATGCAAATGTCTCAATAAGATCAAAAGAATTATTATCTGATACATTTATAACCTCATTCACTAGGTTTTCGTAATTAATCGTATTTTCAAAGCTTTCAGATTTATAGTTTTCAAAATTCAAAATATTTTCTTTTAGCTCTATTAGCAAGTCAATCCTAAAGTTTTGACTATTCGTTTTTTCATGGTCATAAAAACCATGGGTTCCATAAACATTTATACCCTCTACTTGAATTGTAAGAGGCATATTATAATGCTGGAATTAGGGCTATGGCCTTTGGTGAAAGTGGTTTTCCAAGTATTCTTTCAAGAATTGTTCTTGCAAAAATAGGATCATCTAAAAGTTTTGAATAAATTAAATATCCAGCAAGGATTCCTGGAACTTCTTCATCAAGATATTCTCTGTGAATTAAAAGTTTTCTTTCTTTGTCTGACAACGCTTCTTTAATTGCTTCAAAAATAACATCAACTGACTCAACAGCCACATTTTCTCCAAGAGGAAAGTGATATGTTCTAAAACCAACTTCTTGATAGTTTTTTAAATTGAAGTCTGAATCAAGTAGTGAAAAAATCGAATTAATACCTTGACTCTTTAGCCACTGAATTTCTTCTTCTCTTCTAATTTTTCTAGCAGTTAGTCCACCGCCACCAATACATTCAGAGACTGCAAGTTTTCCTTCAATTATCCAAAAAAAATCGTTTGGTTTAAGTCCAGCCATAAACTCCTCTTAAAGTAGCCTAACATAATACAGTAAACAAATAATCTAATTATCTAGGTGCAATCTGACTAAATCAACTCCTGAATGCAAACAATGATCTTTCATTTCACTACTTGTCATTTTTATTTGATTAGTAAATTTTTTTCTTGAATAACCAACAACCACTGGGTAGGTTTTTATTAAATTATTTAGATTCAAAAATAATTCTATAGAATCATCCATTTTTTTTCCAAATCCTAATCCTGGATCAACAGCTATTTGAGATTTATTAATTCCTTTCTTTATCAAGTTTTCAGTTTGATTAATTAGGTGAGTATTAACTTCGTCGACAACATCGACATAATCCATTTTTTCCTGAATATTATTTGAAGCAGGGTTTCTATGCATCATAATAATTCCACATTCACTTTGGATTGCAAGCTCAATCATTTTACTTTCTGAGAAACCTGAGACATCATTAATAATTAAAAATCCTGACTTCAATGCTCTTTCGGCAACCAATGAATTTAATGTGTCTATCGAATAGTAAAATTTATCAGACATATTATCTAGAAAAAAATTGAGTCTATCCAGCTCTTCATTCGTATTTATCATTTCGAAATCTGGCTTGGTAGACATACACCCAACATCTAGAAAGTTAATATTATTTTCTAAAGCAAAGTTAAACCTTTCTTTAAGTCGCTTTTTTGAATGTAGTATTCCATCTCCACTAAAAGAATCATCTGTAACATTAATTATTCCAAAAGTTTTATTTTCAAGTTGTTTTAAAAAGTTTTTCCAATCAAACAATTTAACTCATGTTTAATGAAGCTTCAGCTCTCAAAGAAGAATCTAACTCATAAATGCCTGTTGAGAAGGTTGTTGTAATATCCCCTATTGCATTTTCAGGACTTAATAGATCTGAACACAAGTGCTTAGCTTTAACTTTTACATGCACTCCATCACAATCTAAATTGGAGTAAATCAATTGGGATATTTCCTCAGTAAATTTTTCCTGAAGCGTTAAATTACTTGATAAATTATTTACTAAATCACTGAATTTAGAGAATCCTATTATGTCTTTCTTTGGCAAAACAGCAATACTTACGTGTCCAAAAAAAGGAAACATGTGATGTTCACAAAATGAAATAAACGGAATCTCGTTTACATAAATTGGTTGGTTATGTTCGACATCGTTAAGTTCAGAAAAAATTGACTCTATAGTCTTCTTTTCAAAATTTAGTTTATTTTCAATCTGATTTAAAAATTTTGTAGCAATTGTTTTTGCTGTATCCTCAGTTTTTCCTGAAATCTGAGAAATAAATTCTGCAAGAGCGCTTTCAAGCTGAGTATTTAATTTATCAACCTTCTTGCTCATGCTAATTTTAAATTTTTGCCAGAACCTGTGATGTTTACTTTTTTTATTTTATTAAATATTCTTGCAACTTCTTCTCTATCGATTGTTTCTTTTTCCATCAAAACTTTTACCATGTCTTCCATTTGCTTTTTAAACTTTGCAAGTATTTTTCCTGCGATTATGTGTGCGTCACTCAAAAGGCTCTTAACCTCTTCATCTATTGATGAGGCAACTTCGTCAGAATAATCCTGCTGCCTTCCGTAGTCTCGACCGAGAAATACTTCATTTGTTCCTTTTCCATAAAGCATAGGTCCAAGCTTTTCACTCATTCCAAATTCCATAACCATTCTTCTTGCAATCTCTGTTGCTTTCTCAATATCATTTGAAGCTCCGGTAGTTGGGTCAGCGAAAATTAGCTCTTCAGCAACTCTTCCACCCATCAGCATTGCCAATCTGTCTTTAAGTTCTGCTTTTGAAGTTAAATACTTTTCACTGTCAGGGAGGGCTTGGGTGTATCCGAGAGCACGTCCTCTTGGAATAATTGTAACCTTATGGATCGGATCAGCATTTGGTAGAGCCCACCCTACAAGAGCATGTCCAGTTTCATGATAAGCAATGATTAATTTTTCTTCTTCAGTCAAAATCTGACTTTTCTTTTCTGGTCCAGCTAAGACTCTATCGATTGAGTTTTCTATGTCTGAATTAGAAATTGTTTTTTTGCTTTTTCGAGCTGCAAGTAAAGCAGCTTCATTTAATAAGTTTGCTAAATCTGCTCCTGTAAATCCAGGGGTTTGCTTAGCAATGGTCTCTAAACTTACATTTTTGGCAATAGGTTTATCAGCCGCATGAACTTTGAGAATCTGTGTTCTTCCTTTTAGATCGGGCCTATCTACAATTACTTGTCGATCAAATCTACCAGGTCTCAGCAAAGCGGGGTCCAATACATCTGGTCTATTTGTTGCTGCCATCAAAATTACACCCTGGTTTGCTTCAAAACCATCCATTTCTACAAGAAGTTGATTTAATGTTTGTTCTCTTTCATCATGACCACCACCCAAACCAGCGCCTCTCATTCTACCTACTGCATCTATCTCATCTATAAAAATTATTGCTGGAGAAGACTCTTTGGCTTTTTTGAATAGATCTCTTACTCTGCTTGCTCCAACGCCAACAAACATTTCTACAAAATCAGATCCTGAAATACTGAAAAAAGGTACATTAGATTCTCCTGCTACTGCTTTTGCCAATAAAGTTTTTCCGGTTCCTGGTGGCCCAACAAGAAGAACGCCTTTTGGAATTTTTGCTCCAAGCTTATTGAATTTTTCCGGAGATTTTAAAAATTCTTTTATTTCCTCAAGCTCTTCTTTTGCTTCCTCCGCTCCTGCAACATCTTTAAATGTTACTTTTGGAGACTCTTCATCTAATTCTTTTGCTTTTGACTTGCCAAATTGCATAATTTGATTTCCATTTGAGCGAACCTGAGAAAACATAAAAAACATAAATCCAGCTAAAAATATCCAAGGAAGAAATGCTATGAAATAGTCCTGCATACCTGCAGGTTCAGTGTCGGTGTTTAAAACAATATTTTGATCAATCAATAATTTGAATATTTCTCCTTCAAAACCTTCTGGGTAGTCTGTTTGAAAAAGTGAATCATTATTAGCCAGTTTGTATTCAACTGTGTTTGATTGTTCTTTTATAGTTGCTTCTGTGACTAATCCTTGATTTATTTGAGTTTGAAACTCTGAAAAAGTTGAATTTTCAGGAGCATTTATTGTTTGATTGTATCTTTGAGCACCAAAGAATATCAATAATCCTAATGAAACATATATAAATAAAGATCTGTTTCTTTTTTTATTTTGTTCTTGTTTACTTTCTTCCACATTTTAAATTTAATAGAAGTGAGGTTAAATAAATAGTCAAAGTTAGGATAAAACCGCAAGATAAGGAAGTTCTCTATATTTTCCTTCAAAATCTAAACCGTAACCAACTACAAATTCTGGTCCTATCTTAAACCCATGATATTTAATATCTAGTGAAGTTGTTTTGTCAGTATCTTTAATAAACATACACATAAATTCTAAACTTTTTGGATTTCTTGAATCTAATATTTTTTTTAAATATGAAAGGGTAAGGCCTGTATCAAAAATATCCTCAACAATTAAAATGTTCTTTCCACTTATATCTATATCTAAATCTTTTTCGATCTTAACCTGACCAGATGTTTCTGTGCCTTCGTACGAAGACACACTGATAAAATCAAATGATACATCTACTTTGAGCCTTTTTGCTAAATCACTTACTGTAATAAATGCTCCTTTTAAAATACCAATAATCAGTAAATCTTGGCCTTCATAATCCTCATTAATCTGATCACCAATCTCATTGATTTTGCTTTGTATTTCTGACTCAGATATTAATTCTTTACTAATCTTCAAATGAACCCTTTTCTACAGAAGCAACAAGTATATTTGATTTATATTTTTTTTCATTTTTAATTGCTTCATCTGATTTTCTTAATCCTACGATCCAATACAAAGTGTCATTAACATATATAAGTGGCCACAAATTTCTCAATTCGCTATTTACTCCATAATTTCTAAATATTTCTGTTACTTTAAGCGAATTATTTCCGGATATGATTTTTTCCCCATCTTGTAAAGTTTGAATTGAAACATTGGATCCTTCGGGTATAGAAATGCTCCATTTATTAAAAATGTCAATCGATGAAATTTTTTTAAAACTAAAAAATCCATAATTTTCAAAATTAGATTTATCATGTATTATCCATTTATTTTTATCTATAAATAAAACTGACCCTCCAGATTTAAAACATATCCAATCCTTAAAAAAGTCTATTTTTATATTTTCATTTATAACTTTTTCTACTTTTTCAATATCTTTTTTTTCTATGGCATTCATGCCGATATATTTACCAACCCGATTTAAATAATATTGTTTCTCTAAACTCATATTGTCTATAAATAAAGCTGGTATCTCAACATATCCCTCAGATTTTTTTATATACTTCAAATTATCGTTGTCATAATTTGATCTAAATGCTACCTCATTTGATAATTGATCTGCTTTTGATTCAAATGAACCTGGAAATTTATTATTTATCTCAGGAATTAAAAAATTTCTTATCCAATTTCTAACAATATTGTTATCTTTATTTGTTGGGTCTTCGGAATAAGGTATGTCATTTTTCTTAGCGTATTCATAAATTTCTTTTTTTGAAATATTAATCATTGGCTTACTTGATAAAGAATTTTCTGAATTGATTGATTTAAGTCCTTCAAGCCTTGTACCTCTAAATAAATTTATTAATAATGTCTCTGCCTTGTCTGATAAATTATGGCCTGTGAGCAAGACTTCATCTTTTTTTAAGTTTGATAAAAGATGCTTATATCTTTCATCTCTCATTTCAGTTTCAGATGAATTAGGTTTTAAAGTAGTCTGAATTACTTCCAAATCTAAATTTAATGATTTTGCTACTTTTTTTGCTGAGGCTTCTAAATCTTTAGAGTGTACTTGGTTGTGCTGAACAAACACAAGCCTTATATTTTTTGACATTTTACATAGAATATGAGCTAAGACTGAACTATCGACACCGCCACTTAAAGCGATAACAAGATTTTTAGATGCGTCAATATTACTTTGAACGATGTTTTCAATTGAAGAATTCATAAAAACTTGTTTACTTTTTTATTACTTTATATCTCTTTTTTGTAACTTGTCTAAAGTATTGAACTATATTTCCGATAATTACAAGGGTTGCAATAGCAACACTTGTAGGAATTAGAAACTTATATGTCCATTGGGGATCTTCTGGAACCTCTATCTCTTCTTCAATTACAATTGCTGGTATTGGAGTTTGTTCGTGGTCGTCTTTAAAGCTTGAAGAGTCATTAGGAATTGCCAATGCATGACTGTTAATAAATAAGAAAATAAAAAACATTGCCAAAAACTTTTTCACATTAAAAGACTACACAATCATGAAAAAAAAATAAATTTATATTGGATTTATTTTGAGCCGAAGGAGGGAATTGAACCCTCGGCCTGCTCATTACGAGTGAGCTGCTCTACCACTGAGCTACTTCGGCAAAGAAAAGGATTGTAAGAAGATCTTAAATATCCTCGATTTTCTCCCAGTTTCTATTCTTATGTCCAAAATGAGAGAACAATGTATCTTCCCTGTAGTTTACATTTAATAAATCTAATCGCTCAATAATTACTCCAGGCTTCATGCCAAACCTTGATACAAAATCATTTAAGACAGAATCTTTTTCTTTTTGAGAATCAAATGTATCAACTGATAATTCATATGGTTCTGCTTTACCTATTGCATAGGCAACTCTTATCTGACATTTATCTGCCAAATTATGAGCAACTATATTCTTTGCTAAATGTCTTGCTGCATATGCTGCTGAACGATCAACTTTTGATGGGTCTTTTCCAGAAAATGCACCACCACCAACGGGCACAGTTGGTCCATATGCATCAACAACGATTTTTCTCCCTGTCAGTCCAGTATCTCCAGCAGGCCCACCTTTAACAAATGAACCAGATGGGTTAAGATCAAACTGAAATTTTCCATCAACGTATTTCTTTATCATATCTTCAAGATTGATTCTTAGTTCATCAATATCTATATCTTTTTTATGCTGTGTGGATATAACAACTTTTGTTTCTCCTCCACCTGTTGTCACCTGAACTTTAGAATCTAAATCAAGTTTTTCATCATTATTCTGAATTTCCCAAAGAGCCATTTGAATATTTCTACTGATATCAAAGGTAGGAGGCATAAAAGATTCAGTTTCATTGGTAGCATAGCCAACCATAATACCTTGATCTCCTGCTCCTAAGTCTTCGTCATCCTCAACTGCAGATCTTATCTCCTCAGATTGAGGTGTTAACTCATTTTGAATTTTTAAACTATCTAATTGAAAATCCTCAAAGCTTGTCTTTATTGTTTTTGCTAGTGCATCTTTAACTATTTTTTCAATACCTTTATCATCTATTTTTGCAATATCACTAATTTCTCCACCAACAACAACTAATCCACCATAAGTTGTACCAGTTAAAAATGTTTCTACTGCAACTCTTGATTCACTGTTGTTTGAAAGGGCTTCAGTCAAAACATAGTCTGAAATTAAATCAGCAATTTTATCGGGATGTCCGGGAGAGACTGTTTCAGCTGTTTTATACATTGCTATATATGCTCCTTAAAATTTACATAAATAAGCATAATTATATTAATAATTCTTTGGATTAGTTTCTACTTTAACTTAATCAAATTAGTTATTATCCTTCTGCTATGTCATCTGAGATTAAAAAAATTTACAACTTATTATTCTCAGTAGGTTTTTCATCCATAGGCTTTATTGCCGCTATAACTGTAACGGCATTGGCTGTAAGAGAAGTTACTACAAATCCCTATTTAGTAGGTGCTCCTAATGCATTAGGTGTTGGCGGTGCGTATGTTGGAACTCAAATTTTTGAGTATCTTCAAAATAAATATTCTAGAATGAGCGCACTAACTTACACATTCTTTACAGGTGGCTTGGGGGGACTTGTCTGTTTTATTAGTCTTTTAATAAACTCACTTTATTTACTTCTTTTGGGTGCATTTATATTAGGTATTGGTCAGTCAGCAACATTGCAGACAAGGTATGCTTCGTCATTTTTAGTTAAAGAAAATTTTAGGGCAACAGCATTGTCATTGGCAATATGGTTTTCTGTTTTTGGTTCTGTGTTCGGGCCTAGGCTTGTCGGCCAATACTCTTCAACTTTTGAAGAAATGTTTGGCTCTGAATTAATAGTTGCCTACTTAATTGCAACATTAGGTTTTTTACTTGCTGGTATATCAGTGTTAGGACTTACTAAAAAGGACAGCAAATTAAGATTGCCTGCTTCTGCGATTAAAAAGGGCACAAGCAATAAACTTGATAAAACTGCAAAACAACTTACCGTGTTATTAGTTATAAATCACTTTGTAATGGTCATTATCATGGCTTCAACCCCCTTGCATATTCAAGATATAGGAGAAACAATCCAAGTAGTCGGCACAATAATAAGTTATCACACTCTTGGAATGTTTGTATTTTCTCCGGTGTTAGGTGGAATAGTAGACAGAATTGGTTCAAAAAAAATATCAATTTCTGGTGGAGTTATTTTATTAGCTAGTTGCATATTTGCTCTTAATAGTGAGGATATGTTTTTGCTACACTTAAGTTTATTTTTGCTTGGTCTTGGTTGGAACTTTAACTTTGTTGCAATAAGTTCTGAAATCTCAAAATATTCCATTACGAAGAAAACAAACTTAAATATTAAAAGCGACTCTTTTGTATTTATAGGAAGTTTGGTAGCCCAGTCTTCATTAGGTTTAACATATACTTTTATAGGATTTAGAGGACTTGTAACGTTTGGTATTTCTTGTGCTGTAATCTTGCTAATTTCATTAATCCGAAACTCCTCAGAGCTATTAACTTAAAATCAAATCTCGATACTAAAGAGATCGTATCCAATATATATATTTCCATCATAATATTTCTTAAGTTCCTCTAACACTTTCTCTTCATCAAAATTTGGGGGGACAAAATGTGTGAGGACTAAATTTTTTGTTTTTGTTTGGTTTGCAATATCTCCCACATCTTTTGTGCTTGTATGGTACTTCTCAATATTTTTTATTGTTTCTAAGGTCATCCGGTTTTTATCCATTTCTAAATTAACAAATAATTCATGTACTAAAATATCAGAGTCCTTTGCTTCCTTTATTAAATTTTCAGATTTCTTGGTGTCACCTGATATAACAATTATTTTTTCTTCATCATTTTCAGTAACATTTATTTTAAAACCATAAGCTGGGTTTACAGGTTGATGATCGACTTTAAAAGGGCGGATTGTTACATTTTCAGAAATAAACTTATATCCTTCATCAATCTCAACAACTTCGAAGTTTAAGCCATCTTCATTAGGTCTCATCTCATATTTTTTTCTTAATTCAAGTTCATCTGAATAAGATTCAAGCTGCTTAATAAAGAAATGTTCTAGTCCAGCTGGACCAACAATCTTAAATGGTTTTTTTCTTCCTTGGTGCCATCCAGAAATATATATTTGGTATAAGTCAACTATATGGTCTGAGTGCATGTGAGTAATGAAAACTTCATCTATATCAGAACTTTTTAATCCTAATTTGTTAAGTCTTTGAGTTACTCCAGAACCAACATCAAAGAGATAGTTTTTTTTATTTATTTGTACGAGAGTAGATGGGCCAAATCTGATATGGCTTGGAGCAGGGCATCCAGTCCCTAATAGAACTATCCGATTCATAATTTACTTGATTCAACAATCAGATTATTAATAGCTATTCTAGGCCTTATCCCATTTGATAAGTCCTCAATTAAATTTGTTAATAATTCTGAATATCTAAATTCTATTCTAGAAAAGTTTTGTATTGATAAAATACTGTTAACAAGATACTCGATTGTACTTTGAAAAACTTTCAAAGTATTTACATTTTCAATATCTAAATCATCAATTTTTTTTTCTAACTCGATAAATTTAAATAATCTTTCATTTGTCTCACTATTAATTGTTTTTAATTCTTGTAAAGTACTAGAAATTGATTCAAGTCTTTCTTTTGTTCCATTTAAAATATATTCATTATCAATATCTAAAAAATTTATTATTTCATCGAAGTCAAAATTGTAACTATATGTAAATTCGTCATCTATATATATTGTCCTGCATCTACTCTTGAGCGTAGGCAAAATACTCTTAACTGAATCATCTTTAGCATGTGACCAATACCTACCATTTGATGTGATAATAAAAATATTAGATTCTGATGGTTCCTCTAGAGTTTTCAACAATGCATTTGATGACTCTTCAGTAAGAGATCTGTCTGGAGGAAAAATAAATATTTTATACTGACCCTCGATTGGAAAAATGCTTTCATCATTTATTACTTGTCTTATGTCATTTACACCAAGAGTGTTTTGGTTTTCAGATGTCACCACTCTTATATCTGGATGGTTGATAATTTGGTTTTCATTAAAGAGTAGAGATGAGGAAAATAGTTTTGATTGTTCTATCAAGTATTTTGAAGAGCTTGAAATTAATAGGTAAGAATGAAAAGGGTTTTCAGTTTCGTTTTTTAGTATTTGATTTAATTCAGTCAAGCTCTAACCATTTATAAATTGTCTTTAAGTTTTCTGTTAAATCTAATGTTGCATCAACTACCAAAAAATTCTCATTAAATTTTTCCGAGAGTTGAAGATAACCCTCTCTTACTTTTTTAAAAAAATCCAGTTCCGAACTTCCGATTCGATCATTGATTTTTTGTCTTTTTAAAGATACCTCAGGATCAATATCTAATAGTATTACCTTTTCGGGCCAATATCCTTCAACTGCTATGTCATTAATTTCATAAATTCTATCAAAACCCAACTCTCTCCCAACACCCTGATAGGCAACTGAAGAATACGCACTTCTATCTGATATGATTTTTATGCCATTTTTAATTGATGGTTTAATTATTTCCCTTACAAGGTTTGCTCTGTTTGCAGAAAAGAGCAATGCTTCTGTCAAAGGCTCAACCGTATATTCATGGCTCAGTAAAAGCTCTCGTATGCCTTCTCCAAGTTTTGAACCACCTGGTTCCCTTACCACTTTAAAATCTATTGATTTTTTTTCTAGATGACTACTTAATGCTTCGATATAGCTTGTTTTTCCAGAACCATCAACACCCTCGAAAGCAACATAATCTGTATTCAAATTTAATTTTCCTTTTTGTCTAAATCAAACTTAATCTTATTAAAGTTTGATCTCTCAATACCAAATTCCTTAAAAATTTTTTTATATCCAATCGTAAAGTTCAAAATACCAGTAGTAAATATCAAGATTGAACTTCCTACCAATACTAAATAAACTCCGTCTTGATTGAAAACTCCATCTAAATAATTTGCAGCTGTACCAGATATCAAAAAAGAAATTAATAGTGCAAGTCTTCCAATGGTGTAAAAGTTGCCAAAAACTCTACCTCGAAGTTCTGGATTAGTAGAAGCTTGCAAGTAACTTATAGTTAGAAGATAAACCCCACCTGTACCAATTCCAGATATGAAAATTGATAATATGATTACTACAAAATCAACTGATCTAAATGCTAAAAAAAGAGAAATTCCTGTGATTATCATACAAGAGCCTATGAGAAAATTTATTCTATTAAAGGTTGTTACAAAATAACTAAGTGTGAGCATACTAAATATTATTCCTGTTCCGAAGGAAGCAATCATGAAACCAAATGAGCTTTCACTAAACCCTAAATCTACGGTCAAAAATGTATGGCCTAGAATGAACAAGGTTCCTGCACCAATTAAACAAAATGAAATTGAAAAAGCAATATTTCTAATATTTTTAGTTTTAAAAAAATAGTTTATTCCTTCTTGGAAATTTTTTATGGAAAATGGAGAATAACTACTTGAGGTATTTACATTTTTATTTTTTAGGAAATACAGTAAGTATGCAGAGACCAAAAATGTAATGGTATCGAGTAAAAAAATTATCGACCCACTCCATCCATTTCCAAATTCATTAACGACATTAAAGGTATCGAGATCGCTAAAAAAACCTAACAATAAAGAGGCTATAGGTAATGTTGCATATGTTCCAATCGCAAAAAGTGAATTTGCTTTTACAAGATTTTCAGAGTCTATAATCTCCGGAACTACAGCCTCTCTAGATGGCTGTCTTATCAATGAAAAAATCTCTGAGAAAAAATTGATTATAAAAATAAAATATAAATTATCTGCAAAAAATAAAAATAAAACTAAGACCATCCTTGTAAGATCACAAAAAATCATAACTAATTTTTTATCAAATCTGTCAGCAATTAAACCAGCAAATGACGAAAGTAATGCAGGAATTATCCTAGCTACCAAGGGAACAACTGCTGTTAGCTCTGAATTTCCGCTCTCTGTACCTATGTAACTCGCTAAAGCTACAGACGCAAAGAGAGTTGCCCAATCTCCAAAACTTGATATCGATCCTGACCACCACAATAATGAAAACTGAGATTTTGAAAAAATTTTTATATTATTCATTGTTTATATAATCACTATAAATCGAATTTAAAATACTTTTTTTTTAAAATCCTGTACATTTAAAAAAAATGATGTTATCAATAAAGACATGTCGAAACCATTAGTAATTGTAGAGTCACCTACTAAGGTAAAAACAATTTCAAAAATTCTAGGTGATGGTTATATAGTTAAATCTAGTGTTGGACATATTAGGGATCTACCAAGAAATACAAAATCTATACCTTCAGCATTTAAAAAAGAAGACATATTATGGGGTGCTGTCAAACCTGAGAATTATGAAAATATATATGTTATTCCAGAAGATAGAAAAAAAATTGTAAATGAACTTAAAGGACTTGCCGACAATGCACCAGAGGTATATCTTGCAACTGACGACGATCGAGAAGGTGAAGCAATTGCTTATCATTTAAAAGAAGCATTAGAGCTGAAAAAAGAACCAAAAAGAATAAAATTCAATGAAATTACAAATACAGCAGTTTTAAATGCAATTAAAAATCCAGAAACCATTGATATCGGTAAATTCAAATCGTATGAGGCAAGGAGAACACTTGATAGAATGATTGGCTACGAGATATCCCCAAAACTTAGAGATTTAGGTGGAGCTTTTATATCTACAGGTAGAGTCCAAGGTCCTGCAATAAGGCTCATTGTTGAAAGAGAAGAAGAGAGGTTGAGCTTCGTAAAATCAAAATATTTTGAGATAAATGCAAGTTGTAAGAGTCAAGGTTTTGAATTTGCTGCAAATCTAAAAACAATTGGCGGAACCAAAATTGCCTCATCAAAAGACTTTGATAAAGATGGAAAGAAAATAAATAAGGATCGAAAATATTTAGATGAAGATCAGTCTCGGGATATTGTGAATATACTTAGAAATTCTCTGGCAAAGGTATCAAATATCAAGGAATCTCAAAGAAGTGGAAAACCGCCAAAACCCTTTAAAACCACAAGCTTACAAACTTCATCAAAAAACAATTTAGGATTTCAACCAAGAAAAACTATGAGTATTGCTCAGAGACTATATCAGGAGGGTTTGATTACTTATATGAGAACGGATTCAATAAGACTTTCAGATGTTGCAATCAAAGCATCCAGGGAATACATTTCGTCAAATTTTAGTAGTGAGCACCTTCCATCTGAACCAAATTTTTATGGTGATAGCAAAAATGCTCAGGCTGCTCATGAGGCTATTAGACCATCCGGAGAGAGTTTTACAACACCCCAAGAGCTACTTAAAAAATATAAAGAAGATAGCGATGAATTTAAACTTTATGAATTAATTTTCAACGTAACAATCGCATCCCAAATGTCCGAAGCAAGAGGCATAACAAAAACAATAGATCTTGAAGTAATAGATAATATTTTTGGATCAATAGTTCTTGGTATCTCTGGTACTACATGGACATTTGGAGGATATAGAGATATCGCAAAAAACCTTACAGAGCAATCCCAAGAGCTTCCCGATTTGCAGAAAGGGGATAAAGTGGAAATAACAAAATCTGATTATGAGAAGAAGTACACTAATCCTCCAAATAGATACTCTTCTACATCATTAATAAATAAGCTAGAAGAGCTTGGTATAGGAAGGCCTTCAACTTATGTTTCAATTATTGAAAGTATTACATCTGTTTTTATAAATTCTGAATCAAGCCTGAAACCAAGAATTATTGCTCTTGCAATGATCAATAAATTCATGAAACCTTATTTTGACCCATATATCAATTACAAATTTTCGAAAGAGATGGAGGACAAACTAGATGAGATATTAGAAAGCAATAGTCCAGAAGAAGCAAAAGTAAATTTTTTAAATGAATCGTATAAAAAAATTCAAGATCATGTTCGAAAATATGGAGAGCCTGATCCTGTTGGTTTAACATCTTATCCTCTTCCCTTTGATACAAGATATGTAGTTAAAACTGGTCGAGTTCAGGACAAAATTGCATATCCATATTTACAGAGAGACGATAATTTCTATATTGGACTTCCACCAGATATAACAATTGAAGAAATAAATGAGACCTATATTAACGAACTTGAGAAATTGCAAGAAGCAAACTTACTAAAAGAAAGAAAAGTATGCGATTGTGCAGAATGCGGAACAGCAATTTATATAAAACTTGGACCGAGTGGAGGATATTATTTCCAACATGGATTGAAAGAAAAAGGCGTAAGACAACCAAAGTGTATATACCGAAATATGATTGGACCTATTTTTGAAGATGAAGATCCAGATTCATTAAATTGTGATGATGCAATAAAAAGATTTAATCTATCGACAAAGAATCCTCGTTTTGTCTGCGAAGAAGGCGGTTGGAGTTATATGACTGCTGTAGGTCCATATGGTGGATTTGCCATAAAACAAAAAAATAGAGAGGTTTTTGATTTTGATGAATTAGCTAAAATGAAAAAAAATGAAATACTTGAGCTAATAAGTTCAGAGAAATATCAGAGTGTTTTAAATTTAATTAATTTAAATCCGGTAAAAATTCCTAAGAGCCTTACTAAAGAATTACTTCTTGAAAAAATTAGGGAATCATTCTTAATTGACGAAAAAATTATAAAAAAACTTTCAAAAGATGAGCTTGTAAATTTAGCAAAACTACTTGAAATTGTTTTTTACAGAGGAAGGTTCCGAATGAAAGTTGATGATGCAACTAAAAATAATTTAATAAATAAAATTACGATTGAAAAAAAGAATAAGCCACTTGATACACCTCAAAAAGCCCTAACTATTCAGAGTGATGAAATATTAGATTTATTTGGAACGCAGAAATGATCTACTTTATAGATTCAATATTTGATTCAAGATTCATTATTAGTTTTTCCCAACTGTAAAACTCTTCAACAAATTTTCTTCCATTCAATCCAAATTCTTGAATTTTTTCAGGATTATTTAAAAAGTATAAAATAGATTCCTTAAGTATATTTTTGTCACCTGCAACGAAGCCTGTTTTTCCAGGAATAATTGTTTCTATAGCTCCTCCTGAAGCACCAACAATTACAGGAAGACCATAGCTTGCAGCCTCTAAATAAACTAAACCTAGACCCTCAAACTCAACTCCAAAATATTTAGATTTTGAGGGCATGGCAAATAAGTTAATTGATCTATAAAAATCATCAACATCTTTCTCAGTTTCATCTTTTATAAATGTCACGTTTACTGCAGAGACCGATGAAAGTTTTTTAAGATAGTTTTCCTGTTTTCCAAATCCAAGAATTTTTAACTCTATTGGTAAGCCTTCCTCTTTTAAATCATGAGCTACATCTATTAACCAGCTTATTTTTTTTCTAGATACTAATCTGCTGACAACTCCTATTGTTAAAGGCACATTGTTTTCATAATTATTTTCATAATTTGGAATTTCAATCCCTGCACCAATATTTATTATCTCTGTATCGGTAATATCGGATAGTTTTTTTCTTGAAAATTCACTTACAGTAAAAATCGTGTTCAAATTATCTAGATTTCTAGAAAGTAGATTTCTAACTAAAGGGATATAATTTAATACATTAAACTCTGCGCCATGACAAATCATGTATTGTGGTATCTTCACATTTTTAGGAGAATTTGGAACATTGAGGGTATTTAGTTTATTTACAAATAAAAAATTTGGATTACTGGATCCATGTAATATGATATCTATCTGATTGTTATTAACTATTTTTTGAATATCTTCAAAAACTTTACGAGGATTAATTATGAAGGTGTCTTCGGCTGGATACGCATCATCTCCTTCAATCCAACTTGGTCCATAAATAATAAACTTATGATCTAAATTATTAACAAGGCTTCGAAGGTATGTAGAGATACCACCTGTTTTTGGTTTCCAATCGTTAGTAATTAATAGAATATTCATTAATTAGTTTTGTTTTAAATTAATTTTATCAAAACGCAGATGCGAATATAAGGCTTACGATTGTCATTACTTTAATGACAATATTCATAGCTGGACCAGAAGTATCTTTAAATGGATCTCCAATTGTGTCACCTATAACGGCAGCTTTATGCTCATCTGAACCTTTACCGGCACCTCCACCTGCCTCAATATATTTTTTTGCATTATCCCATGCGCCACCTGAGTTGGCCATGAATATTGCAAGCAAAAATCCTGTTACAAGTGCTCCAGCAAGAAATCCTCCCAGTGCTTCTTTATTCCAAAATCCTATTACTAAAGGCAAAACAATTGCTAGTCCGCCAGGTAGTAACATTTCTCTTAGTGCAGCTGTTGTAGCAATATCAACACACTCTTCATACTCTGGAACAACACCTTCTTTACCTTCTCTTAAGCCAGGTATCTCTCTAAATTGTCTTCTTACTTCTTCAATCATCTTAAATGCAGCTCTTCCAACAGCATTTATTGTCATTGCTGCAAATAAAAATGGAAACATACCTCCCAAGAACAAGCCAAGAGTCACTTCGACTTTTGTAATATTTAATCCAGACTCGGCTAAACCAGCACTCTGAACAAAAGCAGAAAATAAAGCTAAAGCTGTTACAGCAGCTGAGCCAATTGCAAATCCTTTTGCGATAGCTGCAGTAGTGTTTCCTAGAGAATCCAATTCATCTGTAGCTTTTCTTACCTCAGGATCTAAATGAGCCATTTCTGCAATACCACCAGCATTATCAGCTATTGGGCCGTAAGCATCAACAGCAACAGTAATACCTAATGTTGCCAAAACTCCAATAGCTGCCACAGCGACCCCATAAATACCGCCGCCAGCCCCTAAAGCCCAATCACCTGCGGTGTAAGCACCAAAGACACCAAAAACTACAACAATAACTGAAAAAGCGGCAGATCTCATTCCTTCTGAAATTCCAGAAAGAACAAGGGTTGCAGGACCTGTCTTAGCTTGATCGGCAATACTCTTAACGATTGAATGATGATCTGATGTGAACCATTCTGAAATCTGACCAACAGTTATTCCAACTAATAATCCAATGATTACTGAAATAAATAGACCAATAGGATTTTCAGAGTAATCGGCAAACATTGTATTAGAAAGAAAAAATACACCTCCTGCTGTCAAAGCTGCAGCTGAATAAGTTCCTCTGTGTAGTGCTTGTGCTAACTTTCCCTTTTGAGGGACGACAAGAAATGAGGAAACTATGGAAGCTAACATTCCTATAGTTCCTACAGCAAGTGGAAAAAATAAGAGAGAAGGCAATGCTTCCGAATTAGCAAATACGATTGCGGCATATGCTAATGGTGCAACAAGAGATCCGACATAACTTTCAAACAAATCTGCTCCCATACCAGCGACATCGCCAACATTATCACCTACATTGTCTGCAATTGTTGCTGGATTTCTAGGGTCATCTTCAGGAATACCAGCTTCAACTTTACCAACTAAATCAGCGCCAACATCCGCAGCTTTTGTATAAATTCCTCCACCTACTCTTGCAAAAAGAGCTATCGAAGAACCTCCTAGTCCTATTGCTGCCAAAATATCATAGGCGTTTTCAAGTTCTAGGAGTTCAACAAAAATCCAATATCCAAGACCTACTCCTAACAGTCCTAAACCAGCAACTGAGAAACCCATTACGGCTCCTCCTCTAAATGCAACTGGCAAAGCTTTTAATGTTCCACCGTCTCTTGCAGCCTCAGTTGTTCTGCCATTTGCAGCTGTTGCTATTCTCATTCCAATAAATCCAGCTAAAGAAGAAAATGCTGCACCACCAATAAATGATACTGACCCCCAAACACCAAGGTCAGTAAGAGTAGGAATCAAGATAGCTAAGACTAAAACAAAAATACTAATCCAAGAATATTGTCTTTTTAAAAAAGCCATTGAGCCTTTTCTTATAGCATCTGATAGATTACTTACTTTTTCATCAGAAACGTTTATAGCTAAAATTCTGTTTGCAAAATAGGCTGCTAAAACTAAACCTAAAATAGCAGCAAATATAGAGCCCTGATAATTTAAAAGCATTAATTCCCCCAATTAGTGAATAAATATATATTAATTATATTAATTTTTTTTATCTTCTTATTCTACAACAGGTGTTTCGAACCTTTGATCATCATCTCTTTCAGAAAGAGGTACCTTTTGTAAAATCCTATTTAGTAGAATTGGTGCAATAACCGTTGTTACAATCACCATCCAAATAATTATTGAAATAATATCTTCTGTGATTATTGATGATAAAGTTGTAGTTGCAACAGCGACGAAAATCAACCCTACTTCGCCTCTTGGTGACATGCCAATCCCAATTAAAGAAGTGTTAAAACCTTTACCCATAGCACCAAGTGCTGAAACATATTTTCCAACGAATGCTAACAAGCTTACTAACATTCCATACAAAAATACTTCGGGTGAGGCCAGCGTTTGGATGTTAACTTCAGAACCAATATAAACAAAAAATATTGGTACTAACAAAAAGTTCAGTGGCTTCATTTCACTTCTAATTCTTTTGGTCATTTTTGACTCAGCAGCAATTACACCTCCAGCGAATGCACCTACAATTGGATGAAGACCCACAAAATGTGCAGCTGCGCCTAACAACATAGCAAAAATAAAACTTCCAGTTATGAATGTTCCAGGTGAAGGAATTTTTACGAAAAAGTTGAAAATGATTGGCGATAACTTCCTTCCAAGTATTACAACGACAATTAAAAATCCAAGGGCTTTGCCAGTGATTATAGCTAAATCAACTAATGCAAATTCTTCAGTGCTACCAAGTAGACCGGCAACAACAGTCAAAATTAGAAGACCAAGTATGTCGTCGACAACCGCTGCGCCAATAATTGTTTTTGCTTCTTTGGACTTCAGTGCTCCCAAATCACCAAAGACTCTTGCTGTAATCCCAACTGAAGTAGCAGTCATGGCTGCTCCGACAAAAAGTGCAATTTCAAATTGATTATCTCCTCCAAGACCAAGTGCATAAATTGCACCATATCCCAATGCAAAAGGTGCTACAACACCAATTAATGCAACAAGAATTGAAGTTGAACCAAGCTCTACAAACTCTTCTAGATTAGTCTCAAGCCCAACTTCAAATAATAAAAGTACTACACCTATTTCAGCCAAAGTAGATACAACATCTCCTTTTTCAAAGTGTGGAAGAAGGCCTAGTCCGTAATAACCAATGATTATTCCAACGATAAGTTCACCTATAACAGCAGGTTGATTGATTCTCCTCATTAATTCAGCACCGATTTTTGCTGCTACTAAAATAATTGCAATTTCGAGAAATTTTTCAATAATTGTTTCCATGTTGACCTATTTTAAATATATATAAATTAAATGATAATGATTAAAACAACTCTATTAATTTATAAAAAAAAATAATATAATTTGTAGTTAATATGGGAAAAACTTTATTTGATAAAATCTGGGATAATCACCTAGTTACATCTCTTGATGAGAGTACAAATTTAATATTTATTGATTTGCATCTTGTCCATGAAGTCACGTCACCTCAGGCTTTTGATAGTCTCCGAATTTCTAATCGAAAAGTAAAATATCCTGAATTGACTTTAGCAACAGTTGATCATGGTGTCCCAACATCCAACAGACTATTGGGAATAAAAGATCCTCTTTCAAAAGTTCAAATTGAAGCACTGGAAAAAAATTGCGAGGAATTTGGAGTCACTCTTTTTGGAATTAATGATCCCCGTCAAGGAATCGTTCACGTTATAGGACCTGAACAAGGGATTACTCAACCTGGAATGACTATTGTGTGTGGAGATAGCCATACAGCAACACATGGTGCATTCGGAGCCCTAGCATTTGGAATTGGCACTTCAGAGGTTGAACATGTTCTAGCTACTCAGACTTTAGCAATGGAAAAGCCAAAAACAATGAAAGTTGAAGTTATTGGAAACGTATCAGATGGAGTTGGCCCTAAAGATATTATTTTAGGCATCATCAGAAAAATTGGAACTGGAGGAGGAGCCGGTCATGTTATTGAATATGTGGGTGATGTTATAAAAAACATGAGTATGGAGAATAGAATGACAATTTGTAATATGTCAATCGAGGGTGGAGCAAGAGCAGGAATGATTGCTCCAGATGAAACTACTTTCAATTATTTAAAAGATAAAAATTATGCTCCTAAAGACTCTGATTGGAATGATGCAATAAATGAGTGGGATGAACTTTTTTCTGATGATGATGCTACTTTTGATAAAGTTGTAACAATAAATGCTGGTGAGCTTGAACCATCAGTATCTTGGGGTACAAATCCATCACAAGTTATATTTATTAATGACAAAATTCCTCATCCTGATAATTTTCAAGATGAATCAGATAAAGAAGCAGCAATTAGAGCTTTAGAATACATGGATTTAGAGCCTGGAATAAAAATTAATGAAATCAATTTAGATAGAGTTTTTATAGGCAGTTGTACCAATGGTCGTATTGAAGATTTAAGAGAGGCGGCCCAGGTAGTTAAGGGCAAAAAAGTTGCAAAAACTGTCGGTGCTATGGTTGTTCCTGGATCAACACTTGTAAAGAATCAGGCTGAAGAGGAAGGATTAGACAAAATTTTTATTGATGCAGGCTTTGATTGGAGAGAAGCAGGTTGTTCAATGTGTCTGGGTATGAATCCGGATATATTAAGTCCAGGTGAACGCTGTGCTTCTACTTCAAATAGGAACTATGAAGGAAGACAAGGAGCTGGGGGAAGAACACATTTAGTAAGTCCAAAAATGGCTGCAGCTGCTGCAATCCATGGAAAATTTGTAGACATAAGGGATTTATAAAATGAAAAAACTTAATCTAATAAATTCAACAATGCTTCCTTTAAAAATGTCAAATGTTGATACTGATCAAATCATGCCGAAGCAATTTCTTAAACGCGTGGAGAGATCTGGTTATGGTGAATTTTTGTTTTATGACTGGAAAAAAGATCCAGATTTTTCATTAAATAAAAAAGAACATCAAGGAGCAAAAGTTTTAATTGCGGGTGATAATTTTGGAACTGGTTCTTCTCGAGAACACGCCCCTTGGGGACTCCAAGATTGGGGGTTTGATGCCATTATTTCAACAAAATTTGCAGATATATTCAAATTAAATTCTATAAATATTGGCCTTGTGCCAATTGAAACATCTTCAGAAAATGTTGAGGCTCTTTTTAACAAGATTGAAAATAATCCGAATACAAACATATATATCTCTATTGAGGAAAAGTCTGTTAAATGTGAAGAGATTGAGTTTACGTTTGATCTTGATGGCTTTTCTCAAAATAGAATTTTAGAAGGACTTGATAAAATCGATATTACTCTCGAATATATAAATGATATTGAGAACTTTAGTAAATCAAGAAAAGATTGGAAGCCTAAACTAACTTAGTTACTGGCAAACTTAAACTATCTCCAACCTCAACAGATAACAACATTCCATTGTGTATCTGCAATGAAGGTCTTAAATTTGGATTACTTTTATATTTTTCAAACCAATCCTCTGTAAGTAAATCATCTATATAATTTTGCAAGATTGTAGAAAGTTCTATTGAGGATGTTTTTGGAACTGCCCCTGGCAAGTTTGCAATTGCTGAAACTATTACCCCATTTCTTATTTCAAATGGTTCACTATGTGTATTTGGTTTTACATTTTCTACACACCCTCCTTGATCAATTGCAACATCAATGATGACGGTGCCTTTTTCCATTTGATCAATATCTTCTTCCATAATTACAATAGGCGGCTTTCTTCCTGGCAATAGTACAGCTCCCAAAACAAGATCTGCAGATCTAACTGCCATTTTTGCCTCTTCACTCCCACCAATTATTGTTGTTATTTTATCTTCGTATTTATTTTTTAGTTCTGTCAAAGTTTCCTTATTTAAATCAATTGCAACGACAGAGGCTCCAATTTGAATCGCTTTATCAATTGATGCTTTACCTACTTCACCACAACCAATAACAACTACCTTTGAATTGCTTTCATCTGAAATTGAAGATAATAACAGCCCTTTACCTTGTGAAGAATATTCTAAGAATTGCATTCCTTTTTGAATTGCTAGATTTCCAGCTATTTTGGACATAGGTATCAATAAAGGGTACTTATTTCCATCCATGATCATTTCAGTAGCAATAGCCGTTAACTTTTTTTCTAAGAGCTTTTTTGTCATTGACAAATTTGATGCTAAATGTAAATATCCAAATAAAACATGAGATTGTTTTAAGAGATCAAATTCTTGTTCTTGTGGTTCTTTCACTTTGCAAATAATTTCTGAAGATTCATATAATTCTTGAGCTGAGAATAGTATTTTTGCACCCGCAGATTCGTAATCTTTATCTGAAAACCCAGAGCCTTGACCAGCACCTGATTCAACAAATATATCAGCAAGGCCAGTAAATTGTGTTATGTGCTCAGGTATTAACGCTACCCTTCCCTCATCTTGTTTTATTTCTTTGGGTATACCAAGTTTTTTAATCATCCGATGTAATCAAATTCTTTTGAGGGAATAATTGATATTTTTGATGGCAGAAAGCCGTTTCCTAAAAATAGAAAAATCCAATCAGTCCTCCCCTATGATTTATTTTGTTGTTACTAATAATGGTAAACTATGTTTTGAAATCATGAAGGATAATTTTTTTGTTATATTAGGAAATCAATTATTTGATCCAAAATATCTAAAAGACCAAGGCTGTAATGAAGTTTTTATGGCTGAAGATTATGGTCTATGCACATATGTTAATCATCATAAATTAAAAATTTACCTGTTCTTAACTGCAATGAGGGAATATCGAGATGAACTAAATAAAAAAGAAATAAAAGTAAATTATTTTGATCTTGAAAGTAGAAAGGACAAAAAAGACTACTTCGACTTACTGATTAGTTTTTTGAAAAAAAGAAAAATTGATAAAATCCAAATTTTTGAACTGGAAGACAAGCCTTTTGAGAAGAAGTTCCTAAAAAGAATGATTGAAAATTCAATTGATGTGGTAGTAATTAAATCCCCAATGTTTATTTTTGAAAGAGAAAAGTTTAATGAGATGGCAAAAGGAAAAAAAGTTTACAGAATGGCATCTTTTTACCAAAAAGCGAGAAGGGACTTAAATATTCTGATGGATAAAAATGATCAACCAGTTGGAGATAAATGGTCATTTGATGAAGAAAACCGAAAAAAGATTCCAAAAGATACATTAATACCCTCATTACCAAGTTTTAAAGACTCTATACATAAAGACGACGTAATTAAAGTAATCAGTAAATATTTTCATAATCATCCTGGAGAATTAACAAACTTATGGTTTCCAGTATGTAGAAAAGATGCAAAAAAACAACTTGATGAATTCATAAAAAATCGTTTTTTAAATTTTGGAATTTACGAGGATGCAATGTTGGAAGGTGAAAATTTTCTTTTTCATAGCTGTATAAGCTCACTTCTAAATATTGGCCTTTTGACACCTTCTTATGTTATTGAGAGATCAATCAAACTTGCAGATAAATATAATGTTCCAATAAATTCTCTCGAAGGGTTTATAAGACAAATAATAGGATGGAGAGAATTTATTAGAGGGATTTATCAAGAAGAAGGCGAATATCAAATCAAGCAGAACTATTGGAACCATAAGAATAAATTAACTGACGCCTGGTATGAAGGTGAAACTGGAATTATTCCTTTAGATGATGCAATTAAAACGACAATAAGGGATGGTTATGTCCATCATATTCCACGCTTGATGGTGATAAGTAATATTATGAATCTTTGTGAAATACATCCTGATGAAATATACAAATGGTTTATGGAGATGTATATTGATTCTTCAGATTGGGTAATGGTTCCCAATGTTTATGGCATGGCAACTTATGCAGATGGTGGTTTGATGTCAACAAAGCCATATACCTGTGGATCAAACTACATACTAAAAATGAGTAATTATAAAAAAGGTGATTGGTGTGATACCTTAGATGGACTGTACTGGAGATTTACAGAAAAGAACAGGGATTTTTACGAATCAAATCCTAGACTTTCATTGCTTACTAGGTCTTTAGATAAGATGGACCCTCAAAGAAAGAAGAAGATCTTTGGAGATGCAGAAAAATTTATTAAGTCTCATACAAAGTAACTAGCTATTTCGCTCTAAATATTTTCTTAGCTTTAGTGGTTCGTCAGTCATAATTCCATCACACCCAAACTCCAAACATTTGTCAAAATCTTCATCATTATTTACAGTCCAAATATGTAAATATAAGTTATTGATTTCACAAAATTCTTTAAGCTTTCTTGAGTGAACTTTTAATCCTCTATAAATAAAAGGTGCTTGAAGAGCTTGTATTCTAAAATTACGTTTTTTTGTTGGTAAATATCTTGCAATGACATTTTCCCTAAATGATCCTGAAGTTAATATTTCACCATTAGAAAGCTCTATAAATTCATCCAATCGTGATGGACTAAATGAGGAGACTAGGGTTCTGTCTTCGGCATTTGTTTCTTTAATTATTTTGTATACTTTTTCCGCCATACCAGATTCTTTTAAATCTAAATTAAAACAAAGTTTATCAAAAATAGATAAGGCCTCTTTCAATAAAACAAAGCTGGTCTTTCTGTTTAAATCTTTTCTTTCATAAAATTTTGATCCAGCATTAATTTTTTTTAAATCTTTCCAATTTAACTCAGATATGTTTCCTTTTTCATGAGTTGTTCTATTTATTGTTGAATCATGGTTTAAAATAATCTCCCCATCTTTTGTCATTCTCAAATCAGTTTCAAAGTGTGTAAAGTTGTGTTCAACTGTATGTTCTAAAGCATGTAAAGTATTTTCAGGGACTACATTAATTCCACCCCTGTGGGGAATTATGATTGGTTTTTCTCCCCTAAAATAATAATTTCTATCCAGAAACACCACCGGTGAAATTAAATTCTTTTAAATGCAACATTGGTACATTTAAAATACCTTCACCAAATTCGGAATCGGCAAATCTACTATCTGATCCAACTCCCAAAACGTTACCTTGTCCTAAAGATGACATAAAACTTTGTGTGAATCTTAATCTTCCAACAGGCTTTGTTACTTTGCCATTCTCAATTAAATATGAACCATTTCTATTTAAACCAGTAACTACTTGAGTTATAGGATCTAGAACCCTACAGTACCAAAATTCATTTATATAGATTCCTTTTTTAACATTAGAAATCATTTCTTCTTTGGAAATATCACCAGGCTTCAGATATAAATTTGTTCCAAGTCCCCCAAAACTATCTCCCCATCCGAACATTTCATGAAATGTGTTGCTTTGATTAAGTTCATTTGCTGTCCGTCTTGTATGAAAATAGTTTTTTGGGATACCATTTGTAATTATTTCTATTTTTTTCTTAGGTGCACCTGATGCATCAATTTTAAAATTAAGTGCCCCCTTTTTGTGTGGATCGTCTTCTAGATTTATCTTTTCATCAAATTGCTCTACATTTATTTCTATAGGAGAGGTCCCATCAACTTTACTCTTTGCATTAAATCCATAAACAGATAGAAAAACTAAAATTGTACTTACGGCATCAGGTCCTAAAATTACCTCGTAAACTCCAGGGTCAATGTCTTCTGGATTTTGAGATTCTTTAGTTATTTCGAATGCTTCTTGTCCAACTTTCTGAGCGTCTATATCACTTAAGATTTGATTTCCAATATGAGACGAACCCGCAGATGTCTCCGATCTAAAGATTCCATCTAAAAAGGCACTTGTTGCGGTATCACTAGAGTTCAGTCCATTGGTGTTCCATACAAAAACATTAGATACATTTGAAGAACAATAACCAGCACCATTGTAGGTTTGAC
This sequence comes from uncultured Candidatus Actinomarina sp., assembly GCA_902619825.1. Classification (GTDB taxonomy): domain Bacteria; phylum Actinomycetota; class Acidimicrobiia; order Actinomarinales; family Actinomarinaceae; genus Actinomarina. The sequence goes on from CACNFT010000001.1 coordinate 331,242, forward strand.
CTTGTTCTATAAATTCTTTTACTTTTAGTGCTCTGGTGTCAGGATCATCAGGAGATATGTCTTTATATCCGTTAAAAGAATTTTCCTTACTGGTCAGACCTGGCCAAGTTGAGTCTTTGGGGTTGTTTCCAATCTCTGAAAGAGCTTTTTTGATAATATCTTCAACTGATCCCATAGAGGTAATGTTTAAATTTAAATTTGTTGTTTTTCCATCGGCATGGAAAGTTAAAAAAATATCTGTTAATTCCTCTTCTACATTTTGATGTATATGGGAATTGGCAAACCTTGTAAGAGACTCTGTAGAATTAATCATTTTTATCTCACACTCGACGCCTGCAGGAATTAATTTTCCAATATCATCGATTAAATTATCCCAGATTTTCATCCTCTTACACCAATTCTCACATTTTTGAATCGTGCTGGAGAAGCTGGGTGACCAGTGTGTCCTATTTGGCTTGGTTGCCCTTTACCACAATTTGGTGTTCCCCAAAATACCCATTCATCTTCACCAGCTAGCATGTCCATACTGCCCCAGAAATTAGGAGTAATTCCTGTGTAAGTTGGATTTTTAACCATATCGGTTATCTTTCCATTTTTAACAAGCCACCCAACTTCACATCCAAATTGAAAATTTAACCTTAAATCATCTATTGACCATGAACGATTTGTTTCCATATATACACCATCGTCCGTTGAAGAAATTATTTCATCCAAAGATGAATCACCTGGAAGAAGGCCAATATTTGTCATCCTAACCATTGGCAACCTTCCATATCCATCAGCTCTTACCATTCCTCCTGGACTAACACCAGCAATGGCTGCACTATCGCGTCCAGTCAATACTCCCGTCCATATTCCCTCCTTAACGATGTCTACTCTTTGGGCAGGAGTTCCTTCATCATCATATTTGAATGTTGCTAAAGCTCCTGGCAAGGTAGCATCTGCAACTATATTCATTAGTGGTGAACCATATTTATGCTCATTTAATTTACTAAGTTCAAGGTGAGACGTACCAGCATATGCAGCTTCCCAACCTAAAATTCTATCTAGCTCAATCGCATGACCAACTGACTCATGTATCTGAAGTGCAAGTTGACTACCTTCTAAAATCAAATCTCTTGTTCCCTCAGGACATTGTGGAGATTTTAAAAGTCTTTTAGATTCTTCAGAAATTCTCTCAACATGATCTAAAAATTTAAAACTTTGAATGACTTCCCATCCTCCTGTTCTGTATTCACCAAAAGATTGTGGATATGATCGTATTTGTGTTTCTCCATCACCAATACTTAAGGAAGAAATGCCACCACCAGATTCAATTATGTTCTGGTATATTTCATGACCCTGGCTCGATGCAAACCACTTCTCAGTATCCCAAAAATTTAGCCTGCCAAAGGCTCTGGAGCTACCTATTTTTTTCATTTCATGAGTTGAGGAAACTATTAAATCTATTTGATCAGTTGTCGAAACCTTAAATGGATTTTGTTCATGTGGTGTTACATATTCATCTTTTACAATTGGAACATCAGCTAATGGGAAATCTTTACCTGGTACCTTAGAGGATGCTTTTGCAATTAAATATGCTTTTTTTCCAGCCTCCTTTAGTGACTCATCTGATAGGTCATAAGTGGCATAAAATCCCCATGACGATCCCACTAAGGCTCGTATACCTAAACCCATGTTTTCAGAGTTACTAAAATCTTCCAACTCACCGTCTTTTGAAGATATATCTCTACTTTTTGATATTAGAATTCTTGCGTCAGCGTATTGTGCACCTGAGCTTATTGCTGCATCAATACTTTTGTTTATTTCATTAAACATTTATTTTATTTTACACCTCTATATGATTGAGCGTCTGTAATCTTTTTATATGAAACAAATTACAGTATTTGGATCTTCAAGATGCAAAGAAGGTGACTCAGAATATGAATTTGCTGAAAGTGTTGGTAACTTGATCGGTAAATATGGACATAATGTTGCAACCGGTGGGTATCAAGGGACTATGGAGGCCGTATCAAAAGGAGCAGCGAAGCAAGGAGTTAAAGTTACCGGAATTACTGTACCAACATTGTTTTCAGATAAAGCAAGTAAAGGTTTCGAACGTACACCTAATTCATATGTAAACAATGAAATTAAAGCTGAAAGTTTATCAAATCGAATTCATTACTTGCTGAACACATCAAAAGCTTTCATTGTGTTACCGGGTAAAATTGGAACACTTACAGAGCTTTTTGTTGCTTGGAACTCAAATTATTTATACAACATCAATAAAGAATATGACTTAATCCCCATTTACTTGAAAAAAGATTATTGGAAAGAAATTATTGATAATCTTCCCGAGAATATGGAACTTGATAAACAGTTTTTAAATTATTTTGAAAGTATTGAAGATTTAGAGGAAATTATTTCTAAATTAAACTAGGTCTTGCTCTCTAATTCCAAATGAAGGATGCCTTAACCTACAAAGTGCAAGTTTTTCAAGCTGTCTGATTCTTTCTCTAGTTAAATCAAATTCTTCACCAATTTCTTCTAAAGTTCTTGGAACGCCATCATAGAAACCATATCTGAGAGCTAGTATTCTTCCTTCTCTTTCGGGTAGCCTACTAATACTATCTCGTAAACTTTCAGCAACATCAAGATCTTGTACGATTAATGATGGATCACTTGCATCTTCATCTTGTATGAAATCTCCAAGTTGAGCTCCATCTTCTCCGACAGGTTGCTCCAGAGAAACAGTATCAGCTACGCTCAATGCTAATTCAACTTTGTCTACACCAACACCTGCTTCTTTTGCTATTTCTTGTGGTTTTGGATCTCTTCCAAGTTCAGCTTTTAATTGTGCTTGAGCGGCTCTGACAGCAGCCATTGTATCGTGCAAGTGAACAGGTATCCTTACTGTTCTTGATTTATCAGCAATTGCTCTTGTAATTGCTTGTCTGATCCACCATGTTGCATAAGTTGAAAACTTAAATCCTTTTCTCCAATCGAATTTTTCAACTGCTCTTATTAATCCTAAGTTCCCTTCTTGAATTAAATCTAAAAAGTCAATTCCAGAAGTGTTTGCATATCTTCGAGCATTTGCGACTACAAGTCTCAAGTTAGCAGTTAGGAACGCGTCTTTTGCTTCAGCTCCTTTTTTTCGGTCTCGCTTTAGCCTAATTTCACCTTTTTTATCTTTGTATTGCTTTTTAGTCAATTTAACGGCAGCTTTTTCACCAGATTCAATTTTTTGGGCTAATTCAACTTCTTGCTCAGCAGTTAAAAGATCAAAGTTTCCGATAGCTGTTAGATATTGGCTAACTAAATCGGTTGTAAGTTTTCCTTTATCGTCAGCAAGTTTCTTAACCAATGATTTTGCTTTTTCTCTAGCTTCAGCTTCTTGTTCAGGGGTTAATGAATCTTCCTCAGCAGAAAGTTCTGCTTCCATTTTTGAAGCTTTAGGTTTAGATGGGATTGTTTTTGTCACCATTGTTTTGACCTTTAAATTTAATTTCTAGTTACCGAAAAGTAAGGATAGAGCTGTTTTTAATTTAAAGCTAATTAAATTCTCCAATATTTTCAGTGTTTTCTAACAATACTGATTTTTTGGCCGATTTATACATATATGTAATCCACAAGAGGTCAGCTAGTAACAAATGAAGGATGCTTAAGGGCAAAATAATATTTGATACTACATTTAATGTTCCAAGTGCTACACCAGTGTAAATTAACAATTTTATACTTTGAGTTTTAATTCCGAATTCTTTACTCAACCTATTCGATTCCGAAAACAGAAAAATTGATAGAATAATCGACACTATTGGATGAACTATTCTCAATCTTGTAAGTAGTTCACTTGTTGAGTCAAAATCGTCTGCAAGTCCTTCAATAAATGATGCGCTTGGAAATAGTACGTCTGCCAATGCTGTAATTGAACCCGTCGCTCCGGTTAAGAAGAACAGGATGAATGCAATCTTTAATCTCTGATCAAAAAAATAATTTAAGCTACTTTTTGATTCATTTAGAAGAAAATAAATTAAAGTATAGAAACCTAAAAGTGCAAAGGTATTTACTAGGTGTAGTGGTACTGCGATAATTCTTGGTAATGATGAATTCAGACCTACCCATTCATAAATTACAATTACTGCCCCTATTAAAGCTTCCAGTAAAATAAAAAAAGTTAAGTAATTTATAATTTTTTTTTGAAGCAATGGCGTATTTGAATCTCTACTTTTTAAAAACAACATAATTGTAATGATTAACAAAACTCCACTGATAGACCTATGACTAAATTCAATAATCTCGGATGTGGTATCAAGACTTGGAACTACTCTTCCATTACAAGTTGGCCAAGATGCTCCACATCCATCTCCAGATCCTGTTGCTCTAACAATTGCTCCCGCAAGAATTGAGAGAATTGAGGTTACAAGGCCTGCTGTTGCTAGAGTATGCAATTTCATAAAAGATTATCAATAAATAAGTTGAAAGAATTTAAAAACATTTGGAATGCTTTTACTGCAATATACAAAAGTATGCTTACAGAAATGAATGTTTTTATGTTCCTAGAAAAATAAAATGATAATTGTTTTGGATCTCCAATGTAAGGTCTTTCTTCTAATGCATTTTCATATAATTCATCAAAATCAATTTTTTTGTCATCATCAATAACTTCCTTATCTGAGTAAACATCAAAAACATTCATTTCTGATGTAGTATTTTTCTGCTTCTTCTCTTTGTCTGATTTAAATCTATTAAATATTCCAGACTTTAGATCAACATTCTTTTCCTTGTCGATTGTAAATAATGAGTCTTCAATTATTTTTTCTGAAGTTTTGATTGGTTTAAAATCATTTGATTCTAAAGTTTGAGAAATTTCTTTTCCCAATAATCCTTCAAGCGCGGCTATTATTTTTGTATCTGTTGGTAAGCTTGTTCCAGACTCCCATTTTTTTACATCTTTTGTTGTTGCCCCTGTAAAAGAGGCTACTTGCTTTATAGAAAGACCTCTCTCTTCCCTAAGCTTTACAAAGTTTGTAGAAAAATTATTCATTATTTAATAATTGTATTCGATAATTTAGTTTTTATACAATTAGTCTTATTTGTGGAGGTGAATGAGCGCCTGGTGGGCTCCACAGTCTTCAAAACTGTTGAAAGGCTTAAGTGTCTTTGGCGGGTTCGATTCCCGTCCACCTCCGCTAGTTTTATTTATTAATATAGATAACATTAAATTAGAAATTAATGAGTAATTGAACGAAAGAAATAATCCAAACCAGGTTGATAGACGATTACTGACAGTATCTGATAGGGATATCTTTGTAACTGTACAGAGAGCTCTTCTGGTTGGAATAATTTTAAAAAATGAAACTAGAGCAGATAAAGAAGAATCTCTTAAAGAACTTACTAATTTAGTAAAAACTGCTGGTTCGACTCCATATATTGTCCAAACTAAACGTGTTGATAAAATCGATCCAAAAACATTTATTGGCAAAGGTTCGATAAAAGAATTAGAAGACATTTCTAAATCGAATGATATTGACGTAGTAATATTTGATTGCGAACTAACACCAAACCAACAAAAAGAACTAAGAGCGATTTTTCAATGTGATGTTGTTGATAGAACTGGTTTGATACTGGATATATTTTCACTACATGCTCAATCAAAAGAAGCCTCATTACAAGTTGAGCTTGCAATGTCTGTGTATTTAAAGCCAAGATTAGCTGGACTTGGTAAAACCTTGAATCAACAGGGTGGTGGAATTGGAACAAGAGGTCCAGGTGAAACCAAATTAGAAACAGATAGCAGGCTTATCGATAATCGTATAAATAAATTAAAAAAAGAATTGAAGAAGATAGAAAAACAGAGAAACGTTCAATCAAGCTCAAGAGAGAGAAATAATATTCCATTGGTATCAATTGTTGGTTATACAAATGCTGGTAAATCTACTTTATTAAAGAAATTAACTAATTCTGATGCTTACGCTGCTGATGAACTCTTTGCTACTGTTGACTCTTTGCAAAGAGAATTAAGAATTAAGGATATTCAAGATCCTTTAATACTTTCGGACACAGTTGGGTTTATTCAAAATCTTCCCACTACATTAATCGAATCATTTAAATCAACATTAATGGTTGCAACAAAAGCTGATTTGTTAGTTCACGTTGTTGATGCCGCCACTGCCCTTCCTGAGATGCATATCAACACGGTTGTTAGTATTCTCAAACAAATTGAAGCGAAATCAAATGAAATTATGGTATTTAATAAGATTGATAAAATTGATAAGGCATCATTAAATCAACTTAAAGAGTCCTACCCCCAAGCATTATTTGTCTCGTCTCTAAAAAATGACGGACTAGATTTATTAAAAGATAAAATCGCGGAGGAAATTTTTGGCATTGTTAGCCTTGGGTCTTACCAAATCAATCCATCAAAATTAGACACTGTTGCCAAATTTGGAAAAATCCTTAATGTTAAGAATGAATCAAATTACTTAGTCTTAGAATTAGAGATGAGAGATAAATTAGTCGATAGGCTTATAAATCTTAAAATAATGGAAAAGAATATAAATGCTTAATGAAATTGGATTAGTTGGCCTTGGTGTCATGGGTAAAAATATAGCTCTAAATTTATCAGATAAAGGAGTAACAATTAAATCGTTCAATGATTCAATGAAAAAACTTGATGACATTAAGAAAGAATTTTCAAATGAATTTATAGGCTACACCAGTCTTGAAGAATTTGTTGAGAGCTTAGAAACCCCAAAAACAATATTGCTAATGGTTCCATCAGGCAAAGCAACTAAAGAAGTAATAGAAAGACTGGCTGATTTATTGGAAGAGGGAAGCATGATTATTGATGGAGGTAATTCTTTTTATGTAGACAGTATTGATAACGGGAAGTATCTCTCAGAAAAATCTATACATTTTATTGGAATGGGAGTTTCAGGTGGTGAAGATGGAGCTCGTAATGGCCCTGCATTAATGGTCGGTTCAGATTTATCTTTAGAGACTTCTCTTTTGGATACACTCAAAAATATTGCCGCAAAAAGTGGAGTGGAGTGTCTGGGAGTATATCAAGGTCCCGGAACAGGTCACTTTATAAAAATGGTACATAACGGCATTGAATATGCTGAGATGCAAACAATCGCTGAGATATATTTAATATTAAAAAATTTAAATAAAACAAATGAGGATATGTCCAATTTCTTTTCCTCTCAAACAGAAAAGAATAAATCATCTTACCTTATTGAAATCACATCAGAAATTCTTCAAAAAAAAGATGGAGATAAATTTATTATTGACCAAATAAAACCAGTCGCACAAGATAAAGGTACTGGAAGACTGACAATACAAACTTCATTGGCATTAAATGTGTCCATACCATCTATTGCAGCCTCTTACGATGCACGTGTTCAGAGTAGTAATCAATACAATACAAAAATTAATCAGGAACTAATAAGTGAGAATATATCTACTAAAGAACTCAGTGATGCACTATATTTTTCTAGAGTGTGCTCAATGATTCAAGGTTTAGAATTAATATCAAAATTTAGTAATGATGAAAAATACAACATATCAATCTTAGAAGTTCTTGATAATTGGAGTGGAGGATGCATCATTAGATCCAATTTATTATCCGAATTAAAGAAAGAATTTGGCGAAAATAATGATGTATTTAATTTAAATACTATTTTTAGTACTTTGAACAAAAACAGAGCATCTATCAGTAACGTTCTGCAAATAACAACTAAATACAACATACCAACACCTGTACTATCAGCATCTTTAAATTGGTTCAATAATGTGACTTCTGTAGATAATCCATCGAACATTATTCAGGCTCAAAGAGATTTTTTTGGAAGACACAAAGTTCAACTAATTGACTCATCCAACGACATAAATATTGATTGGGATTAAGTTAACTTAATGAATAAAAAGAGGTTGCCCAAATCAACTTATCCCAATAGATACGAAATCGAACTTGATGTTGATTTAGATAATTTCTCATACACCGGGGCACAAAAAGTCGATTTAAATGTTGTTGAAGCAACAAACAATATTGTTTTAAATAGCGTTGGAATTGAAGTTACAAAAGCAAAAATTCAAACTACTAAACAAGATATTCCTTTGGAAGTTAACTATATAGAGGAAGATGAAAAAATAGTTTTTGAATCCCAAGAGACATTGAGTGAAGGTGTTTACGAATTATATCTTGAATTCAATTCGGAAATTACAAATGACCTTAAAGGCTTTTATAAAAGTAGCTACATGTCTGAAGATGGTGAAAAAAAATGGATTGCTACCACACAATTTGAACCAACTGCGGCAAGATCGGCTTTCCCCTGCTGGGACGAACCTGAATATAAAGCTATATTTTCAATGACAATAATAACTGATGAAAAGTATTTAAGAGTCAGCAATGAAATGGTTGTCGAGGAAGAAAAAGTAGAAAATAATAAACTACGAACTAAATTTGCAGACTCAATGAAAATGTCATCATATCTTGTAGCTTTTGTAATAGGAGATCTTGAAGCTACTGTTGTTGGAAAGTCTAAAACGACAGATATACGAATAATACATAGACCTGGGTTTTCACACCAAACTTCTTACGCGGGAACAGCTGCGATTAAACTTTTAGACTTCTTTGAAGACTATTACAAGATTCCCTATCCAGGAACTAAATTAGATCTTATTGCTATCCCGGACTTTGCAATGGGTGCTATGGAAAATGTAGGAGCAGTTACTTTTCGTGAGAACTTGCTTTTATTTGATAAGGATAAAGCTACTAGATCAGAACTTGATAGATCAATAACAGTAATCGCACATGAACTTGCTCATATGTGGTTTGGAGATTTAGTGACTATGAAATGGTGGGATGGAATCTGGTTAAATGAGGCATTTGCAAGTCTGATGGAAGTAATTGCATCATATAATACATATCCTGAATTCAAACAGTGGAACGCAATGAATATGTCAAGAACTGCTGGATTTTCTATCGACTCACTCGAAAATTCTAGACCGGTCGAGTTTGATGTTGAAACTCCGGATCAAGCAGAAGAGATGTTTGATGTTCTCACCTACGAAAAAGGTTCAACTGTTTTAAGAATGTTTCAAATGTTTATTGGCGAAGAAGCTTTTCAAAATGGAGTTGAAGCTTATTTAAACAAATTTAAATTTGAAAATACCAACTCGTCTGATTTATGGGATGCATTAAGTGAGGCAAGTAATCAACCTCTCAATAAAATATTACCTTTTTGGATAAGAGAAAAAGGTTATCCCTTTTTACAAGTAGACTGCTCCAATAATTTTTTAACAATTAAACAAAAACCTTTTCTTCTTAAAAATGTAGAAACTGATAAAAATAATATAAAACCAGTACCTGTTCAAATTAAGTTTCTTGATACAGGAAATGAAGAAAAATTTTTGCTAGACGAAGCTGAAAGAGTCATAGATTTAAGGAATTTAGGTGAAGTTCCTCACATAAATAGTGGAGGTTGGGGATTCTTTCATACATTTTATGATGATGAGATTTTTGAAAATATACTTGCAAATTTTGACAAACTAAATGATCTCGAAAAATACAGACTTCTTGAAGATAAATGGATGCAATTTAAAAAAGCTCCGACAGGTATAAAAGACTTTTATAAATTCTTAATGTTCTTTAAAAAGGAGAAAGACGAAGACATCTGGATTTATATGTCTTCGATAATAGCAACATTAGCAAATCTTTTTGAATCTAATAACTCTGATAGTTTTAAAGCTTTTGTAAGGGACTTGACTGACGAGTTGCACAATGAGCTTGGATTTGAGGTTAAAAAAGACGAAAAATTAGAAATCAAAGAAGTAAGAGATACTATTAACAAGTTGAGAGCTAAAAATTTAGATGATGATTCGTTTATAAAAAAATTTAGTGATATTTTTAAAGAAAATAAAATGGAGTCTATTTCAGAAGGAACATTTTTTAGCTCGATCCTTTTTATATCCGCACTTGATGAGACAAACAAAATTGAGATTTTTTTAGAAAAGTTCGAAAACGCAGAGTCTCCTCAAATGCAAGGAAGGTACAGAGCGGTATTAGGTCAAGTAAGAGACCAAAATGCAAGTAAAAAAATTGTTGAATTTATGCTTGATGGAAGAATCCGCGGAGCAGATTGCCCATATATATTAGCTTCGATGATAACCAACAAATATATCGGGAAAAAATCATGGAAGGTAATTAAAGAAAATTTTAATGACTTGCTAAGTGTTATGCCAGATTGGACCGCATCAAGGATTTTAGACGCACTTCCAGCAATATATGACGAAGAATTTGCTGATGATATAAAAAACTTTATCAAAAAGAATCCGCTTCCATCATCTGAAAAACTTGCAGCACAAAAATTAGAAAGATTGGAAGCTAACATAGAATTTATGGATAATTTAAAGGAAGTTAACAATGAAACCTAGAATTGCAGTATTTTTACACCCACAGCATGCAGAATATGATCAAATAAGAAATGCAGCTGTTGAAGCAGAGGAATTGGGGGCAGACGTTCTTTATAATTGGGACCACTTCTACCCCTTATATAAAGAAGATGGTACACAATGGGCTGAAGGAGAAAGAAGAGAGGGTAAACATTTTGAGTGCTGGACTATGCTTGCGAGTTGGGCAGAAGTAACTGAAAAAATAGAAATTGGTCCTCTTGTAACTTGTAATTCATACAGAAATCCTGAATTGCTTACTGATATGGCAAGAACTATTGACCATATATCAAATGGAAGACTTGTTTTTGGAATTGGTTCAGGTTGGTTCGAACAAGATTATCAGGAGTATGGTTATGAATTCGGAACTGCTATTTGGAGGTTAAAAGAATTAGAAAAATCTCTTGAGAGAATTGAAAAAAGAATGGCAATGTTAGATCCTCAACCAAAAAGAAAAATTCCAATATTAATTGGCGGTGGAGGAGAAAAAGTTACTTTGAGAATCACAGCTCAATATGCAGATGTTTGGCATGGATTTGCAACAAAGACAGAGGATCGCTCAGGCATAGAGACAGTTGCTCATAAAAACAGTGTTTTAGATAACTGGTGTAAAGAAATAGGAAGAGACCCTTCTGAGATTGGAAGGTCAATAGGAATAGACCTGAAGAGAATTGACAAGGCCGATGAACTTGTCGAAGCAGGAGCAACTGAAATAACTCTTCCCCTAAACGGACCGGACTATGACATGTCAATCGTCAAAGAGTGGATTGCTTGGAGAGACTCTAAAGACTAGATTCCTATGGAAACTTTCTTAATATTCGGTGGTTTTGTTTTAGGACTAATACTTTTAGTTAAAGGCGCTGATGAAATGGTCAAATCTGCAATTCAAATTGCAGTTAAATTTAAACTTCCAAATTCTGTTATTGGTGCAACTTTTATAGGTTTTGGAACATCAGCACCAGAATTATTTACAAGTACAGGAGCTGCTATCAATGGTGATTTGTCCCTGGCTATCGGAAATATTATTGGATCTAATATTGCAAATTCATTACTTGTTTTGGCTGTCCTTTATTTATTTATTGATAAAGGCTTTTCCAAAAAAATTAATATAAATCAAATTAGTCCTGTGTGGATGATGATATTTACCACAATATTTGTATCAACTTATATACTTACAAATCAATTTCCATTAGTTTTAGGAATTGTTTTACTGTCGCTTGTTATTTTTGTAACTTACAAGATGGTTAATGAAGAAGCAATTGATGAAGAAGAGCTCGTCTCGGAAGAAAAAAAATATATTTGGTTAAGGGGAATATTAGCTATCTCAATAACTATATTTGGAAGTTCGTTAGTGGTTGATAATGCCATTGCAATTGCTGACTTATTTAATATATCGTCCTTGATAGTAGGTGTAACAATAATTGCAATAGGAACAAGCCTTCCAGAAGTTGCAGGGGCAATTTCAGCAGCAAGATTAAAGAAACCAGATTTAATTATGGGAAATGTTTTTGGATCCAATCTATTTAATATTGGTCTCGTTGGTGGATCTGCAATTATATTTGAACCTGGCGAAATTAGTTCAAATATCGATTATCAAATGTTTCTTATGTACTTTGTATCTTTTCTCGCAGTTCTCTTAACAAGATACGTCATAAAAAGAAATGTCCTTGTGGGAATTATTTTCATCGCTGCATATTTTGGATTTATATTTAGCTTATTTTAAATTTTTATTTTTTTGAAAATATAGAAATCCCAATAACGCTAACAATAAACCTCCTACTTGATTCCAAGTAAATGAACCAATTGTTGCATCGCCCATACCAAACCTTAATGTATCTAAGATCGATCTTTGTACTCCGTACCAAACTGCCCATAATCCCATCCATGAACCGGGTCCAAATTCATATCGCTTCTTTAAATTCATAAATATATAAAAAACTACTAAAGCCAATAGCATGTCATACATTGCTACATGATGATAGGTTCCACATGTTGTAAGTGGCTCAGCACATTCTAGACCATTGTGTTGTGGAGCAACATCGTATCCGGGTAATATTTCATAACCCAAAAAAAAGTTTGTTTTTCGACCTAGATGCTCAACTATTGCTAAATCACCTATACGTCCAATTACAGTTCCTAGGATTAATCCAGTAGCTGCGTAATCACCATATCTTTTGAAACTTTCTTTTCCGACTATTTGAATTCTGTAGAAAGCAGCGATTATACCCCCTGCCATTCCTCCCATGATTGAATAGCTTCCAGCTAATGTAAAAATATCATCTAGACCGTAGCCAGTTTCGCCTATGTGCGCAGGTATTGTAAAAAATCTAGCACCCAATATTGCACCAAATATTGCCCACGTTAATCCATCTGAAAAAAGGTCTGAGTTAGCACCATCTTTTTCAGCAAGTTTAATTGCATGATTTGCACCAAAATAAAATCCAATCGCAGCAAAGACACCATGCAATGAAAAAAATACCGGACCTATCTTAGTTATTGGAATTGGTGGGTATGTTATTGATAAAAATGAGTCAAGCAATTTAAATATTCCTTAAAGTCCAAAATACATCTGCCACAATACTTATGAATATAACAGCCAAATATGTATTAGAAAATATAAAATAATTTATTGGTTTTATTTTTTTCCTATACAAATTAAATGCTTTATACATTAAATTGACTCCAAAAAATATAGATACGAATAAATAAATTATTCCTAATTGAAGAATTGGTGCTGCTACTAGAGAAATTAAAACTGTTGAACAGCTGTAAATACCTATAAATATACATGTTCTTTTGTAGCTTTCCTGAATAGGAAGCATTGGAAATTCAGCATTTTTATAATCCGCTTTGTTCTCGATTGACAATGCCCAGAAATGTGCGGGTGTCCACATAAAAACCAATAGGAATAAAACCCAAGGTCCTGTCTCCAGTTCTGAACCTGTTGCGGTCCAACCGATTAAAACGGGGGCAGCTCCCGATGCGCCTCCAATGACAATATTTTGATTTGTTCTTGGCTTCAAAATTAAGGTGTAAATAAATACATAGAAAATATTGGCAGCTAATCCTATAAATGATGAAAGAGGTGTAACTAAAGAATATAAAATTAAAAATCCAATTAATCCAGATGAGATAGAGTAGATTATTCCATTGGTTTTTGTAAGCTCACCTGTGACAATTGGTCTATCTGATGTTCTTTCCATAAGCTTGTCTGTCTCTACTTCTAAAACCTGGTTCATAACATTGGCACTTATTGCTAGGAGAGTTCCACCGGCCAGTGTGTATATGACAAGTGATAAAGGTGGCATACCATATATTGAAATCACCATTGAGGGAACTGTTGTGACTAGCAACAACTCAATAACACGTAATTTAGAAAGTTTTAAATAGCTTTTGAATGTGGAAGGTTTATTTGACTTCATATTGACATAGTAACGATGCCTAGACTTTAACTTATAATTACCCTATTTCAGGTGTAGACGCTATTCTTAAATATTGACTAGATAATTTATGCATATAAAAAAATTTTTAAAACCTAAAAACTTTATCCTATGCAGTTTTTTATTCATTACTGCATGTATTGAGGATGCTCCTCTTGACTCTTTGAGTCCAGCTGGTCCCTATGCAAGAACAATCGATGAGTTGTTTTGGTTAACTTTTTGGATTGCAGTTGTTATATTCTTTATTGTTCAAGGTGCTTTACTATTTTCAGTTTTTTATTTTAAAGATTCTCCAGACAAACCTGAGCCTAAACAAATTCATGGAAATAATTTTTTAGAAATTTTGTGGACAATAATTCCGGTAATTATTTTAGCTTCTATCGCGGTTCCTACAGTAAGAACAATATTTGATCTTGCAAGAGAACCTGAGGATGCTCTAAAAATTGAAGTAATTGGCCACCAGTGGTGGTTTGAGTATAAATATCCAGATTATGGAATAACGACAGCAAATGTACTTGTAATTCCTGAAGATACTCCAATTAGATTAGAGATGTGGTCAAATGATGTCCTTCATAATTACTGGGTTCCTAAATTAAATGGAAAGAGGTATCTTGTTCCTGGACAGAAAACTTATTTAAATTTACATGCTGATAATGCAGAAGAATTCTGGGCACAATGTGGAGAATACTGTGGATTAAGTCACTCAAAAATGAGAGGTAGAGTTTTATCAATGTCTGAATCAGATTTTGATGCCTGGGTAATTAATGAACAAAAAAATGCTGACAATACACTTTCTGAAGGTTCCTTGGCATATGAAGGGCAGCAGGTATATCTAAATGCAGGCTGTACCCAATGCCATGTTATTGGTGGAGTTTGGGATGTTCAAGGTGAACGGATAGCGCCCAACTTAACACATTTTGCAAATAGAAATGTCTTTGCAGGAGCAGCATTAAAAAACAATAGTGAAAATTTAACGAAATGGTTAGCAAATCCAGCTGAGTTAAAACCAGGTACTTTCATGCCTAATCTAGAATTGACTGAGAGAGAAATTGAAGCTTTAATAGAATATTTAGGAACACTTAAATGACAAAAATTATAGAACCAAAAAAACAAAGGAATATTTTTTCAAGACCCTCCTCTGAAGAAGGTGTGTGGAGCTGGATCACAACTGTTGATCATAAAAGGATTGGCATAATGTATGGTTATGCTGCATTTTTCTTTTTGCTAGTCGGTGGGCTTGAAGCTCTTTTATTAAGAATCCAGTTATCCCAACCAGATAACAACTTCTTGAGTGCCGCTGAATATAATGCAATGTTTACGATGCACGGAACAACAATGATATTTTTAGCAATCATGCCGATAAGTGCTGCATTTTTTAATTATCTTTTACCGTTACAAATTGGAGCAAGAGATGTGGCTTTCCCAAGACTAAATGCACTTTCTTTTTGGATATTTATTGCAGGTGGATTGTTTCTATACTCAACTTTTCTTTTTGGTACAGCCGGCGCTCCAGAAGGAGGTTATCTAGCTGAGGAAGTCAGTCGATTGGCTTCAGCACCTAATGGTGGCTGGTTTGGATACCAACCTAATGCAGGGCTTAAGTATTCACCTGGTACCGCAATGGACTATTGGGCAATCGGACTTCAGATTCTAGGTATTGCATCCCTCGTTTCAGCATTTAATTTCATCACAACAATTCTTAACATGAGAACTAAAGGAATGAGATTAATGAGAATGCCAGTATTTACCTGGATGACATTTGCCGTTTCATTCCTTCTCGCTTTTTCTTTACCAATAATCGCAATTGCGTTATTTTTCGTGACATTTGATAGACAATTTGGGACAACTTTCTTTCTCACTGAAGGTGGGGGCGATCCAGTGTTATGGCAACATCTATTCTGGTTATTTGGTCATCCAGAAGTTTATATTCTTATCCTTCCAGCTTTTGGGATAGTTTCAGAGGTCCTCCCAACTTTTTCAAGAAAACCATTGTTTGGATATCCAGCAATAGTGTTTGCTGGATTTGGAATTGCATTTATCGGGTTTGGTGTCTGGGCACATCATATGTTTGCATCTGCAATTAGTCCTGTGGCACAGGCTGGATTTGGCCTATCAACAATGATTATCGCAGTACCTACAGGGGTTAAAATATTTAATTGGCTTGGGACAATTTGGGGAGGAAGGCTAACTCTTAATACCCCAATGTTATTTGCTTTAGGATTTATAGGGATGTTTGTAATTGGTGGCTTAAGTGGTGTTACACATTCAGTGGTGCCAGCAGATACACAACAAACAGATACATATTATATAGTTGCACATTTCCACTATGTACTTTTTGGTGGTGCTCTTTTTGGAATTTTTTCAGGACTTTATTTCTGGTTTCCAAAAGTATGGGGAAGAATGTACAACGAGACAATGGGGAAAATTCACTTTTGGCTAATGATTATTGGTTTTAATTTAACTTTTGGACCAATGCATTGGTTAGGACTACAGGGTCAAGTTAGAAGAACTTGGGTGTATGCTGAAGAAACCAATCTTGGATTTTGGAATCTAATTGTTACGATTGGTGCATTTATTCTAGCCATTGCAACTCTTGTTTTTATGGCAAACTGGATATATTCAAGAAGAAAAGGTGAGGTTGCTCCTTTTGATCCCTGGGACGCAAGAACAATTGAGTGGAGTATTCCTTCTCCCACTCCGGTGTGGAATTTTTCAAACGCACCTGAAGTTAAATCGTTAGATGATTTTTGGCATCAAAAGTATGGAGAAGATGAGGATGGTAGAGCAGTAAGGAGAGAAGGTACGGATGAGTTGTTACTACAACTTGAGGAAGAAGGACTAAATCCAAAAGAGGAAATACATCTTCCTAGCCCATCTTATTTTCCAGTAGTTATGGCTTTTGGTCTTCCTTTTTTGGGATATGCAATAATTTACAAATCGATACCACTAGCATTGATTGGCGTAATTATGCTACTGATTGGTGGTTTTGGTTGGGGAACTGAGCCTCTAGAGGAAGAGTTTGAAAGCTCAGAAGAAGAGCCAGAATCTGGAGAGTCTAAAAACTATGAGTGATGCCCACGCTTATCCTCATGAACCAACTGGAGTTGAAACAAGAAAATTAGGGTTTTGGGTATTTTTATCAACCGAAATCTTATTTTTTGGAACCTTAATCACTACATTTCTAATCTTTAAAGGTAGGGATTTTCCAGGTATCAAATTAACTGATGTTTACGATATTCCATTTACATCTGTCAGTTCTTTCGTCTTGTTAATGAGCTCATTAACAATGGTCCTCGCGCACAACGCCCTCGAGACTAATGATCAAGAAAAAACTAGGGTTTGGTTACTTGCAACAGCTATGCTTGGTGCTGTTTTTTTAGCTGGCCAAATTTATGAGTTTACAGAGTTTTATCATAAGGGGTTTGAACTATCAACCAACATCTTTAGTTCAACTTTTTATGTTTTGACTGGCTTTCATGGACTTCATGTATTTATTGGTGTTGTTTTGTTACTAGCTTTATGGGGTATTGGACAAAGACAAAAAGGCCTGTCTTTAAATGAAGGTATGAATCTTGAATTTATTGCACTTTATTGGCACTTTGTTGACATTGTTTGGATTGTGTTGTTTACGGTAGTCTATCTTATCTAATGTCAGAAACACATAAAGAACACCCCAGCCCGACAAAATATGTACAAATTGCAATTGTTCTAGCAATACTTACAGCAATAGAGGTTGCACTATATTACACAGAAGATATTGTTGGCGCTCTTGCACCACCATTATTGATTATTTTAGCTGTTGGGAAATTTGTAATTGTGGTTGGTTGGTTTATGCACTTAAGATATGAGAATAGTTTGGTAAATAAATTTTTCGCAGGTGGAATGATTCTTGCTTTGATACTGTTTGCAATTGTAATGATTGAGCGTGCTGTAGGTAATTTCTTTTAAAATGATTCTTGAATGGCATCCACATTTTGACGTATGGGCACTTATTATCTCATTAGTTATATTTTTTGAATACACAACCGATAACAATGAATTAAAAAAACCAAAAAGAAAATTTTGGTATTCTGGCTTGTTTATTCTCTGGCTCTTTACAGACTGGCCAATACATGATATTGGAGAAAAGTATCTGTTTTCAGTTCATTCTGTTGAGCATCTTGTACTAGCACTTGTTTCTCCCCCATTGCTTCTTCTTGGTCTTCACAGTTCACAGAAAAAACTCATATCAATAAAGCCCTTTATTAATCTCCTTAAAATCACTAGTAAGCCTGTAGTTGCTTTCTTTTTATTTAATTTTGTAATGGTAGGAATGCATTGGAGTACAGTTGTTAACTTGATGGTCACCAATCATATATTTCATTTTTTTGTACATTCAATAATGTTGCTTGTATCACTTAACATGTGGGTCCCGGTTATTGGTTTCAGCGATGAAGTAAATAAGTTAAGTTCAGCTGCAAGCATAGGATACCTATTCTTACAATCATTATTACCGACAGTGCCTGCAAGTTTCTTAGCATTTGGTACCGAACCTCTATATTCAGCATATGTTGGCATTGATAACATATTTAATATTTCTACTTTGAATGATCAGGTTCTTGGTGGATTAATTTTGAAATTAGGTGGAGGAATAATTCTTTGGGTATCAATATTAACAATTTGGATGAGATGGTACAAAACAGAAAAAACCTTTGATGATGTAGTTAGAAATGTCTCATCAGACTAAAATTTAAATAAATCTCATGGATGAAAAGTTAGTAGAACAAATAAGTACAGATACAGGTGTACCTCAAGAATTGGTTTCTCGTTCAGCACAAGCTAGAGCGGAAGCTAATGGAGTCGATGTTAACGCAATTCTTGCAAGTTGGTCCAGCGGAGAAGCTCCAGCAGTGAGTTCTGCTCCCGTAGAAACGGTTGTAGAAGAGGCTCCCGTAGAAACGGTTATAGAAGAGGCTCCCGTAGAAACGGTTGTAGAAGAGTCTCCTGTAGAAACGGTTGTAGAAGAGTCTCCCGTAGAAACAGTACTAAGTTTCGTTGATGAAGAAATTCCTCCACCAGCTCAACTCTCAGTGAAAATTTTTAGAGCTTTACAGTATGGAACAGTTTTTGGAATCGTTGCTGGATTTATTCAGGCATTTATCGTAAGTTCATATCTTTATGAAGGTCTAATTCTAGAGTCCGAAACTCTAAATTTGATTGCAAACTATACCCCTACTCAGTACATTTTGAATATTGCTTTAACTACAACTTTTTTTGCTGTAATAAGTTCAATAAACTTAAAAAAAATTCTCGAAAAAAATTATGAGGGTTTTGGAATTCTTACAAACGATAGGGAGTCGTTATTTCTTGGAGTTGGCCTTGGTTTAATATTTGGTTCTTCAATTGGATTTGCAATAACTTCAAATATCGGGGTAACTATAGAAGCAATACTTGAAGACGATGTTACGACTTATCTAATTCCGGTAATTGGATCTTTTTGGAGGATTGTATTGTTTTCAACTATCTCGCAAGCAATAATTGCTTCAATCGTGATGGTCTTTGGTATACCTAAAGGTTTGGACATATATGAGCTGAAAGAGGCAAATGTAATTAGAAATAGAGTAACTGGATCTATTGTAATTCCGTTGGGGGCAATTTTATTTGGTGGTGTAATATCAGTATTAATTTCTCAAGTATTTATTAATTTTCACGATTATGCACCTTTATTTGCACTAATAATATCTGCAGCAATTTTATTGTTTGCTTCTGTAATGAGTTCTGCACCAAAAATTAAAATTACTAGAAACGAGGTGCTTATCGCTGCAACAGGTGTTATTACACTAACTGTAATAATTGCTAGTGTTGCAGCTAGCCAAAATTAATTTAACAAAAATGTAATACATTATTGCAAAAGGACTGCTATATTATTCTCATGTTTAAATTAAATGCGGCAAAAGTGGTGGTGATCTACATATAGATAGCCCTGTTGCATGCGTTTGATGGACCGGGCAGATTGCCCGGATTTTTTTTGAAAGGAAAAAAATGATTGACGAAAACACGTTTTATGATGAAGAATATTATGAAAAAGATGATGAAAAAAAATCATCTAAATTCGTGAATAATTTTCTTTCTTTTGAAGATAAAATCTTCAGAGCTCCTTACAACTTTTTGAAAAAAATTGGATTTATACGAACTTATCGAAATGTTGCAAAAAAATTAAAACAAACAAAAGACGACATTTACGAAAGTTTTTATGATGGAGAATAAAGATCACTTAGATGCCGCTTTGTTGGCTAAAGAATGGGAATCTAACCCTAGATGGAAAGATACTGAAAGAAACTATTCAGCAGAAGATGTTGTTTCTTTAAGAAACTCAATAAATATAGAGTATTCTCTTTCACAAAATGGCTCTTCAAACTTGTGGAACTTACTAAATCGAGAAAAAGAATGGATTTCAGCCTTAGGTGCTTTGTCAGGTAATCAGGCAGTACAAATGGCGAAGGCTGGCCTTGAGGCTATTTATTTAAGTGGTTGGCAGGTAGCTGCAGACTCAAACCTCGGAGATACGACATATCCTGACCAATCTCTATACCCAAGTAACAGTGCACCTAACCTTGCAAAAAAAATAAATAATGCACTTTTAAGAGCTGAGCAGGTAGATAAAACCGATGGAATTGAGTCGACAAACTATATTATTCCAATTGTTGCTGACGGTGAAGCAGGATTTGGAGGAGCATTGAATGTTTTTGAACTTACGAAAAAATTCATAGAGGCTGGAGTTGCTGCAGTTCATTTTGAAGATCAACTTGCTGCTGAAAAAAAATGTGGCCATATGGGAGGAAAAGTTCTTGTTCCGACAAGCCAACATATCCGAACATTAACCTCTGCAAGGCTTGCAGCTGATACACTTGGAGTTCCACTTGTAATAATTGCTAGAACTGACGCTCTGGGTGCAAATTTACTTACCAGTGATATCGATGAAATTGATTCAAAGTTTGTAACTGGAGAGAGAACCGCTGAAGGATTTTACAGAGTAAATAATGGACCTGAAGCAGCTATTTCAAGAGCATTATCTTATGCCCCTTATTCAGACTTAGTTTGGTGTGAAACATCTAAACCAGATCTAGGCTTTGCAAAAGATTTTGCAGAAGCTGTGCGTGAAAAATATCCAAATAAGCTTATGGCTTATAATTGTTCTCCATCATTTAATTGGAAAGCTTCGCTAAATGAAAAGGAAATTGAAACATTCCAAGAACAGCTAAATTCATTTGGATATAAATTTCAATTCATAACATTGGCAGGTTTTCATGCCCTCAATACTTCAATGTTTGAATTAGCTACAAACTATAAGGGTGGAAATATGTCATCTTATGTCGAACTTCAAGAAAAGGAATTTTCACTTGAAGAAAAAGGGTTTACCTCTGTTAAGCATCAGAGAGAAGTTGGAGCCGGTTACTTTGACAAAGTATCAACAATTATTTCAGGTGGCGATGCCTCTACACTAGCACTAGAGGGTTCTACCGAAGAAGAACAGTTTTAATGATTGAAATCCAATCAAATAAAAAAAATGAATACCAATCAATATTATCTAATGATGCAATAAATTTTTTAGAAAAAATTTGCTCAAATTTTGAAATCAGTCGTCAAGAAATTTTAGAGAATAGAAAAAAAATACAAAATGCAATTTCATCAGGTACTAAACTCTCTTTTCCGAAAGATAAAAAAATAAGAGAGGGTGACTGGAAAGTTACTCCGCCTCCAAAAGATGTAGCAAATAGGAACGTTGAAATTACTGGTCCAGTTGATAGAAAAATGATAATAAATGCCTTAAATTCTGGTGCCGATGTATTCATGGCAGATTTTGAAGATTCAACTTCACCTACCTGGAACAACATAATGAATGGTCAAATAAATTTACTTGATGCAAATTTGAAGAAACTTGAATTTGTTGATCCAAAAAACAAAAAGACATACACTCTAGATTCAGAAAGTAACACAAGCCTTTTTGTAAGGCCAAGAGGTTTACACCTTGATGAGAAAAATGTATTGATAAATGAGTTACCAATTTCAGGAGCATTTTTAGATTTTGCTCTATATACATTTCATAATGCAAAACTAAGATTAGATAACGGCATTGGTACGTACTTCTATATACCAAAGCTTGAAAATAGTAAAGAATCACAACTCTGGGATGACATATTTTCTTTTTCTGAAGATGAATTAGATCTACCCAGAGGAACAATTAGAGCTACTGTTCTCCTTGAAACAATTTCGGCTTCATTTGAAATTGAAGAGATGCTTTATTCTTTAAAAGAGCACTCTCTTGGTATGAATGCAGGCAGATGGGATTATATTTTTAGTGCAATAAAAAAACATAGGGACCTAGAAGAAATCAATTTTCCAGATAGATCACAAATTACCATGACTGTTCCATTTATGAAAGCATATACTGAACTGCTCGTACAAAGTTGTCACAAAAGAGGAGCTCATGCAATAGGAGGTATGTCTGCATTTATTCCAAATAGAAGAGATACAGATGTTACTGAGAAAGCATTAGAAAATGTTAAGAAAGATAAAGAGCGAGAAGTTTCTATGGGGTTTGATGGTTCTTGGGTAGCTCATCCAGATTTAGTAAAAGTATGTAAAGATGTGTTCCAAAATTCCTTAGGTACAAAAGAAAACCAAATTGACTATGTACCTAACGAACCAATTATATCTGAAGAGATGCTCCAAGATTTTAACATTCCCAATTCAACAATTACCGAAGAAGGGATAAGAACAAACATACGTGTAGGCATCTTGTATATCCAATCATGGCTTCTAGGACAAGGAGCAGCTGCATTATTTAATCTTATGGAGGATGCTGCTACAGCTGAGATTTCAAGATCACAATTATGGCAATGGCTAAATAATAAAGCAGTGACTGAATCAGACAATATGATTACTAAAGGTTTTATAAGTGAATTAATTGATGACGAAGTAAATAAAATAAAAGAGATTCAGGAAAACTCAGAAATGCTGAATGAAGCAGTAGAGGTATTTAGCGATCTTATTTTTGATGAGAATTTCGAAGAATTTTTGACTTTATCAGCTTATAATTTAATAGATTAGACTATGTCATTTTTTAAAGATAAAACAATAATTATGAGTGGAGGATCAAGAGGTGTTGGTCTTGAAATTGCAAAAGCACTCGGTAAAGATGGTGCAAACGTTGTCATACTTGCAAAAACAACAGAACCTCATCCTACACTTCCTGGAACAATTTATACTGCTGCAGAGGAAATAGAATCTGTAGGAGGAAATGCTTTACCTGTTGTATGTGATATCAGATTTGAAGAACAGGTTGAAAATGCTGTAAATGATGCTGTTGAAAAATTTGGTGGAATTGATATTTGTGTAAATAATGCAAGTGCAATTCATCTTACTGATACTGTCAATACTCCAATGAAAAGATATGATTTAATGCATGGGATAAATGTAAGAGGAACTTTTATGCTTAGTCAAAAAACAATACCTTATTTAAAAAATGGAGATAATCCACACATACTTACTTTATCTCCTCCTCTTAATTTCGATAGAAAATGGTTTGGGATGACACTAGCTTACACTACAGCAAAATATGGAATGACATTGATTGCTCATGGACTGGCAGAAGAGCTTGGAAAATTTGGAATTGCATCAAATTGTTTGTGGCCCAGGACTTCTTTAGACACTGCGGCTGTTAGAAATGTTATTGGGGCAGAGCTTGTCAAAGGTTCAAGAAAACCCTCTATTTACGCAGATGCTGCATATGCAGTGTTAAAAAGAGATTCTTCAACATGTACTGGTAATTTCTTTCTTGACCAAGACGTTCTTGAGGAAGAAGGTATTACAGATTTTGATCAATACGCAGTTGATCCTGAGGCAACTTTAGTTTCAGATTTTTTTGTTGATGATAATCCAGAAGACTGGCTACAAGCTTAATTTTCACGTGAGTCTATAAATTTATTTTTATAGAATTCTATAAGACTAAATTCGCACAAATTAAAGCAAAAAATAGTTTGCTTTGTAAATTTAAAACCAAGAAAAGTTATCACAAAAAGTGATAACTTTATCTTTGGTTTAAGTATTGTTTTAAAACTTTAGCAAGAACCAAAATTGTAATACTAGAGTGATATAACCTGGTCAGGCATATTTCCTGATAGTGCACCGTAAAGATCT
Source organism: uncultured Candidatus Actinomarina sp. (assembly GCA_902619825.1). Taxonomy (GTDB): domain Bacteria; phylum Actinomycetota; class Acidimicrobiia; order Actinomarinales; family Actinomarinaceae; genus Actinomarina. Next base: position 355,295 of record CACNFT010000001.1, read on the forward strand.
GGGAAGCATCCTACTGCCACTCCATCAACTGTTCCTTCAGGAACATAGCCACCATCAGTTTTTTCAGAGGCTAATCCTCTTTGATTTGCGCACTGATCACACATCATTAGTAGCATGCCTTTTTCTGTAGCCAACTTTGATAGTCTTTCTCCTTTGGGGTTGCCTTTTTGGAGAAGCATTGTATTGTCGTCAAAAAAGAAAATCCCGACCACTTCTACACCATGACTGTCACTTTCAAGTTGTGGAAGAATCATCTCTCCAACTTTATAGTTTGCAGCATTTGGTGTGTTTAATACATAAGCAACTTTCATTTCTAACTTTCTAATTTATTAATGTAATAAAGAATAAATAATTTTTAAATTAACTCAAGCTTAAAAGATAAAGAGTTCTACTGTTTGTTTCTGAAATTTCTTCAAGTATATTTTCGATATCATCAAACTCATTAGATTCATTCAACTCAGCAACATATCCAGACATAGTTGTTACTTGTTTTTTGAAATCAAGAATTTTGTTTTTAGTTTCTTCTTTTGAGAAGTAATTTTCTAGAGAATATGGTCCCTCACTAAATTTTAAGCGGGTATTTTGATTGCCTTGCCAGGACTCAACAAACTTATCGTTTAGTAAGGTGAGGCTTTCATAGTATTCACCTAAGGCATCATGCTCAGAATATGATTGAGTCTGCCAGTGAAAAACTTGTATGTTGTTTAAAAAACTTATTGTGTAAGATACAAATTCGTCAATTTTTAAATTTAAAGTTTTAACATTCATAGGTTTTATTTAAACAAATTTGTGTTTTTATGATAAATTTTTAATCAAAGTAATACATAGTAAAATTATTAATATGGCGTTCAAAAATGTTCTTTGTTTTGGGACAATAAATCCAGACTTTATTTATTTTATTGATAATTTACCAGTTTTAGGCGGAGACATAAGAAGTAATGACTACAAAATTAGACCTGGTGGCACAGCTATAAATTGCGCAGCAAATATTGCAAATTGGGGTGCAAATGTAGAAATTGCTGGAAATAGTATTGGTAATGATGAGTTTGGAAAATACCTTATTAATTATCTTGATGTATCAGGTATAAGATATGAAAGTGTAATAGTAAAGGAACACCTTACTCCAACTTGTTCAATTTATGTCGATAAAAAAGGTGAAAGAACAATAATATCCTCAGGTTACGAGTTTTGTGAATGGAGTGACATGAACAAAATAAATGATTTTGACTCTCTAATAATAGATAGATATTCAATTCCATTTATCAAGGATGATCTCAAAAAACTTAGTAAAGATATTTTTATAACTCAAGCTGGATACCAGGAAGAGATTGAATACAAAATAAACTTTTTAGTCGTAAGCAAAGATGAAATAGATGTTGAAGAGGCAAATAGACTTCTTAATGAAGGTTTAGTTGACTGGATACTCTTAACCTCCTCAAATCTTCCTGCCCGGCTTCTTAGCAGTGAAGGAACATTAGAAATAACACCGCCAGATTTTAAAACGATTAACTCAACAGGTGCTGGTGATGCAACTGCAGCATATATTGGTGCTTTTGGAATTGAAAATATCATTGAAAGTGTCAAAGGTGCCTGTGCTGCTGGTGCAATTACTGCTGGAACAGAGGAACCTCCCACATTTGAAAAAATAATTGAGGTTTCTCAACTAGTGGAAATAAAACCACGCTAAGGATTTTATGATTTTTCTAATTTTAGTTTAAAATAGAGTATGGCAGTCGCATTTAAAGCACCCGTAAAAGATATAGTTTTCGGATATGAAGTAGTGGAAACTTATGACATAATTTCAAAAATTCCCGCTTTTAGTGATTTTAACGAAGATATAGTAATTCCAACTATGGAAGAATGTGCTAAATTTGCTGAAGAAGTTCTAGCTCCAATAAATGCAATTGGTGATCAACAAGGCGCAACAATAAAAGATGGTAAAGTAACAATGCCAAAAGAGTTTGTGGATGCATATAAGAGCTTTTCTGAAGCTGGTTGGGCGTCAATATCATTACCTTCTGAAATAGGGGGAGGGGGTATGCCGATAGCTCTTTCAGGTGGAACACTTGAGATATTAAGTACAGCTAACTTAGCATTTGGTTTAGCACCAGGTCTTGCTGCTGGAGCAATATCTGCTATTAATTTTCATGGAAGTGAAGATCAAAAAGCAAAATTTTTACCAAAATTAGTCTCTGGTGAATGGACTGGAACAATGAATCTCAGCGAGCCACAATCAGGTTCAGATCTTGGAACAATTACAACAAAAGCGGAGCCGCAAGAAGATGGTACATACAAAATAACAGGTACAAAGGTATGGATAACTTTTGGAGAACATGATTTAACAGATAACATAATTCATTTAGTTCTAGCGAAAATTCCAGGCTCCCCCGAGGGAACAAAAGGTATTTCTATGTTCATAGTGCCAAAAGTAATGGTTAACGAAGATGGTTCACTAGGTGAGGATAACAATGTAAGTTGTATCTCTATCGAAGAAAAACTTGGTATTCACGCAAGTCCTACTTGTGTCATGGAATATGACGGCTCTGTAGGTTATCTTGTTGGTGAAGAAAATAGAGGTCTTAATTATATGTTTACAATGATGAATGAAGCACGTGTATGGGTAGGTGGTCAAGGTTTAGCATCTGCATCTGGGGCACTTCAAGGAGCAGCTCAATACGCAAGAGACAGGGTTCAGGGTAGACCGGTTGGGATGTCAAAAGAAGATGCAAAAAACTCAACGATTATTGATCACGCTGATGTAAGAAGAATGCTTATGACTATAAAGTCTTATGTTGATGCTATGAGATACATGATGTATGACAATCAACTAATGCTTGATGTGGAATACTTTGCTGAAGGAGATTTGAAAGCATTTGGCGAAGAAAGATGCGGCATACTAACCCCTATTACAAAAGCGTGGATATCAGATCTTGGTGTAGAACTGTCTTCAATGGCTATACAAATTTATGGTGGTATGGGATATGTTGAAGAAACTGGGGTAGCTCAATATTTAAGAGATTCAAGAATAGCTCCAATTTATGAAGGAACAAATGGAATTCAAGCATTAGATTTAATGTTTAGAAAACTCCCACTTGATAATGGTCAAGCCATGCAAAGGCTCTTAGGAGATGTCCAGAAAGTCATAGATGAAATGAAAGAAGATGACGAGATAATATCCTCGATGGCTGAAAAGCTCGAAAAAGAGGTAACAACTCTTTCAGAAGTGACATTATGGCTTGGAGCAAGGATGTTAGAAGGAGAACTTGTTGATGCAAGTGCTGCAGCATCTCCATATTTAAAAATGTTCGGACAGGTTTTAGGTGGTTATTACATGGGCAAGGCTGCAATGCTTGCTAATAAAAAATTTAAAGAAACAAATGATGAATTTTATTCGGACAAATTAACTCTTTCAAAATTTTATATTGAACAACTTCTTCCATTAACTTCAGGCTACGCCTCAGCAGTAACTGCTGGTAAAGAGGACCTCTATGCTATGAAGGCTGAAAACTTTTAATTGATAGAAGCCTTACAAAATAAGAAAAACTCTATCGCTCTAGTAGGAGCATCCAATAATCCAAAAAAATATGGAAACAAAATTCTTCTAGATCTTTTAGAAAAAGGGCACATTGTTTACCCAATAAATAAAAATGAAAGTCAAATTGAAGGACTTAAATCATATAAAAAGGTTAGCGATCTCCCTTCATTACCTTCCATTATAAATTTTGTAGTACCACCCAACGAGGGTATAGAGGTAACAAAAGATTTAGTTAACAAAGGATATGACAATTTTTGGTATCAGCCAGGAGCAGAGAGCATAGAAATCTCAAATTTCCTAGAAAGTAATAAAAAAAACTTTATAGATGATAAGTGCATAATGGTTGTAACAAGATTGTCAGCTAATTATTAATCATCCAGTCTTTTATTAACTTCATCAAGTTCTTCGAATGATTTTTCAAGCTTATTTACTCTTGTAGTTTTTAATGATTCAAATGATTCAACAGTTTGGTTTAATCTCTTTGTTACATCATCAAATGAATCGATAAATTTCCTAATTTCATTTTTTATTTTTTCATGAGTAGCAAGAATATTCTTAGTATCGGTTTGTAAACTAAATAATTTCATTGAATGTCTTATTGTTTCAAGATAGGCCATAAGTGTTTGTGGGCTTACTAATATAACTTTCCTTGAAAAAGCATATTCAATAACTGGTGTTTTTGAAGAACCAATAACTGAGGTAAGAAGAAAGTGATATAAATTCTCAAGTGGAATATACATTAAAACAAAGTCTACGGTATCTTCATCTGGAGCAATGTAGCCCTCTCTCGAAGCAGTATCATCTATTTTTGTTTTAATTGCTTTATCTAAAAATTCTTTGGTTTTGGCCTTAATAGAATCTGTTATTTCTCGTCTTGCTATTTCATCTAAAGTTTCATCTTCTAAATCTCTGTTAAGTTTTGAAATTTCCATATATATTGTAAGCGGGAATTTTGAATCCATATTGATTGATTTGTCATCTGGAAGGTAAAAAGTAAAGTCAGGTTTTGTACCACTCTTCATTATTTTTTGAGTTTCATAATGAATCCCTTCTTTATAATCCATAATTCCTAGAAGATCTTCAACTTGAAACTCAGCCCATTGACCCCTACTTTGATTATTATTTAATACTGATATTAAATTTCGAGTTTGTTGATCTACTCCTGATATAGAACTTTTTATTTCACCAGTTTTTTCAAGAAATTCTTTTACAGTTTGATCTGATTTGTTTAATAATTTATAAATTTGAGATTCTTCATTTTCAATAATTTCACTAACAATTCCTTTAATCAAATATTCGTCCTTATTTTGTTCTTCAGAATTGTCTTTTTTTGTAACAAAATATAAAATTGCGATTAAAAGCGCTGAAATTATCCCTAAAAATAAAATTTCCATGTTACAAGAATAGCAAGTTGCGTGGACAGTTTTGAAATTAAACCGTATCAAAAAGTTTTTTGAAACTAAATTTAAAATTGTCTTCAGAATAATTAGATAAAATAAATCCCTTTGCATTCTTAGCAACTAGAGATGCCTCATCATAATTATTTTTTATATATTCAATCTTTAAGGAGAGGCTATCTAGATTATTACTTTCAAATACATATCCTGTTTGACCATCAATAACAATATCACTCATTCCTGGAGCATCTGTAACAAGTACTGGACACATTGCTACTTGTGATTCGAAAATTACCCGTGCAAGCCCCTCTGATATTGAAGGTAGAATCATTAAATTTGAAGTTGAATAATAATCTTTAACACTTTTTCTATCAACAGGCCCTATCAATGAAACTTGATTTTGAAGGTCTGATTTATCTATTAAGTCTTTGAGCTCTTTAAAATATTTTTCATTAGGAGTTGGCCCAACAATTGATAAGTGATAACTTTTATCATCGATTCTTTGAATTGCCTCAATAATCATATGAGGTTTTTTTCTATCTGTCACACTTCCAATAAATAGAATATTAAATTTGTCTTTAGAAAATGGCTTAGGTTCAATATTTTGAAAATCCTCAAAATCAATCCAAGCAGGAAACCTTACAACACTTTTTGAAGAATCTATATCTAAAACTTGTTGTTCAGTCGAAGATGAAACTGCTCTTATAATATTTGATTTACCAATAGAGTATTTGGCCATTATGTAAAATAGTTTTTTGTATAACCTTGGTAAAAATAAATTTTTCTCTAAACTCAAGGTCTCAATGAAATCACCATGAGTTTCAACAATTATTTGTACTTCAGCTCTTCTTGCCTTTAAAAATAGAATTGAAAAAAAAGAAGATACTGGATCTTGAAAACATACAATATCTATATTTTCCTTTTTAATAATTTTGTAGGTGGTAAAGATTGAAATTTGAATAATTCTAAAATAATTTAATAAACGATTTTTTATCTTCTTATTGAAGTAGAAGTTTCCATACGTCTCGTTTAAAAAAGTTTTACTGTTTGCAAAAGCTAGAACAGAAACATTACAAACTTCACTTAAAGTAATGAACTTTTTTTTTAAGTTTTCAGTTAAGGGAAGTTGATATGTAGTGGGTGCAATAAATAGAACATTTTTCATAAATTTAAAAATTTAGTGAGTTCTTCAACAAGTTCTTCATCATGTGTCCATGGTATTCCATGAAGTGCATTAGTAAATGTTATTGGTGTAATATTTTGCATTTTTGTAGTCACTTCTTGCGATGCTTTTTGAGGTACAAGACTGTCTTTACCACCAATTAGCGCCAAAGTTTCAGTTTTAATATCACCTAGCCAGTCTCTTGAATCAAAAGCTACTACGTGTCTTCCACCATCTCCATAGATAAAATCATCTTTAGAACGATGAAGATTGTTCCACGCCCAATCAGTAAACTCATTTTTTAGGGCACTAGATTTTTTAAGAAAAGAATATTTAGATTGTGGATTTTTGTTGGGAAAAAGTCTTTCTCTAATCCTTACACCACCAACAAGTAATTTGAAAAGAAAGTTGTCTTTATATCTTTCTCCCTCGATCCAGCTAAATGGTGTAACCAAAACCATTTTATTTATTCTTTCCGGAATTTTTTTGGATATTGTAAGTGCAACTGCACTTCCCATGGACCAACCTACTAAATGGCATTCTGATACATTTAATTCATCTAGGATGCTTATTACTATGTCTGCATTCTCATCAACACTCCATCTTTCCCAACTGGCATCAGATCTTCCATGATTTTTAAAATCAATAGTTATAAATGAACTAATATTTTTAATTTTAGGAAGAACATTAAACCAACTCCCAAGTGAGTCAGTACCCCAACTATGCAGAAAAATAATTGGTATTGTGCCCTCAACAATGTTTTCTCTAATAAAATATTCTTTTTCTCTCACAAAGACAGTTCTTCCAGGAATCTTTATAGGATGTAATTGGGTTATTCCTTCTGTTTTACTTTTTTGAGTCAAAACCAAATTCTTGAATATGGAAGTGAAAGCGAAAACTTTAGCAATTGTTTTTATCATCTTTTAAATAATATTTATCTTTTCATTATATTTAGAATTAATTTCACCTATTTCCCAAATATTTTTGTTAAGCTCCATATCTTTTTGAAGTTTAATATTTTGGTTCTTAGGTATTGAAATGAGAAAGCCACCATTAGTTTGTGCATCACATAGTATTTTTAAAGATCGCTCATCCAGATCAGAAATAAATTTATCTGATAGGTATTCATAATTTCTCAAGCTTCCAGAAGGAAATATTTCTTTATCCAAATAATCATAAATATTTTCAATCAAAGGAATAGAATCAAATTTAATTGTTGCTGATAATTTGGAATCATTCAGCATTTCATACAAATGCCCCAACAATCCAAAACCAGTTATATCTGTAATTGCGTTTGCATTATTATCCAGTGAAAAATTTAAAGATTTTTTATTTAGTTCAGTCATAATATCAGTTACAATTTCTATGCTTTCGTCAGAAGCAACTCCTCTTTTAATTGCAGTTGTAATAATCCCAGTTCCTATTGGTTTTGTTAAAAAAAGTCTATCTCCATCCTTAATTTCATTATTTTTAAATATCTTATCTTTTATAACACCAGTGATTGAGAAACCATATTTTGGTTCTTTGTCATCGATACTGTGACCTCCAATGACAGTACAATTTGCTTTTTGCATTGTGTCAAGACCACCTTTAATCACCTCAGACAATATATCAAAACTTATTTCACTACGAGGCCAACAAACTAACTGCAAAGCTGAAATAGGTTCTCCTCCCATAGCATAGACATCTGATAGCGCATTTGCGGCTGCTACTCTTCCCCAATCGTAAGGATTATCAAGAATGGGAGTAAAAAAATCAACAGTTTGAATTATATTTTGATCACCAACTTGAATAACTCCTCCATCATCAGGATTATTTAGTCCAACTAATAAATTTGGAGATTCTGTAGCTTTATGATTTTTAAATTGCTTCAAAACTTGAGCAAGCTCACCAGGTGGGAGTTTACAAGCTCAACCAGCGCCATGAGAGTATTCAGTTAATCTCAATTGAACCTCCTTTGATTACTTGTTTAATTGTCTTTCTTTGTCAATAAATTCAGTAAATGAACCTCGGATTCTCTCTAAAAGAGGTGATTGAGAGTAAACTTGATCATCAATTTTACTTACAAAAATTGCATGTTTGGCTGTTGACAGGGCAAAAACTGTATCGACATTATAAATATCATTAATATGAATTCTGGAAATTTCTAAATCTAAATCTGTATCGTTTGCTATGTCGATGAGAGAGCGGCGAGTAATGGAATCCAATATCCCAAGTTCTAAATCAGGTACATAAATTTTGTTATCAATTATCCAACTTACACAAAATGTTGGACCCTCTAGTACTATTCCATCTTTATTTAATAACAATGAATCTGTGTACCCATTATTTTCAGCTAATCTTGTCTGATTAAGATTCATTGCGTAGGAAATTGATTTTGAACCAATATTTTTTACTTCATTTAAATCAAAATCACCTCCAGCATGCCAGTGCGCCAAGTGAGATTGTAATGTGAAGCTCTCAGGAAAATTTATTAGTTCTTGATAAAAAATATAGACATCACTTTTATCTTTATCCGAGCCTCTTCCAATAATTACCCTCATGTAGCCATCATCATAATTTGAAGCAATTGAAATAAGATTATCTTTTATTTCTTGAAAATTAATATTGTTGAAAAACATTTTTTCTGCAGATTGGGCGAATCTTTCCATGTGCTTGTCGATTCCAAATAAATAGCCTTTATGTATGGCTATTGCTTCAAAAATTCCATCACCTCTCCAAATAGCTAGGTTTTCTACAGGTATATTAAATTCTTCTTTTGATACCTCAACCCCATTAATAAGATACATTTAATTTCTTTCCCTTTTATATGTATTTGTAATTGGCATTCTTCTATCTTTTCCAAAAGCTCTGTTTGTCAATTTTACACCAGGAGCGACTTGATTTCTCTTATATTCATTTCTGTCAATTTTTTCGAGCACATCGTATACAACATTCTTATCAATTCCCGAATTTATAATTTTCTCAGAGGAAAAGTCTTCTTCAATATAAAGTTTTATTATTTTATCTAAAGTGTCGTAATCAGGAAGAGAGTCTGAATCAAACTGATTTTCACTAAGCTCTGCACTTGGTTCTTTGTCTATAGTGTTTTGTGGAATAACCTCCGATATTGAATTTCTATATTTTGCTAGATTATATACATCTGCTTTGTAAACATCTTTAAGGAGTGCAAATCCTCCAACTAAGTCTCCATACAAAGTAGCATAGCCTACGGCCATTTCTGATTTGTTGCCTGTAGAGACAACCATAGCATTTAACTGATTTGATAGTGCCATAAGCAGGTTGCCCCTAACCCTCGACTGAATATTTTCATCTACGACACTTTTCAATTGTTCTTCAATATTTTCAGAAACTAATGTTCTTATATTTTCAACAGTATCCTCAATAGTGATTTCTTTCATGTTTATACCTAAGTTTTTAGCAAGTTGTTTTGCATCATCTAAGGATGATTCTGGATTGTATTTTGATGGCATTGCAACACCTATGACACGTTCTGGAGTTAACGCATCACAAGCTATAGTTGCCGTTAAAGCTGAATCAATTCCACCAGATAGTCCAACAAGCACTTTGTTGAATTTGTTTTTTGTTACATAGTCAGATAGACCTAGTTTCAAAGCAGCAAACATTGACTCGATTTTATCAAGCTCTTTTGTACTAACTATTGGTTCTAGCTCAACATTCTTATCATTCAAATATAAATTTGACTCTGAAATAATATCTTTAACATCAAGTTCAATGTCAAAAGTAAAAAAGTCTTCTTCAAATTGTGGAGCCATGTATATAATTTTTCCGTTTTTATCAACCACAAATGAACCACCATCAAAAACAAGTTCATCTTGACCACCAACCATATTTAGATAAACAATTGGTACACCTAGTTTTTTTGCTTTATTCTTTACTTTGTCTTTCCTTTGGTTGATTTTGTTTAAATCAAATGGGGATGCATTTATATTTAATATGATTGAAGCACCTTTTTTTACTTGTTCTTCGGCTGGACCATCTTCGATCCAAATATCTTCACATATATTTATCCCTACAGCAATATTTTCATACCAAAAAAGAGTTGAAGCATTTGTACCTTTGTCAAAATATCTTGCTTCATCAAAAACGGAATAATTAGGCAGGAAACATTTATGATAAATTCCTTTTACATCACCATTTTGAACAATCGCAGCTGCATTGGCTATATCTCTGTCAACATTATCATTTTTTTGTTTCTTTAAGCTACGATCAACAAACCCGATTACACCACTTGTTTTTCCAGAAAACTCCGCAATCTCTTCCATAACCGCAAAATTTTTTCCGACAAAACTTTCTCTTAGTAGCAAATCTTCGGGAGGATAGCCTGTTAGTGCAAGTTCTGGAAATAAGACAATGTCAGAATGTACTTTTTCAGCCTCTTTTAATGTGTTGATTATTTTATCTTTATTTTCTTGGATCGCACCAACAGGAAAAGACAATTGTGCACAAGATATTCTTAAGGTTTTTGTATTCACACAATAATGATAATTAAATGATTAACTAAGAAGATACCGTTATGACAATATCTTTTGAATCATCAATCCAATTAGTTACTCTTTTAAGTGAAGGCATTCTGTCAACAATTTTTTTTGCCTGATTTGCATTATGCATCATTTCATGAAGACTTTCAGGGTTTCTTCTTTTAAGATCAGCCACACTTTCAACACCAACAGCTTCTAAGAGATCTGCATAATCTCTACCTAGGTTCTTAATTTTCATCAGTTCGGCGCGTTTGGCCCAATGCAAAAGTTTTGGTGATGTTATTCCAGTCTCTTTTGTAAGCAAGGCCCTTCCAGATCGAGTTGATGCGATTTGGAGAAACGTTACTGTAGTTCTGACTCTAGCTCTTCTTAATTTTGTAGCTTCAGTATGCGTCATTCCATTTATTGAGTCAATTGAATTCATGTTTAAAGTTTACAAAATTTTTTTTAGAAACTAAGAAAATTTTTAGGGAGATTTTCCCACTCTTAAAAATCAGACTGTTTGTCAAAATCTGTAGGTTTAAGAAAATTAAAATTTAGAATTTTCATTTTTGATTCAGATGATTCGAAGAAGTCAATCAAATCAAAATTTTTAAATACTGAATCATCACCATCAATATCATCTTGGGTAATAAGTTCAAGTTTGTTCCAGAAATATCTAGGTATCAAGATTGGGTATCCTGTTTCGTATCGGTATTGAGGGACTACAACCTCATCATCATCATTCTTTGTTAATAGTAATTTTTCAATTACCTCTGAATTAATTGCTGGCTGATCCCCCATGAATATCAATGCTCCATCGATATTTTTATCTGAGCTCAAATAGAATAAACCGGTTCTAATAGATGAAATAATTCCTTCCTCCCAACTTTCATTGATAAGAATTGTGCTGTTTTTAAAATCAATCTTTTCAGTAAGGGTTTCGTTTTCATGTCCTAATACAACAATTGAATTTTCAATACTATTGGAAACGGTTTCAACAACAGTTTCCAAAATTGTTTTACCTTTATATTCAGCCAATTGTTTTGGGAATCCCATCCTAGACGATTCTCCAGCGGCTAAGATAATTGCTGCTTTCATTTATATTACTTGTGAAAATAATGAACTACCAAAGCCAGAAACAACTACTAATAAAAAAGCTTCAATGTTTCTCAGAAGATATACCTGTTTTAAACCTGACCCTAAACAAACCAGTGCAAAAATAGCTGTTCCAATAATTAAAAATATTTGAAGAGGGATAGAACTAGTAAAGAAGATTACTCCATTTAAAAAAACTGGAATGTTTGAAAATCCATAAATTATTCCTACTTGCCTAAAATTTGTCTCTTTCCTAAAAAAACGCGTCAACAATAAATAAACAAGGCCAACACCAACAAACCCTGATACAAAACTAGATATTAAATAACTTGTAAGTAATCCAAATAATTGTTGAGAATCGAATACATTCTCAAACTCTCTTATTAAATTATTTAATTCATTGACTGTTTGTACTGGAAGGGTGCCAACAATTAATCCAAGATTTTCCTCAAGATAAACAAGTGAGTTTCTTAAAAAGTTTAAGGCTGCAAGACCGCTAAATAAGAAACCAGAAATGTAGATTGCAATAGCAATTTGGAAATTGCTAACTTCTGATGCAAGTTCATTGTAAATATTTTTATCCAATCTAAATATTTTTAAAATTACTTGTCTATTGTTTCCCATATACTTTTCTTCTTCTTTAAAATCTAATGTATGACTATAACAAAAGTAATAGCTTATTTAATAACTATAGCTATGGTATCAACAATATTTTGGGCTCAGAACCAAGTCTCTTTATTTGATTCAATAATTCCATCTCTTCCTTGGGGTATCGTCTCGCTTGTCGATTTATATGCTGGGTTTGTTCTCGTTGGAATTTGGATATCTTATAAAGAAAAAGGATTATCTGCATTAATTTGGATTTTTTTCTTGATGATTTTAGGCAATTTAACTACAGCAATATACGTAATCTATAGCCTAAATAAATCTAAGGGAAATATTTCGAAATTCTTTATGGGTAAAAACAGTTAATCTTTTCTTAAATTATCAAGCAATATAAGAGAAACGTCTCTTACTCTGACATTGTCTCCTTGGCCAATCTCTTTCATTCCATCATCCATCATTATGTAACAAAATGGACATGCAACAGCGACCTCATCGGCACCAGTTTCGACAGCTTCCTCTACTCTTTCGATATTGACTTTTTTACCGGTTGCTTCTTCCATCCACATTCGTCCACCACCAGCACCACAGCAGAAGCTTGTCGTTCCTTGTCTTTTCATTTCTCGAATTTCAATACCACCAATAGATCCAACTATCTCTCTCGGAGCAGTGTAAATATCATTATGTCTACCTAGGTAACAGGAATCATGATATGTTATGACATGTGGTTTGTCACTTGTTCCTACCTCAATATGTCCTGATTGGACAAGTTCAGTCAACAATTGACTGTGATGTATGACCTCAAAATTTCCGCCTAATTGGGGGTACTCATTCTTAATCGTATTAAAACAGTGAGGACATTGAGTGATAACTTTTTTTACATCAAGGTTATTCATTGTCTCAATATTTTGAATTGCCAATTGCTGAAATACAAATTCATTTCCAGTTCTTCTTGCAGAATCACCTGTACAAACTTCTTTTGGACCCAGAACTGCATATGATACGTTTGCTCTTCTAAGGAGTGTTGCAACAGCTCTTGTTACGGGAACATTTCTATCATCAAAAGCTCCTGCACAACCTATCCAGTACAGGTAATCGATTTTCTCTTTATTTTTTTCATCAAGCAAAGGAACTTCAAAATCTAAGTCTTCTGACCATTTCATTCTATCTTCTTGAGATGCACCCCAAGGATTTGAAGAATTTTCCATTGCAACATATGCCTTTCCTAACTCAGAAGGAAAATCGGAAGCCATCAATGCTAAGTATCTACGCATATCAAGTATCTTGTCTAGAATTTCAATGTTTACCGGACAAATTTCATCACATGCCTTGCAAGAAGTACAGGCCCAAAGCTCTTCTGGTGTAATTCGCTCAAATACACTTGATGATTTCACTTTTAAGTCTATGGGGGTTGATACGGTTGTAGGAACGGCAGGATTTCCAGTTTCTGACATAACCTGTCCAACTTTCAAGATAATCTCTCGGGGATCTAATGGTTTTCCAGTAAGGTTAGCTGGACAAACGGAAGTACAGCGGCCACATATAGTACATGCATCAAGATCTAAAAGTTGCTTCCATGTAAAGTTTTCAATTAGTTCAGCTCCAACAGTTTCAATATCTTCAGCTTCCATTAGATTTCCAATATCTCTCATTGCACCTTTTGGTCTATCTTTTGGACTTAAATACATATTTACTGGTGAGGTAATGATATGTCGAAGCTTTGATTGGGGAAGGATTAATAAAAATACAAAGAAGCTTACAGTATGAAGAATCCAGGAAATTCGATGAAAAAGCTCACCACTTTCAAAGGGTAGTAAAGTAGCAATAAAATACCCAACAAAACTCCACTTTTCGTAACTAGGGAATCCCTCAACAAGTATTCTTCCTGCTTCAGTTGTAAGGCCGGAAACACCCATAAAAGCCAACAAAGACAAGGTAAGATAGTCATCCATTTTAGTTTTAGTTTTAATCCTGTCTTCAGTACCAAAAATTCTTCTATAAAAAGCCCAAGCAAGCCCTGCGAGATACAGAAGTGATGCGAGTTCTAATAAAAAAGAATAGACAATATATGTTGTACCTTGTAGAAATTTTAGAGGAGGTGGCATTAGGTGGTGAACTTCTAGTGTTAGTGTGCCCGCAAACAAGCCAAGAAATCCAACATAAATCATTGAGTGCATGAGGCCGGCAGCCTTAAATCTTAAAGTTGTCCTCATAAGAATTCCATCAAAAAAACTAAAGATTCTCTCTGATATTTTTACTTTCCTTTTTTCTTCAGAGCCTCTTGACCAATTTTTTGCTCGTAAAGAAAATAAATATCCACAAATAAATACTGAAGAGGCACTGAGAATATAAAATATGTATTGAATTGATTTTGGTATATTTTCAAATACTCTTCGACCACCGATTATCTCACCTTCAGGAAATATATAGCTAGCAAGCCATAAAAAAATAACAGATAATGCTGCTCCGGCTGAGAATAATAATACATAGTCGTTTACTTGTTTTTTTGGTTTAATATCATCCATCGTTAGTCTCTTTTGAAATTGTTATTGAACGTTTAACCGCAGCTTCAATTGCCTCATATATTATTTTATCAAATGAGTTATCTTTCAACGAATTTATACCTGCCTCAGTGGTTCCATTTGGTGATTTAATATTGTTTACGATTTCACCAAATTTCTGTTCACCGAGAAAGGAAGGAAGAGATAGGATTAACTGTTCAACAATAAATTTTGCATCATCAGTTTCCATTCCTAATTTGGTCGCAGCATCTGTAATTTTCGAAGACAATTCAAAATACCATGCTGGACCACTACCGAAAATTGCAGTTATAATATCAAACAAATCTTCAGGGTATTCATTAGTTTGTCCAAGGTGATTTAACTTTTCAATAAAATGTAAATAATCCTCATCATAATTTTTTGTATAAGGAATAAATCCCGAATTGTTTCTTATTGCTAAATTTGGCATAAGTCTTAGTACTTTATTTTTAAAATGATTCTCAAAATGATTTATAGTGACTCCAGCTAGTGGTGAAGCTATCAATACTTGTTCTGATATTTTAGATTTATTTACATTTATGAATTCATTTAAATTATTCGGCTTAATACAAAGAAGTAAGACACCATTATCAATCTGATCAATATCTGTTGTAACACTGTAAGAACTTTCTAAATTTTTGATAGTTTCTTTATTATTTTCGTATAAGTAGAGGCATGTATTGTCTTTTAAAGATTTGAAACCTTCTAAAAAGGATATCCCTAAATTACCAATCCCAACAATATGTATATCAATGCCAGTCATCATTTAATGATATCAATAATAGAAACTATTTAAAAAGAGGAAACTTATTAGAAATAAATAATATTAGTTTGCATAAAATGAAAAGTATATTATATTTATTACAAATCTAAGTAAATATACTTAGATTATATAATTAAATAAGGTAAGATTGGAAGGAAAAAATGAGCGGAACATTAACAGCCTCAACAGTTAAACCTGGTGTAAGGCGTTCAAAAAAATATACAACAGGAAGAGTTTGTGAATTTGATTCCTGTGAAACAGTAATAAGCATTTATAACAAAAAGAAATATTGTTTTTTGCATGCCCCTGTCTCCTATCCAAGAGTTAGAGGACACTTGCCAAGAGAACAAGAACCACAGGTTTAAATTAAGAAAGGTTTGTAAAATATGGGAAAAGCGGTAGGAATTGATCTTGGAACTACAAATAGTGTCGTTGCAATTTTAGAAGGTGGCGAGCCAACTGTTATAGCTAATGCAGAGGGTAACAGAACTACTCCTTCTATAGTCGCGTTTAAATCTGATGACATACTTGTTGGAGAGCTTGCCAAAAGACAAGCCATAACAAACCCTGACAATACAGTTCGTTCAATTAAAAGAAAGGTCGGGTCAAATTGGAAACAAAGTTTTGAAGATAAGGAATATACACCTCAAGAAATATCTGCTCGTATCTTACAAAAATTAAAAAGGGATGCAGAAGCTTACTTAGGTGATAACGTCACGGAAGCTGTAATTACTGTTCCAGCATATTTTAATGATGCTGAAAGGCAAGCTACAAAGGAAGCTGGTCAGATTGCTGGCCTAGAAGTTTTAAGAATAATTAATGAACCGACAGCTGCTTCACTCGCATATGGTCTTGAAAACAATGAAGATCAAAAAATTCTTGTATTCGATTTGGGTGGCGGTACATTTGATGTATCAATATTAGAAATCTCTGAAGGTGTTTTTGAAGTAAAGTCGACATCCGGCGATTCTAAATTGGGTGGTGATGATTGGGACCAAAGAATTATGGACTGGATTATTGAGAAATTTAAATCATCAACTGGAATAGATCTATCGAATGACAACATGGCTATTCAGAGAATTCAAGAAGGTGCAGAAAAAGCAAAAATTGAACTCTCATCTACTAGTGAAACAGAAATTAACTTGCCTTTTCTTACTGCAAATGATTCTGGCCCACAACATTTAGTTGAAAAACTAAGCAGATCTGAATTTGAAAAGATTACTGCTGATTTAGTCGAAAGGACTAAAGCTCCTGTTGAAAATGCCCTTAAAGATGCGGGTATGTCCTACTCTGATATAGACCATATCATATTGGTTGGTGGATCAACACGAATGCCATCTGTTCAGGAACTTGTTAAGTCGTTAACGGGCAAGGATCCTCATAAGGGTGTAAATCCAGATGAGGTTGTTGCTTCAGGAGCAGCTATACAAGCAGGTGTTTTGAAAGGAGATGTTAAAGATGTCTTATTATTGGATGTAACACCCCTTACTTTAGGAGTAGAAACAAAAGGTGGCATTATGACCAAAATGATTGAGAGAAACACTACTATTCCAACAAAAAGATCTGAAGTTTTTAGTACTGCTGAAAACAACCAAACACAAGTAGAAATTCATATTCTACAGGGTGAGAGAGAGGTTGCTTCTGGAAATAAATCTCTTGGAAGATTTACTCTAACCGACATACCTGCTGCAATGGCGGGAACACCTCAGATTGAAGTAACATTTGATATAGATGCTAATGGTATCGTCAATGTAAACGCCAAAGACCTTGGAACTGGAAAGGAACAGGCCATAACAATAACTGGTGGCACTGCACTAGAAGATGATGAGATAGATAGAATGATTAAAGATGCCGAGCAGCATGCTAATGAAGATGCAAAAAAGAAAGAACTTGTTGAAACAAGAAATATGGCTGAAGGCATAGTCACATCTACAGAAAAAATGCTTGAAGAAAATAAAGACAAAGCAACTGAGGAAGAGATAACTTCTATTAATGATGCTAATGATAAATTAAAAAAACTTTTAGAAAATGAAGATACACCAACCAACGACTTAAAAGTTGGTATTGAAGATCTTTCGAAAGCTAGTCAGACGTTTGCGGAAAAATTATATGCAGAAGCACAAAATGAAAAAACTGACCCTTCATCAGATGAATCCGATGATGTAGTTGAAGGCGAAGTTATAGAGGATGAATAAAGAAGAATCATCTATTGAGGATATTGAAGATACTATATCCGATGGTGCTTCGGAGCCAGTAGAATCAATTTCTTTATCTGAATATGAAAAAATTAAAGATGAGTATCTGAGGCTCGCTGCAGATTTTGATAACTTTAAAAAAAGATCTGAGAAAGAAAGAGACAGCATTGGAAATGCTTCGATAGCTTACTTTGTAGAAAGTCTTTTTCCTCTAATTGATAATTTTGAAATAGCTTTGTCACAAGATAATGTAAATGAAGAAATTAAAACTTTGGGAAACATGCTTTCAGCGGTTTTAAACACTTTACAAATAGAAGAAATTGGAGCTCTCGGAGAAGATTTTGATCCAAACATACATGAAGCTGTTGAACACAGTGGGAATGGGGACTCTCAAAAGGTAGAAAGTGTTCTTAGGAAAGGATACCTCTTTCAAGGCAACTTAATACGCCCTGCTATGGTAAAAGTTAAAAGTGAGTAGAGACTGGTTAGATAAGAATTTCTATGCAACATTAGGTGTCCCACAAGATGCCTCCATCTCAGAAATAAAAAAAGCTTATAAAAAATTAGCTCGTGAAAATCATCCAGATCTTAATCCTGGAGACTTAGAAGCAGAAAAAAGATTTAAAGAAGTCTCTGAAGCTCATTCAGTGCTTGGTGATGAAAGAAAGAAACAAGAATACGATCAGATAAGGTCAATGGGTGCTTCAGGCTTTGGCGGGTTCACAAGCCAGGGATTTACGGTAGATGACTTTGGGGATATATTTGAGAATTTAGGAGATATATTTGGATTTGGTGTCCGAAGGAAAGGTCAGACATATCAAACCAATGTTAATATTTCATTTACTGAGGCTGCTTCAGGAATTGAAGTTGTGCTTCCCCTTGAAAATGAATCAATTAAAGTTAAAGTTCCTGCTGGCGTTGACAATGGAAGTGTAATTAGGCTTAGAGGTCGTGGTGGTCCTGGCGCAGCTGGTGCTCCTGATGGAGATTTATTAGTTCAAGTATCTGTAGAGCCACATAAATTCTTTAAGAGAAGTAACATGGATTTAGTTCTTGAGGTTCCTCTTTTGTTTACAGAAGCTGCATTAGGTGCAAGCATTAGAATTCCAACATTAACTAAATCTGTTACATTGAAGATTCCTTCTGGTACCCCAAGTGGTAAGACATTCAAGATAAGAGGTGAAGGTATAACACCACAAGGTAGAAGATCAGGAGACTTATATGTGAAAGTATTTATAATACCTCCAACAAACTTATCAAGGTCTGCAAAAAAACATTTAGAAAAATTCAGAGATCAATTTGAATCAGGTGATTCTCCAAGAAAGTATTTAGATGAATAACGAAGAATCAAACGCTATATATTTTATTTCAGTTGCATCTTCTTTGTCTGGAATACATCAACAAACAATACGAACTTATGAAAATAAAGGGCTTATTAAACCTTATCGAACAGGTGGAGGTACTAGGCGCTATTCTCAACAAGATATTGATAAATTGATTCAAATTCAGGAATTATCACAACGAGGTATAAATTTAGATGGTATAAAAATCATTTATGAAATGAAAGATAAGATTGAAAACCTACAAGCAAAATTAATTGCTTTAGAAAATGAAATAACAAATCAAAAAACTCATTCAAAACTCAAAGAGAAAGAAATTCATAAAAGCTATAAGAATGAGATAGTGAAAAAAACAGATAAATCAATTCGGAAGTAACTAATTTCTAAATTTCTCAATAAAACTATCGATTTTATTTTCTAAAATTGGAAGTGTAATTCCGCCATCACATAAAACTTCATCGTGAAAATATCTTATATCAAATTTTTCACCAAGCTCCTTTTCAGCCTTTTTTCGTAGTTGCTCAATCTTTAACTGTCCCATTTTATATGAACAGGCTTGACCTGGCCATGCAATATATCTGTCGGTTTCTATATTTGCATTTATTTCTTCAATTGGTGAATTGCCTCTGAAAAATTCAATTGCTGAATTTCTAGACCATCCCATTCCGTGCATTCCTGTATCTAGTACTAGCCTGCATGCTCTCCAAGCATCATTACCAAGTCTGCCAAGTTGTTGAACGTCATTTGAGTACAAGCCCATTTCGTTTGCTAGCTGTTCAGAATATAAACCCCACCCCTCTACAAACGCAGTGGAGGCTGTATATCTCTGAAAATCAGGAACATTTTTAAGCTCTACAGCAATTGTCCTGTCAAGATGATGTCCAGGTATTGCTTCATGAAATGCAACAGATTCAGCTTCAAAAATGCTTTTTGTTTCTGGTTTATATGTGTTTAAAAAATAAGTTCCATCTCTTGAACCGTCTGGTAAAGGAGAATAGTAGTATGCTGGTGGAGCGTGTTTTTCTGACTCTTCGGGAACTGGTAAAACATTACAAGGGGCTTTTGGAAATACTGTAAACCAATCAGCAAGAGGTTCGTATGCTCTTTGAATAATATCTTCTGCCATTTGAAGCATCTGTTCTTTACTTTCAAAGCGCATCGATGGTTCAGTTTGCATTTTATAAAGTACCTCTTCTGGAGTTGTTACATCTTCGAACACATTTTTTCCAATATCAAAAAATTCTTTTTTTAATCTTTCAATCTCAGATAAACCTGTTTCGTGAACTTCTTTAACAGTGATGTCTTTATTTCCTGTAAATTTTCTTAAACTTCTTAAATAAATATCTTCACCACCCTCAATCCACATTATGCCTGGATTTGTATCCGACCTACCTTTAGGTAAATGCTCTGATTTGAGTTGTTCAAGATATGAATTAACACTTGGCCTAACATAACTCTCAATGATTAATTTTGCTTTATCTTTCCAGATATTTACATCTTCTTCAGATATTTCAGGAGAAAAATTTACTAACAAAAGAGGATCCGACTCTAATGATGTTTTGAGATAGCTTTCAATTTGATCGATTGTTCTTAACAAATTTCTTTCAGTTGCTACTCTATTTTTATCTAGGCCTTTCTTTTGAACTGCAGATACTTGGTTAAAGAACTGATTGTATTGTTCTAATCTCTTCAATAAAAGATCGGCTGATTCTAAATCAGGAATAAACATTTGCTGGTTGTAATCAATTAAATAGCCTGTGAATCCAGAAACTCCAGCTCCAAACTCCCAGCTCCTATCAAGTAATGAATCTTTATTTGATCCAAAAGCATACTCCAACATTCCATAGGTAACTTTTTCCTTGTTTGACAAATTATTGAAATCTATTTCGTTTAATCTTTTTTCAAACTTATTTAAATCTATTAAGTTTTGATCAAATTTAGTATCAGTTAATTCTTCGATTTGATCAAAGTATTCCTTGTATCCACGCATAATTGCAGATGTTGGCGAAGTGTTTAAAGAATTTTTAAAGAAATCTTCTGCTAATTGATTAAGTGCTTCATTCATTTTTGTCTTCCTTTATTTTTTCAATTTCATCTTCAATTTTTTCAAGCTTAATAAGGACATCATCAAGGGTAGTTTGTTTTTCTCCAAAATTCGATAAGAAATATGCAGAAACGGTCGCCGTAATTGTAGCAATAAACCCTATTCCTAAAATCATAAGGGAACTAGCAACGATTCTTCCTAGTGTTGTATAGGGCGTTATGTCTCCATATCCAACAGTTGTTATCGTAACCAAAGCCCACCATATTCCATCACTAAATGTTTCGACCTCCGGTTCAGAAATAAAGAAAAGGAATCCAAAGAAAATTATTAAAAATATAGTTGCATAGACGATCGACCTTAGTCCCCTGCTATTAAAAATAGCTTTTATATCAGATCCAAATTTCGCAACTACAACTGCAAGTCTGAATAACTGTAATACTCTTAATAGTCTTGGTAGTCTTACAAAACGTAGAAATCTAGACGACTCTAATCCCTGAGGAACAAATGGGATAGAGCCGATTACAATAAAAAGTTCCAATTTGTGATTGAGAACATAGTCTTTTTTGTTTTCAGAGAGAATTAGTAAGTGGACGTACTCCAATAAAAATACAACCCATATCCCCCAATTGAGATAATTTGCAAATTCTTTTAGTCCTGAACTTCTATATTCAATGATTATTACAGGTATTAGCAAGACAACTGCTATAAAAACAGGAACTTCATAAAATTTTTCAACTTTTTGATATCTCGAATTTTGCATATAGATATTATAAAACTAGCTTTGAAAGAAATTAATAAGTATTCTTAAAATAAGAAGATGAACAGGGTAACAAATTTTTTTCTTGTGTTTGTATTGGCATTTGCCACTACAAATTTTTTTTCACGGGATATCAACAATGAAAAATCAAACAATCAAATAGTCACGAATACAACAGTATATAAAACAGATGTTGCTGTAGAGATAGCAAAAAATATTAAAAGTGTTGATGCTAATAAAATCAATGCAGACATAACCAGTAAAGAGCAAAAATTTAGTTCAAAACTAATCTCAGATTTAAATGAAGAGCTCGTTGTTCTTAATCAAGAAATTACTTTTTTAATAAAACAACAAAAATTTTCTCAGTTTAGAGAAAAGCATGGAGGAGTCAGAGGAATTTACATAAATGGTTACCACATGACTAATAGTTCAAAGTTAGAAAGAATCAACAACATCTTGGGTAATACAAATGTAAATAGCCTTGTTATTGATGTAAAAACTGACAATGGACATATTTTATTTGATACTGTTGATGAACTTGCTGGAGAAATGTCAAATATTAGAAGTAAATATAACAGTAAAACATTAAATACTTTAAAAGATACAAATGATCTTTACCTGATTGGGAGAGTTGTTGTTTTTCAAGATCCGTTATTTGCTAAAAATTATCCAAATGAAGCAATATTTGATTCATATAATAAAAGAATTTATTCCCAAGATGGTCAATATTTTATTGATCCCGGTAGTGAAAAGGCTAGAAACTATGTGATCAATATTGCAAAAGAAGCATGCGAATTAGGCTTTGACGAAATCCAATTTGACTATATTAGATATCCAGATTCTAACTACAAGTATATGGTTTTCAAAGATGAAAATACTTACGAAAACAGAATAAAAAATATAAATAGTTTTCTTAAGGTTGCTAAAAAAGAGATAAACAGTCTTGGGTGTTTTGTGTCCGCAGATGTATTTGGATACATATTAACTAATAAATTTGATGGTGGAATTGGTCAAAACCTTGAAACAATTATCGCAAACGTTGACTTCTTATCACCAATGGTATATCCATCTCATTACAGTAAAGGTTCTTTTGGATATCAAAATCCGAATAGAAACCCATATGGAGTCATTACCTCAGCTTTAGATGATGCTTTAGAAAGAGGTGTTGAAGAGATTAAATTAAGACCATTCTTACAAGGTTTTTGGCATACTGACGCTGAAGTACAAGAAAATATTCGTGCTGCTGAAGATAAGAATTTGGACTGGATTATTTGGAACGTTTCCTCTTCGTATAATTTAGGTTATTTTAGTAAGCTTGATTCATGACAATTAAAAAAGAATTTAAATCTGAGTTAGAATCTTTGCACAAAAGCCTGATTGAAGTAAACGACTGGATGTACGAAAATCCAGAACTTGCTTTCGAAGAATTTGAAACGTCTAAGTATCTCGTTAACTACATAAAAAAATATGATCCTGAAGTCATGTACCCAACACATGGTCTTGATACAGCTTTTGAGGTAACTTTTGGTAAAGATGGTCCTCTCGTTGTTCTTTGTGTCGAATACGATGCGTTGCCAGAAATTGGACATGCCTGTGGCCACAACATAATTGCCACTTGCTCGATTGGAGCTGGATTAGGTCTGAGAAATCTTGTCGACCAACTAGGTATCAGAGTCAAGCTACTAGGAACTCCTGCCGAAGAAGGTGGTGGTGGAAAAATAATATTATTAGACAATGGAGCATTTGAAGATGCAAAATGTTCGATGATGATTCACCCTGGTCCTTATGATGTGGCTAATCCTACATTTTCTACAATTCAACAATATAAAGTTGAGTTCTTTGGGAAGGACGCACATGCTGCTGGTGCGCCGGAAGAGGGTATAAATGCACTAGATGCCCAAATACAACTATTTGTAAATGCTTCTACGTATCGTCAACAAATGTTAAGAACTGATAGGATGCATGGAGTTATAAAAGATGGAGGGTTTAAGCCGAACATTATTCCATCTTATACTTCATCAGAGTGGTACCTTAGATCTTTAAACGAAGATGGGCTGAACAAGTTGGAACAAGATTTTTTAAATTTCGTAAACGGGGCGGCAATTGCAACTAAATGCAAATCAGACGTTACTTCTCCAGACTTTAGATACCAAGAAATTCTAAATAATAAAACAATGTTCGAATTGTTTATGGAAAACTGTAATGAAATTGGAAGAGACATGCCACTACAAGATCCGGCACAACTTGGCTTAGGATCAACAGATATGGGAAACATATCCTTCGCGATGCCATCTATTCATCCTATGTTGGCTATCGACTCAGGAGACGCAGTCAATCATCAGCCTGAATTTGCAGCAGCTACAATTGAAGCTGGTGGTCATAAAGCTATATTCGATGGAGCATATGGAATGGGTGCAACCATTATTGATTTAGCTGAAAAAAATCTCTGGGATAAACTCTAAAGAATCTGACTTAAGAACAACTTGGTTCTGTCATTTTGAGGATTATCAAAAAATTCTGTGGGGGTATTTTCCTCAACCATCAATCCCTCATCAAATAACATAACTCTGTCGGCAACTTCTTTAGCAAACCCCATTTCATGAGTAACGACAATCATTGTCATTCCAGATAAAGCTAACTCTTTCATAGCATCCAATACCTCTTTTATCATTTCAGGGTCAAGTGCTGATGTTGGCTCATCAAATAACATTATTTTTGGTTCCATTGCTAATGCTCTTGCTATTGCCACTCTTTGTTGTTGGCCACCAGATAGTTGGCCTGGAAATTTTG
Source organism: uncultured Candidatus Actinomarina sp. (assembly GCA_902619825.1). Classification (GTDB taxonomy): domain Bacteria; phylum Actinomycetota; class Acidimicrobiia; order Actinomarinales; family Actinomarinaceae; genus Actinomarina. Next base: position 380,000 of record CACNFT010000001.1, read on the forward strand.
ATGCTTGCTCAGGAATACCAACTCTTGTCAAAAGCTCCATTGCTTTTTCTTCTGATTCACTTCTGCTTTTTTTTCTAACCCAAATTGGAGCAAGAGTTACGTTTTGTAATACTGTCAGGTGTGGAAAAAGATTGAAACTCTGGAAAACCATTCCAACTTCAGATCTAATAGCTTCTATATTTTTGAGATCATTAGTTAACTCAATACCATCAACGATAATTTCACCCTCTTGGTGTTGTTCAAGTCTGTTTATACATCTTATAAAGGTTGATTTTCCAGAACCTGAAGGTCCACATATAACTAAGACTTCACCTTCTTGAACTTCCATAGATATACCTTTAAGAGCTTGGAAATCTCCAAACCATTTTTTAACATCGTTTGTTTTAATAATGCTCATAAATTATCTTTCTCCTAATCCTAATCTTTTTTCAACTTTCATGCTTCTTCTGGATAGAGTAAATGTAAATATCCAATAGAAAAATGCAATGAATAATAAGTTCTCTCTATCGTGGCCAACAAAATTTACTGGTATTGATTGAGTACCAATTATCACCTTACCGATTGTGAGGAAATCAATAAGTCCGATAATCGTAACCAAACTTGAATCTTTAAATGCAGTTATCGCACTACTAACTAACGTAGGAATAATTGCTCTTAATGCCTGTGGCATTACAATCAATGAAGTTTTTTGAAAAGGACTCATTCCTATTGCGTCAGCCGCTTCATATTGTCCTTTTGGAATAGATTGAAGTCCCCCTCTAATATTTTCTGCGAAATATGCTCCACTAAAGAATGCAGTTACCATAAGCACTCTTACAACTAACTCAAAGTTGACACCTTCTGGTAAGAAAACTGCCATGGTAACGCTGGCAAAGAAAAGCCATGTAATATAAGGAACAGAACGAGTTAATTCAATAATTCCTGTACAAACAAGTCTAACAATAGGTAGTTTCGAGTTTCTTCCCAAGGCTAAAAGCACTCCCAAAGGAAATGAAACATAAGTTCCAAATATTGCAAGAAGCCAAGTTAGAGAAAATCCGCCAAAAATACTTTGCTGTTGTACGATAATCTGTGTATCTGAAGAGCCACCACGAATTAAAACAGATAAAGTAAATAGTGAAACACCCCAAACAATAATAAGGTTTCTCTTACCTTTTGTAGATGAAGACACGGCTGGAATTACGATAGTAAATAACACAAGTAATAAGAGAGCTGATTTAAGAAGAATAGGGACCGAGATAAAAAGTGCTATACCCGTAATAGCAATAAGTACACCCAAATATATAGAAAAATATTTCTCAACAACTGGATTGTTGATAAAGGTAATTGTCAATGCTCCAATTAAAAAGATCCCTATAAAAATTGGTATATCCTGACCAAGAATTGTTGGTAGATCTATTTCTGGCTTTTTAAAAATCCATGAAAAAATAAATAATGGTAAAAGAACCCACGAGATAGACATTGTTCTCTTAATATTTTTAGAATCTTTAAATCTAGAACCTATAAAATAAAAAGCTAAAAATAATCCAAAAATGATAGTCCAAGGAGTCTTTGTTGTGTCAGCAATTGGCATTAAAGGATCTGGAAATATTCTTTGGTTACTGCTATCAAGCTGTATTGTCGGGAGCTTTATAATCCACATCAAAACTATTGGTATTGCCAAATAAAAACATAATAAGTCTGATTTATTGAATTTGTAATTAAGTTTTAGATTCTTTAGTACAAAAAATACAACAACTAATATTGCAGAAGGTATAAGGAGTTGTAAGCGTGTTTCCATCGGGAAGGACTCCTCTGTTTGAATGATTCCGTCGTTGTCTGTAACACTTGAAAACGTAGGTGCTACAACAGTGAAGAAAAGAAAAGCTAAACTGACTCGCAGAAATTTTGAGAATACCTCAGATAATGATGATTCTTCAGTACTTTTCCACAACCCTATAGACATTCCAGCAAAAACTAGAGCTAATCCTACAGATATCCACACCCTAATAAAATCTTCTTCAGGATATGCCTGGACCATATAAAGTTGCATATTATTTAAGACAGACAGCCAGTCTTTATCAGATGCCATTGCAAATCCAAACAATCCTCTAAAGAAACCCAAGACAAAAAATGATGTAGCTACGGTAAGTATTGATGATGGAATTGAAGAAAATAAGTTTTCTCTCATCCAGGCTATTGATTTTTTAAATTCTAAATTCATTTATCTCTCAACAATCTTCAGTTTTCTGTTGTAAAAATTGATTATGCTAGAAATTGTTAAACTTACGGTACTGTAAAAGATCATCCATACAATAAATACAGGTAAAGTTTGTCCTTCCTGATTGTATAAAGTTTGACCGACAGCAACAATTTCAGGGAAAGCTACAGCTATCCCCAATGAAGTATTTTTTGCAAGGTTTAGATACTGATTACCCATTGGAGGCAACATTACTCTAATTGCCTGGGGTATAACAATTAACCTCAGAAGAGCACTTCTTCTAAAACCTAAAGAGAGTCCAGCTTCAGATTGCCCTTTGGCAACAGCCATAATGCCTGCTCTTACTACTTCGGATATAAATATTGCAGTATATAAAACTACTCCAACCCAGGTTGCAAAATAGCCAACTGACAACTTTTTACCATAATCATCAGAATATCTCTTAAATTTTGTAGTACCTGTTTGCTCAATCCTTGGTCTTGATAATGTAAAGGGATCACCCTCTGTGACTTGAATTTCGTAAAACTCTTCGCCCACTTTAAGTGATTTACCTTCTTCAAGATAAAGTGTTTCAATAGTACCTGCGTACTTAGCAACAATTTCATACTCTACTTTTTCTTCATTTGGCTTTCTAATAATGTAGGCATCAGCAATTTTATCCCCAACTTCTACTCTTGATCCTGGTTCGACTACCCAATTAATAATCTCTGCTTTTTTCATTTCTACATTTTCTTTTTCGATTTCAACATCATGCATTGGGAACCAATATAATTTATTTTCAATACCGTGGAAGAGTTGTGGAAGCCCCCAATCGGCTTTATAGGTCAGTTCATCTCCTACTAAAAATTTTGAGACACTTGCTCCAAATGATGTAAGAAAAAGAAAAACTAATAATACAACTATTGCAACATTAAATATTATTTTAAAATAATCATCATCACTATAAATTCCCTGAGCTTCTTCAGATTTTTTACTATCAATAAATCTTTTGGTAACTCTAAATCCAATAAAAACTGTAATTGCCGAAAATAGAATCTGATAAAAAATTCCTGGAACACTCTCTAAGCCTATTGAAAGATATCCTGCAATTAGACCAATTATTCCAACTACTCTAAAACCTCCGAACCATCCGACAATAATAAGTACAACAAAAGATATCACGGCCCATAATGTTGGATATGTCTCTCTTCCTTCTTTTTCAAGGGTTCTAACTCTCCATTTAAATATCTGGTTAGCAATGTATAAAACTAAAATAAAGTAAACCATAAATAAAATCGCATTAGGTTCTCTATTTGGCCATGGGAATGCGATACCTTTTGCACTTGCATGAATTGTATATGTACCAATTTCTGATACTTCTAATCTAGGTAGTGTAAGTATCAAGGCTTGAAAGAAAAGAATTTGAACTAAAAGTGGTACGTTCCTCACGATTTCTAATATTCCTGTTGCACTTTTTTCCACAATATAGTTTTTTGATAGTCTTGCGATACCAAGCATTGTCCCAAGAATTGTTGCCGCAAAAATTCCTGTAACTGTAATCCTTAGCATGTTTAACATACCAACCTGAAGCATCTGTAAACCAGAAACTGGAAGGGTATACATTCCTTCAGCAATAGAAACACCTGGTGTTTCTCCCAAAAAATCCCAGGAAAATGCTATATTTGTTGATGCAAAGTTAGTTGATGCATTTCCTAAATATCTTAAGACAATGCTTATAAAACCAACAAGAAAAACTATTTGGCTTAACCATTTTAAGAAAACAACATTTCTAAAAAAAAGTAAATATTTGAGAGCGCCTTTCATTATAAAATTTTATCAAATAAATATGGTACTTACAAAGCAAAAGGGGCTTTTCAGCCCCTTTTACATTTATATAAAGATAATTAAATTATCTTGCAGGAGGTGCGTAAATTAACCCACCGTTTGTCCAACGATCGTTAGCTCCACCTTCTCTGAAGAGACCTAATGGATTTAGGTTTCTTGAGTAGATTTGGTCATAGTTACCAACTTGCTTGATAACATTGTAGAACGCGTCTGCGCTAAGACCCATCTTTGTTTGAAGCTCACCATCATTTGCACCAAATAATCTTCCAAGTTCTGGAAGTGCGTCTGTGTCAACAGAGTCAACGTTTGCGCTAGTAACACCATACTCATCTGCGATGATTGTTGCGTATACTGTCCAGTTGACTACGTCTGCCCATTCGCTGTCATTTGATCTATATGTTGGTCCTAATGGCTCTTTTGATATTGGTGATGTTGGGAAAATTACCCAATCATTAAGAGCGTCATTAACTGCTCTTCTACCAACAAGTGCTGAACCATCAGTTGTGATAATATCACATTCACCTGCAATGAATTTGTCAACAGCTTCTGCGAAAGCTTCAACTGTAACAAGTTCGATTGTTGCACCAGCAAGTCCTGCACCTTCAGTAATATTCTTTTCGGTTGTAGTTCCTGCGTTAGTACATACTCTAAGTCCGTCAATATCAGCTAGTGTAGAGCTTTCGGTAATACCGTCTGCTTTTCTACCAAGTAATTGCTGACCATCAAAGTAGGTTGTAGGACCGAAGTCATTACCTAACTCTGTGTCACGGCTTTGAGTCCAAGTTGTGTTTCTAAAAAGAACATCAACCTCACCAGCTGCTAGAGATGTGAATCTTTCAGCAGATGTAAGTTGCTTGAATTCGACTTTACTGTAGTCGCCGAAAACAGCAGCTGCCACTGCATAACAGAAATCAACATCAAATCCACCAAAGGATCCGTCATCAGCTTGCTCACTGAATCCGGTAGCACCAGTACTGATTCCACACTTAAGAAATCCTCTTTCGATTACTTCATCTAGTGTAGATTCATCTGAGTGATCGTGTTCTTCTTCAACTGCTACTTCCTCAACTGCTTCTTCTGTAGCACAAGCTACTGCAATCATAGAAAGTATAAGTAAAGAAACGATTGCTTTTTTACTCAATGTTTTCTCCTTTTATATAAAAGCAGACAGGAACAAAACAACTATAAATAAATTAAGTTCCCGTCTAAGTACTAATCTAATCTTTATTTGATTTTGCACCAAATTAATTTAATTATTAGATAGAAAAATCTTTCTATACATCAGAAATGCATGTATTATCCATTGTTGTAATTCAAGGAGAAAAGTTGTCAACTACCATTGTTTTAGGCGCTCAGTGGGGCGATGAAGGCAAGGGTAAAGTCACAGACTTTTTTGCATCAAAAGCTGATCTTGTAGTCCGATTCCAAGGTGGAAATAATGCAGGTCACACAATTGTTGTGGGTAATGAAAAATTCGCCCTTTCGATGGTTCCATCAGGAGTGATGTATGAATCATGTACTCCAGTCATTGGTTCAGGATGTGTAATTGATTTTGAAGTTTTGAAAAATGAAATTGAAACTTTAAATAGTAAAAATATAGACACCACTAAATTAAAGCTTTCATATAACGCACATATCATCATGCCATATCACAAAATTCTTGATGAATTAATTGAAGATAGTTTGGGTGATAAGAAAATTGGAACTACTAGAAAAGGTATAGGGCCTTGTTATGGCGACAAGATACAAAGAAAAGGTATACGCATACAAGATTTTTTATCTGAAGAAAAGTTTTATGAAAAATTAAAAAATAATCTTGAAGAAAAAAATCAAATAATTGAAAAAATTTATGGTGGAAATTCTATAAACTTTGACGAAATAGTCGAGGAGTATAAAAAATACAAAGAACTTGTTTCATCAATTGCAGACGACACATCATTGGTTATATCTAATTCAATAAAAGAAAATAAAAAAATCTTATTTGAAGGAGCCCAAGGCACTCTTCTTGATATTGATCATGGAACATATCCATTTGTCACGAGTTCAAATACAAGTGCAGGTAATGCAGCTACTGGGTCTGGAATTGGTCCTTTAAATTTTGATGAAGTTGTTGGTGTAACCAAAGCCTACATATCTAGAGTTGGTACTGGTCCTTTCATAACTGAACAAGAAAATGAAATTGGTGATTACATGATTGAAAAAGGGGCTGAGTTTGGAACAGTTACTGGAAGAAGACGGCGTTGTGGATGGCTAGATTTAGTTTCTTTACAGTATTCGAGAAGGATTAACTCTCTAAGTCAATTATTTATAACAAAATTAGATGTTTTAAGTGGCCTTGAGAAAATCAAGGTATGCGTAGGATATAACTTTGAAGATAAAAAAATCACAGACTATCCATTAGTTGATGAGATATTAGATAAGTGTGAACCAATTTATGAATCGTTTGAAGGTTGGGATGAAGATATTTCTGGAATTACGAAATATGATGAACTTCCTGAGAATGCTAAAAAATATATTGATTCCATTGAGGATTTCGTTGATGTGCCAATTAAATATATATCTGTTGGACCAGAGAGAAACCAAAATATAATTAGATAAATGATAAAAAGATACGAAGTAAAAGAAATAGTTGATATATGGAGTCAAGAAAACAAGTTAAGTACTTGGAAGAAAGTTGAATCCTCTGTCACAAAAAGTCTTGAAGAGAAAGGTATTGTACCTAAAGGTTTGTCAGAAAAAATACTTGCTGCAAATGTAACCGTAAAAGAAGTTGAAGCTCGAGAAAAAGTTACAAACCATGACTTAGCTTCATTTGTTGACATATTACAAGACAAGATAAATGAAGATTCCGAATGGATACATTATGGCCTAACCAGTTCAGACGTAGTTGATACATCAAATAGTTTATTAATTTTAGAATCATTAAATTTCCTAATAGGAGAAGTTGATAAATTAATCAGTACTTTGAAGAATCTTGCAATAAAAGAAAAAGATACCAAAATAATCGGAAGAACTCATGGAGTATTTGCAGAAGTAACTTTCCTTGGAAATATAATTTCAAACTGGTTGTTGGAGATACATCGAAATAAAGAACGTCTTGAAAGAGCAAAAGAAAATATAAGCATCGGAAAGCTAAGTGGAGTTGTTGGGAACTACACCATAATTAAAAGTGATGTTGAAAAAAAATCTTTAGAAAATTTAAATCTTAAGCCAGAGCTATTTGCTTCTCAAATTGTTAGCCGTGATAGATATGCTGAAGTAATTAGCTCTATAGGAATGCTTGCAAGTTCCTATGATCGTATAGCTATAAATCTAAGAGGTTATCAACGTTCAGAGGTGAGTGAAATTCACGAGTCATTTTCAAGAGAACAAAAAGGTTCTTCTGCAATGCCACATAAAAAAAATCCAATTACTTCTGAAAGAATATCAGGAATTTCAAGAATCCTCAGAGGTTATGTTGTAAGTGCGCTTGAAAATATATCTCTTTGGCATGAAAGAGATATATCAAATTCATCAGTAGAAAGAATCATTTTTCCAGATAGTTTTAATCTCATTTGTTTTTCAACAATTGAGATGGAAGAGCTATTCAAAAATATCAACATTAATCATGAAAAAATAAATTCAAATATTAATTCAGCAAAAGTGAGTTTGCTAACTCAATCTTTTCTATCTCATTTAGTAACTAAAGGGGTTGAAAGGGATGAAGCATATAGATTTTTGCAATCTCAATCGTTTGAAATCGATAACTTAGATTCTTATATAAAAAATATTTCAACAAATTTTGAGGAAGTTGAAGAAAAAGAATTACAGGAAATTGGAAAAAGTTTTCTATCTGCGAAAACCAACAAAAATTTTGAAGAAAAAATAAATTCTGTTGTTTAAAAGATTTAAAAATCAATTCACTGAGATAAAAAGTGAGGTACTGGGTTTAAATGAATCACAAAATAATATCTTTGATTCAATTCTTGCTCCAGTGTTCTTTGTTTTAACATTTAGATTCTTTGATTTAAATATTGCAATTATAAGTACAGCCATATTGGTTGCCCTAACGTTTGGGTACAGGTTGGTAAAAAAAGATGAAATTAAATTTGCATTTTACGGTGTTCTTGGAACTTTAGTTGCTTTGTTAATTGCTCAGATTCAAGGGACTGCATCAGGTTTTTTTCTACCAGGCATTATAAGAGATTTAAGCATTGCATTTATAGGATTGGTATCAATCTTATTGAGAAAACCATTTACGATCTATTCATCAATGTATTTTAGAAAATGGCCTAGAGAGTGGTATTTATTACCAACAGTAAAACCAGCTTATAATCGGGTTGCAATCTTGTGGGTCATATTTCTTGGAGTAAAAGGTGGTTTACAAGTTTTATTTTTTGATAACCCAGAAGTGCTTGCAGTTATTAAATTGGCAACTTCAAACCAAACTACTTTAATTCTTTTAGTAGTTTCATATTTTATTGGTTTAAATAAATTGAAAGCTTTACGTGGTCCAAGTGTTGAAGAGTTTAAAAACAATACTCCTCCCCCTTGGAAAGGTCAACAAAGAGGATTCTGACTAAGGTATCATGCTTATATGGTAGAAGATAATTTAAAACTCCTGGTTGTCGCAGGAAGCAGTCTGGGTATTTATATAGTCTTAAGAACACTAGTTTTTCCACTTCTCAAACGTATAGCGAAAAAAACAAATACTATCATTGATGATCTTTTTTTAGAAAAAAAATTTTTAAATAGAGTATCTTTTGTCGCTGTATTTACTTTTTTAAATGGAATATTATTTACAGACTTTTCAACAGAATTATTAGACAGTGAAATTAGTCAACGAATAATTAGTTCGCTATTAGCAGTGTTCTTAGGTTTATCTCTAAATGAATTGCTTTCAATATTTAATAATGCATCAAGTAAATATGAAGCATTGAAAGACAGACCAATTAAAGGTTATATTCAGATCGTTAAAATTATTCTGAACGCATTTATATTCATTATCATTTTTGCAATTTTGTCTGGACAGTCAGTTACATATTATATAAGTGGACTTGGGGCGTTAACAGCAGTTCTCCTTTTAGTATTTCAAGACACAATTCTATCTTTTGTCGCATCGGTTCAAATTGGACAAAACAATATCATAAATAATGGTGACTGGATAGAGGTCCCAGAATTTGGAGCTGATGGGGATGTAATTGACATAGCTCTTCACACAGTAAAAGTACAAAACTGGGATAAAACCATTACAACCATACCCACCTCAAAAATAATCTCTACATCAGTCAAAAACTGGAGAGGAATGTCTGATTATGGTGGTAGAAGAATCATGAGATCAATAAGTATTGATATTTCAAGTATTAAATTTTTAACATTTGAAGAAATTGAAAAATTAAAAAAAATTGCTCCTATTAAAGATTATCTGAATGAAAAAGTGCAAGAGTTGGAAATATTTAATAACGAATTAGCGTCTGGAGAATCAGTAACAGAACAAAGAAATTTAACAAATATTGGGACATTCAGAGCCTATATAGAAAGCTATCTCAGACAAAATGAAAACCTAGATACTGAAAACATGACATTTTTAGTAAGACAATTATCACCAACAAACCAGGGTGTCCCTATACAAATCTATACATTTACAAAAACTACTGACTGGGTTGAATATGAAAACATTCAGTCAGATATATTTGATCATTTAATAGCAGTGTTACATAAGTTTGATCTGAGAGCCTACCAAGATGGTATTGTCGAAGCTGCAGCAATGAAAAATTTGCACTTTAATGAGGGTCTTGAAAACTAACTTAAAACTCTCTCTCTTAAGAGAATAACAAATGCAATAACAACTATTAGATAATTAAAGTAATTTCCAAACAAACTAAATGGAGTTTGTGAGTTAATTGGATTTATGTTTTTGTTTAAGATTTCAGAAGTGAATAAATTTGTCTGTGATAAAACCTTTCCATTATTGTCGATGAATGCAGATTTTCCAGTTATTGCAGAATGTATGACAGGCCTATCATTTGAAATCGCATTTGCACGAGACATTAATATAAATTGATCAGACATTCCGCTTTCTCCATAGCTGGCTTGATTTGTAAGAATTACAATAATCTCTGCTCCAGCCTGAACACTACTTCGAATATATCTTTGGAATGATCCCTCAAAAGAAATAACAGAGGCCAATTTATGTGATCCCATTTGAAATATTTTCTCTTGTTCTCCCCTAATCATATCTCTTGGAACTAGCGAAAGGGAAGGGATCCAATCAAGATATCTCCTAAAAGGAATGTACTCTCCAAAAGGTACTGGGTGTTGTTTCAGATATTGATCTACAATTGTTCCCTCATTGTTGATAAATAGACCATAATTTTCAAAATTAGCTTCCCGTATTGGTCTGTCTCCACCAATTAAAAAATAAGAATTTAACCTCTCAACTTCTATTTGAATATCGGTCAAGACCCGATCGTGAATCAGAGGATCATTGTTAAAACCGGTCGAGCTTTCAGGCCAAATAATCAGATCTTTTTCAGAGCTAATACTTTTTGTTAAATTTATATGACTTTCATATATTCTTGCTCTTTCGTTATTACATCTGTTTTTTGCTCCAGGACAAGGACTGTTTCCCTGGACAATCACAACACTAATCTGTTCAGATTTATTATTTTTGTCTAATAAATTAAAACTGTCGTTTAATAAAAATAATGAAAGAGGTGTAAATATTAAAATGAAAAATACTAGTGAATCTTTCAAGTATGTATATTTCTTTTTATTTTCAAGTACAAATAAGACAACTAAAAGAGTCAACGATTGAATGATTAAAGAATAACCTGTCGGACCAAATGTTTTAAAAATGCTTGGTAGGAGATTGAACGAGGTATCTCTATATCCTGAAATTAAAACTGTTGAAGTTGAACCCCATGGAAAACCGCCAAATGGAAAGTAAGCCCTTAGTAAATCAAAAGTGCTTATTATTCCAATCAATATAAAAAAATTGTTATTGGTTTTTACAGCAATAAATTTAAACAGTTTTCCATAAAATCCATATAAAAGACCCATAAGAACAGAAAGAGGAATCCAAGCTTCGTAACCAATTGATTGGATACCAAATAAAATTACACCAAATGATATTGCTCCAAATACTAGGCCTGAAAGAAATGGTTTACTACTTAATAAAATCCCTGAGTAAAAAAAGAACAGGGATGGAAATATGAAATACCAGAAGTTAAATGGGGGGAAGCTCAAAAAAAATAGGACTGAGGATATTATGATTCTAGTTTTCATTATCTATTTAATGTTAACTCCGAATTTAAATTTCAAAACTAAATTATATTTCTCAATATAACTACCAATCCTGAGATTATTGAAAAGTATGTTACGGCTTTTGAAATTGCATTGTCAGAGACATCTGAAAACAGTAAGGAAGATATTTTTAATCCTACAGCAACTGGAATTGCAAGATATAAAAATAAAACTATATGATCTCTATAAATCTCACCACTAAAAAGCAAAAGACTAAGTGTTATCATTATTCCAAACGTAAAAACAGCGTTTAACGATGGTCTGAACTCCTTACCAGAAGCTCCTCTATATAAAATTGCAATAGGAGGGCCTCCTACTCCTGCAATCATTGCAAATATTCCAGATAATGTTCCAGCGATCCATGACGAATTATTATTCCTATTCACAGTCCAATTAAATAATGTTGCAATTCCTGCAAAAAGCACAATTGATCCTACGCTTATTGAAAGTAGTTTCTCGTTCAAATTAATAAGGAGCAATAAACCCAAAGGGCCACCAATAATTCTTCCTAGAAATAAGAATTTAAACGGTTTCCAATCTACTTCTTTTTTTTCACGTTGATATATACGAAAAGCCATAGGCAAGGCAAGTAAACTTAGAATTTGTGGCACTAGTAGTGGCTCAATTTGGACAAGTATTGGTGAAGAAATAACAGCAAAGCCAAAACCTAATATTCCTTGGATCGCTGCACTTACAAATAGAAGTATTGAAATAAATATAAGCTCAACTAGGGAAAGATCAAATGGATATGTCAACTAAGTGCTTTTTCCATTAACTCTAATATTTCACCTTCGTTTGTATGCCTTCCCGTTTCAAGTTTTGAATAAATAAGTACACCATTTAAATACAATTCAAAAACACCGCCTGTTCCTGGAATAAGATCAATCGATTTTACTTCTTTTCCGTATTTTTCAAGTATGTCTTCTACCGTACTAACTGCACGGGGTGTATAGTTTCAAACAATACAAAATTCTAGTTTGATTTCCATAAACAAATGTTACTATACGTAGCTGGATAAAAAGTTTTGAAAAACTTGCAGGTTTTTCAAATATTTGTTAAGCTTGTGAATATATTCACAAAGTGGGGAATTAAATGACTGACGGATTAAAAGCAAGTCAAATAAAAGGTGGTATAAGACCTTCAAAGAGTTTTGACCAGGGCAGAGTTTGTAAAGAAGAATCTTGCAATACTCAACTAAGTATTTATAACAAAAGAGAGCACTGCTTTAACCATGCTCCTGTTAAATACCCAAGAGTTAGAGGAAGAATTCTTCAAGAAACTGCATAAGTTTAAAAATTCAACTTAACAATATAAACAACTAACAATTATTATTCTTATATGGCTACCAAATTTAGCGTTCCCGAAATAAGTTGTGATCATTGTAAAAGTACTATAGTAAACACTTTGTCAGGTGTTGAAAATATTGAATCAGTTGATGTTGACGTTCAGACAAAAAATGTAACACTGGAGTCCTCAGAAGAGATAAATTTAGATCTTGTTAAATCACTTCTTGATGAACAAGGCTATACCATTGTCAGCTGAGACAAAAACGTTAGTTTTATCTGTTGAAGGAATGACCTGTGCAGCATGTGCTGCAAGAATAGAGAGAGTTCTAACAAAAGAAAAATCTGTCAAAGATGTAGTTGTAAACTTTCCCCTAAAAAAAGCAATCTTAGAAGTTAACCCCGAAGATAATAATTCGGATGAATATATTCAAAGAATTAGATCAATTGGATATTCAGCACGAGAAGAAATAGCTGAGGAGAAAAAAAGTAATACTAGAAAATTTCTTACTCCGTTTCTTTCTCTAATACTTACACTTAGTATCAACCCACTCATTGGGGCTGATCAAGGTCTCGCCGCCTTAGGAGTAGGTTCATTAATAATTTTTGTTTTTGGTAGAAAATTTCACGTATCTGCTTTAAAAAATATAAAAAAACTTAATTTCAATATGGATACATTAATCTCCATTGGTAGTCTCTCCTCTTTCGCCATTGGAATTTTGCCAAATAATGGAGAATTAATGTACTTAGAAACAGGAGGATTCATAATTAGCTTCATTCTCCTTGGTAAGACAATAGAAGATATTTCAATTAAGTCATCTGTTTCAGTATCAGACTCCATAATCGAAAGTATTCCCAAAGATGTAAATGTTTACAAAAATCAAATAATTGTTCGCAAGCCTTTAAATCAAATTGAAATTGGTGATGTCATCATAGTTAAGAAAGGCGAAATCATTCCTCTTGATGGTGTAATCATACGTGGTAGTTCTGAAGTTGATGAAAGCGTAATCTCTGGTGAATCCGAACCTCTTACAAAAAAAGAGGGTGATGAAATTGTATCAGGTTCAATTAGTCTTGGTAATGATATTGAAGTTGAAGTAGTAAAAAAAGAGGGAGAGACAACTTTAAACCATATTGAAAAATTAATTTTGAAAGCCCAGACAAGTAAGCCTGAAGTTCAAGATCTCGTAGATAAAATAACAAATATTTTTGTTCCTTCTATTTTGATTTTAAGTTTTGCAAACATGATATTTAAATTATTTGTATTTGAAAATGATTTTTCAGAGACAATCAGTTCAACAATTGCAATTCTTGTTGTTGCATGCCCCTGTGCCCTAGGCCTTGCAACTCCTATCGTATTATTTAGGACCGCCTCAGTTTCAAATCGTAATGGTTTTATTTTTAAAAATTTTGACTATCTTCAAAGATTCAAAAATTTAGACATAATAGTTTTTGATAAAACTGGAACTCTTACATCTGGTATTTTCAAAATAGAAAGCATCTCAGATTCAAAAGGTAAAATTGTTGACGATGAAGTGTTGAAAGTGCTTGCGTCTGTTGAACAAAAATCAAACCATCCAATTGCTAAAAGCATACTTTTAGAATCGGAAATAAAAAATTTGAGTCTCTTCCCTGTAGATAATTTTATTGAAACACCAGGAATTGGTGTTAGTGGAGTTGTTGAAAACAAAAAAGTTTCTGTTTTTAGGTCGAAAGATGATTCAAAAGGAGATCTTAAATTAATAATTGATAATGAGGAATTTAAGGTAAAGCTAGTAGAAGATAAAACTGTAAATAAAGATATTATTAAAGATCTTTCAAAAGATTATGAAATTGAAATTTTATCAGGAGACAAAACTGAAAAAGTCCAAGAAATTGGAAATGATTTAAATATCGAAAATGTGTTAGGCAATCAGTCCCCAGAAGATAAATTAAAATATATTCAAGAAAAACAGATGGATAAAACGGTAGGTTTCATTGGCGATGGAATTAATGATTCACCTGCACTTAAACAAGCAAATGTAAGTTTATCCTTTTCTCAAAGCACACAAATCGCGCAAAGTGTTAGCGACATTATTATTTTTAAAGGGGGCCTTGAAAAATTAAACAAAATTTTTAATATTTCAAAAAATTCAAATAAAAGAATTATTCAAAATTTATTTTTTGCCTTTATATACAACATAATCATGATTCCAATTGCTGTAAGTGGGAGTATTGTTCCAAGTATGGCTGCTTTAGCTATGGCTTTATCGAGTTTATCTGTAGTTTTAAACTCATCCAGAAAACTCTAATTTCTTTTTATATAAAATTTTTTAAATATTAATCTTCGTTTATGGAAGATGTTGTTTGGTATAGAAAGCCACTTCTATCTGACCCTGTAGCAATTCTTGCTTTTGAGGGATGGAGTGACGCTGGTAACACTGCAAGTGGTTGTATTGAAAATATTTGTGGTACCTATGATGTCGAACCATTCGCAGAACTTAATTCCGAGGGATTTTATAACTATCAAATGAGAAGGCCCGTCGTTGAAGTAAAAGCAATTGGGGAAAGAAATTTTCACTGGCCACAAACAACTTTTTATTCTATTGAAGATTACAAACTTAAAAGAGAAGTGATCTTAGTCTTTGGAGAAGAACCTTCAATGAAATGGAAAAAATATTCACAGAATATATCAGAAGTACTAATTGAACTTGGGGTAAAAAGAGCAGTTACTTTAGGTGCATTCTTTGGCCAAGTTGCACATACTTTGCCAGTACCAATATTTGGTGTAAGCGATGATCCAACTTTTAATTCAAGATTTAATGTACTTCCAACAAATTATTCTGGACCTACTGGAATTACTAGTGTTGTTGGCCATGACTTAAGAAGTAACGGAATAGAAACTTCAGGTTTATGGGCAGCAGTTCCCCATTATTTAAGTTCTGGCGCTTACCCAAAGGGTATTGGTGCCTTATTGAATAAAACTTCTGAAATCTTAAAAATTGATATAGATGATTCAGGTATTCAATCAGAGGGACAACAGTTTGATACAAAAATTAGTAAAGCTATGGAGAACTCTGAAGATCTCGCTGAATACGTATCAAAACTTGAAGAGGCAGAAGTAAGCATTGAGGATAGTTTTTCAGAGGATAATCTAGTCGAGGAAATTGAAGATTTTCTTAATAGTGAAGGTAGAGAGTTTTAAACAGACTTCTTTTTATGTCTATTTGATTTACGACGTTTTCGGTATTTATGTTTAGACATTTTCTTACGTCTTTTTTTAATCAAAGATCCCATAAAATTTTAAATTTATCCTTTTTTCGTACTGCGAAATTCTAACCCAAGTAGATTAATATAGTTAAATCTTTTAAGAAAAATTATTATCATACTTTTCTAGTGCGGAAATTAATGCTTCTTGACCTCTATTGTCTTTTGGAGATTTTCTTTTTGCCCAAAAGCCCCAAGTAATCATTGATAAAATCTGAAATAATTCCATTTTTGTTTTAATTTGATCATTGTTAATTCCAATTTTTGAATAAATATGATTAATTGTTTTGGTGTTATCTTCTAGCTCGTTCTGCCATATAAAATCTGCGTAGTCAAAGAATGGATCCCCTTGTGATGAGTATTCCCAGTCAATCAAGTATGCTTTTTCTTTAAAATAAACAAAATTAGCATGGTAGAGGTCTTGATGACATGGCTTACTATCAAGGCCAATTTTGTTCAGTTCTTTGACTATCTCTTCACCGACAGTTTTAGCTTCATCTTCAATTTTGTCATTCGTTTTGACTAATTTTTTAAAAACGTTGAGAGGAGAGAAATTTTCTTTAAATTCAAGTTCTGAATTATGCAGAATAGATAGTAGGTTCAGTGCGTCATCTCTAAATTTTATATCAAGCATATCTGTTGATTTAAAAGTATATAAATCTTCAAAATATTCTGAGATTTTAAGACCAGTTTCTTCTTCAAATACAATTAATGGCAATGATATTCCGATACTCTGAATGAGTTTTTCATTATATCCTTCAGATATTCTGTTTATCAAATCTGGATTTTCTCCAGGCACTCTAAGAACAAATTTTTTATCACCTATCTCAACTTTATAGTTAAGATTTGTAATACTTCCCAAAGTAGAAATTTTGTATTTACTCTCATCTTTGATTGATGAAATGTCGAATCTATTAAAAATATCTACTATATCTCTTGTATCCATTATTTTATTATGATAACAATAATGTCATGAATGACCCATTTGCACTCGATTTAACTATAAGACTTTTAATGTTAGGCCTTGGCTCAGCTATGTTTGTTGGTAGCTTTCTTGCTTTTATAAATAAAGATAAAAACGATAATGAGTTTTACAAATCAAGAACAATTTTTTTGGGGACAATAGGATTCATAATTACTGCATGGACAGTTGCTTCTTTGCTAAATAATTAAAAACAAAAATTTTTAGATTAGTATATTCTTTAAACGTGAGGAAAAATGCTTTCAGATAAAGATATTAAAAAAGCCTTAGAAGATAAGTGGATCGAAATATCACCATTAGATCAAGGATATATACAACCCTCCAGTGTTGATTTAAGGGTCGGGACAGAATTCAGAGTTTTTGAGAATCATAAATATAGTCATATAGATCCGAAATCACCCCAGGAAGATTTAACTACTCTAGTGGAGGCCTCAAAGGACGAGCCATTTGTCCTCCATCCTGGTGAATTTGTTTTGGGCACAACCTATGAAAAAGTTGCTTTATCAAATAAGATTGTTGCAAGACTCGAAGGTAAATCATCACTAGGTAGGATAGGTTTATTAATTCATTCAACTGCAGGATTTGTTGATCCTGGATTTTCAGGTTATTTAACATTAGAACTTTCAAATGTTGCAAACTTACCAATCAAAATATATCCAGAGATGAAAATTGGACAAATATCTTTCTATTATTTAAATTCACCTTCAGAGGCTAAGTATGGTGACGTCAGCTATGGAAGTAAGTATCAAGGCCAAGAAGGGCCTACACCAAGTAAAAGCCATAGCGATTTTAGTAGCTAATGATCCCAGGAATTGGAACGCTAATTAATGGATTTGGTGTTATTGTCTCTGGTATTCTTGCCAGAATAATTTTTAAAAAAGAACTCAAAAACTTTGATGAAAATCTCCTACCACTCGGTCTTTTAGTTTTGGCTTTAGGGTTTAGAGAAACTTTAAAAAGTCCAGATTTTATATTCACCCTGTTTGCTGTAATAGTTGGCTCAATTATTGGAAGCTATTTAAGGATTGAAGATAGAGTAAAAAATTTTGGAGATTATCTCTATTTAAAATTTGAAAAAGGTGAAAGTGACCAAACTAAATTTATAGAGAGTTATCTAACAACTACATTAATTGTAATTACTGGACCACTAGCAATTATTGGGCCTTTCTTTGATGTCGTGGAGTCAAACTTAGAATTATTATTAATAAAAACTGCTTTAGACTGTTTCCTTGTAATTTTCATAACTTCAAGTGGCGGTAAAGGTGCCGTATACTCTGGTGT
This sequence comes from uncultured Candidatus Actinomarina sp., assembly GCA_902619825.1. Lineage (GTDB taxonomy): Bacteria > Actinomycetota > Acidimicrobiia > Actinomarinales > Actinomarinaceae > Actinomarina. The sequence goes on from CACNFT010000001.1 coordinate 398,100, forward strand.
CTCAATATTGATCTATCAAGGAATATTTACTTTGTTTGCTTTATTAATTAATACAAATATTGAACAACAAATATCTGACTCGATTGCAGGAATTGGAGGGGTATTGTTAATTGGTGTTGGAATAAACTTGTTAGGATTAAAGAAAATTCCCGTAGGAAATTATATGCTTAGTCTTTTTGTTCCGTTTCTTCTAGCATTTTAAATTCTCTTAAGGCTCCTTTCACCCCTTCAAAAAGTGAAATAATTTTTTTAGACTCTTCTTCAAATGACATCGATACGAACTGTTCTTTTTGTACATGAAACCTTCTATTTTTAAAATCTAACTCGATTGGTAAGTAAGGTATATCCAGTTCTTTTGCTAAATAATAAAATCCACTTCTAAATTTTTTAACCTGCTCTGTCCCAGCTTCTGGAGCAATTGCAAGAACGTATTCTTCCATATTTGAAAATTCTTCTATAGCACCCTTTATTAGTCCTTTTGATTTATTTCTATAAACAGGTATTCCTCCAAGTTTTAAAAGTATTATTTTTTGCAACCACCCTAAAGGCCAGGGAATTCCTAAACGATCAACATCTTTTGAAAAAGTATAAGGGCTTGGAAGTCTGGTAAATATCCACCTTGCACCAAAAAAATTTATCTTTAAATCCAAGGCCAATACTGCAAGAAGTGCGTACCAGGCATCTCTATTTGCTGTATGAGGTACTCCAATTAATATTATTTTTTTATAGTTTGGAAATTCACCTGTAATTTCCCAGTTTGAAAGTTTAAGTATTTTCCTACTCAAAGGTCCTAGAAAAACTCTTTTCTTTGTAGGAACTTTATTTGGTATAGAAATCATTTTTGTATAGGTGGTTAGCAATTTGAACAGCATTCAATGCTGCTCCTTTTAAGAGATTGTCACCAACTGCCCAGAAGTTTAGTATTTTATTGCTTGTAAGACCGGATCTCATTCTAGAGACTAAGATGTTTTTATTTCCTTGAGCATCAAGAGGTGTTGGATAAGTTTCTTTCCAGTATTCTACACCTTCAAATGCTTCTAATGATTCAATAGCAGATTCAACATCAACATCTTTTTCAAATGTCGCGGTACAAAATATACCATGTCCAGTTTCAACCCCTACCCTTGCATTAGATGGTTCAACATTTAAGTCAGGTATGTCTAAAATCTTTTTTGACTCATTAGAAAACTTCATTTCTTCATCTGAGTATCCATTTTCTATAATATTTCCAGCAATTGGGATTACATTCTTCGCTATCTGGGATTGATAATATTTTTCATCAGGCGCTGATCCTGGTGTTGAAAGGTTAGCAAGTTCATTTTCCAACGATTCAATTGCACTCTTGCCTGAACCTGAAACAGCTTGATATGAAACTGGAACAATACTTAATAAATTAAAAATATCGTGTAATGGTTTTAAAGCCATAACAAGGGCCATAGTTGTACAGTTTGGATTGGCTATAATTTTCGAATCGTTTTTTATTGTGTCTTCATTAATACCGTAAACAACAAGAGGAACTGTTTTTTTCATTCTGAAAGATGATGAATTATCGATTACGAAAGCGCCTTTGTCTACAAATTGATTTGCAAATTCTCTTGATCTTTCTCCACCAGCTGAAAACAAAGCAATATCGCATGACTCAATATTTTTTGAACTTAACTCTCTAATGGGAACTTCTTTTCCATTAACTTGCAGTGTTTTTCCTTCAGACTCTTTGGATGCATAAAGATGGTATTCAACAGAAGTGTCAAAATATTCTTCACAGAGCTCAATTATATTTCGCCCTACAAGACCAGTAGCTCCAACTATTGAGATTTTCATTTATGCTTCAATAAATTCTTTGTGTAATGAGTCTATAGCTTTTTGCATATCATCCTTGTTAACAACACATGAAATTCTTATCGGTGATGTTGAAATCATTGCAATATTGATTTTATTCTCGCCAAGTATTGAAAACATTTTCGAAGCTATTCCAGACTCAGCTTTCATACCAGCACCAATTAAAGAAACCCTTGCAATATTTGGATCTGAATCTGCTCCTTCTGCTTCCAGCTCAGTTGATAAATTTTCTAATATATTTTCAACTTCGGACTTTTGCTCTAATGGTGCAGTAAAACTAATATCCGTTTTTGATTCTTTTGAAACGTTTTGAACAATCATATCTACAATTACACCATTTTCTGAAAGAGGTCCAAAAACTTTTCCAGCAATGCCTGGCTGATCTGGAACTCCAAATAGTGTAAATTTGATCTCTTTATCGTTGTGAGTGACTCCACTTACAATTGCTTGTTCCATTACTTTGTCCTTTACAATTGTGCCTGAACCTTCGCTAAAGGTAGATTTTACAATTATTGGTACATTATACCTTCTACCAAATTCTACAGACCTAGCCATTAAAACCCTTGCACCTGATGAAGCCATTTCCAACATTTCATCGTATGTTATCTCTTCAATTAATTTGGCTTTTGTAACTATTCTTGGGTCTGCTGTAAATACCCCCTCAACATCTGTATAAATCTCACATTTTTTTGCACCAAGTGCTGCAGCTAACGCAACTGCTGTAGCATCAGATCCTCCTCTTCCAAGTGTTGTAATCTCTTTAGTCTCTTTGTTTACTCCTTGAAAACCAGCAACTATTACTATCTTTCCTTCATTAATGCCCTCTTTAACTCTTTCACCAGAAATATTTTCAATCTCTGCCATTCCATGTCTTGACGTTGTAGTTATTCCTGCCTGTGAACCTGTTAAAGAAAAGGATTCATAACCAAGATTATTTAAATGCATTGCTAATAGTGACATTGTTATTCTCTCTCCTGCCGACAACAACATATCCATTTCTCTGGGGGAGGGTGTATCGGATAGTTCATTAGCTAGATCAATTAACTCATCCGTACTTGAACCCATAGCAGAAACAACTACTACAACCTCGTTTCCTTTTGATTTACAATCAATTATTTTTTGTGCAACAATTTTTAGAGTTTCTGGATTTTCAACACTAGTTCCACCAAATTTTTGTACTATTAAATTCATCTGAAACATTCTAATGAGTTTATTAAAGATTTAACAGACCTAGTATTCTAGATTTAATGAGCATTGATCTCCATATTCATTCATCTAATTCTGACGGGACTGACAAAATTGAAGATATATTGAATATTGCAATAGAACAACAACTCCAGGCTATATCAATAACTGATCACGAGTTTTTGTCAGAGGTTGAAAACACTAATTTAATTGAAATAATTCCAGGGGTTGAAATGAGTGTTAGTTGGTATGACTTAGAGTTAGAAAATCCATTTGCAGGAATTCATTTACTTATTTATTTTTTAAAAAAAGATACCCCTATATATGAGTTGCTTTCAAAAATTAGAATTGAAAAGAAAAATAGAAATTATGAAATATTAGAAAAACTAAAAAAAGTAGGTGTAGAAATTGAAAGAAAAGAATTGGATGATCTTGAAACAAAAGTACCGGGTCGTCCTCATATTGCTAATCTGATGAAATCAAAGGGGTACGTATCTTCACTAAATGAAGCATTTAAAGAATACTTAGGAAATGGTAAAGTAGGTGATTCTAGAATTCACCAAAACCCAATTGAGGAAGTCATTGATTGTGCGAAAGAATCTAAATGTTTGGTTTTTCTTGCACACCCTCACACACTTATGAGTAATAAAGACTACTCTTTTTCAAAAAACTGGTATGACTCTGTATTTGTAGAACGATTAGGGTCATTGAAAAATCTCGGTATTCATGGAGTTGAGACATATTATTCAAGTTACTCCAAAACAACTTCAAGCACATTGAGTGAGATTGTAAACAATATGAATTTATTAAAAAGTGGTGGTTCTGATTATCACGGTGACAATAAACCTGGCATAAATATAGGATTTGGTTATGAGAGTAATAAGTTAAATATTTCTTATGAACTACTTGAGCTTATGAAAGAAAAGCATGCAGAATTATAAAAAATTAATTGGTCCAATATCAATAATTTCTTTAGCTTATTTAATGAGTAGAATTTTTGGGTTTGTTAGAGAAATTTTATTAGCAAATTGGACTGGGATATCTAATGCATCAGATACTTTGGATTTAGCTTTTGTAATTCCTGATTTTTTATTTTATCTATCAGCCGGAGGCTATCTTGCAATAACATTAATACCTCTTCTCTCAAGGTTTGAAAAAGAAGATGATGATAAGCTAAATAGTTATTTCCTTTCACTGCTAAATGGCTTAACGGTTATATTTTTAAGTATTTCTATTCTTGGTTTTATTTTTAGATATGAAATAGCAGATATCTTTGGAGTGGTAAACCAAGACCTTTTTGTTAAAGTTTTTACTCCAATTATTTTTAGTCAAGTTTTTTTCTTTTCGGGTGCAATTATGATGGCATATCAGTATTTTAAAAATGAATTTAAATACGCTGCGATAGCTCCAGTAATTTATAATTTGTCAATTATCTTATTTGGCTGGATTTATTCTTCAACTCCAGAAGCTACAGTTTACGGATTTGCACTAGGTGGTTTGATCGGTTCCTTTTTGGGTCATATAGTAATTCAATTAATTGGATTAAGAAGTGTTGGTCTGAGTTATAAATTTATAAAACCAAAAGCAATGTTTTTAAGTCAATATTTTAAAGTATCACTTCCTTTAATTGTTGGTCAATCAATTGCAGTCATGGATGAACAATTATTCAGAATATTTGGATCTTTTCTTAGCATAGGAGCAATTGCCTCTTTTAGATACGCTAGGAGAGTAGCAATTTTACCTGTGGGAGTTATAGCCCAAGCTGTAGGTGTTGCAAGTTTTCCAACTTTATCTAACTTATTTGTTAACAAAAAGTTTGAAGAGCTTAGAGAATTAATCCGTCGGCAAGTCTCTATTTTATTTTTTCTAAATGTAGCTATAGTTTTGTTTTTTTTCTTTGGTAGCGATGAGGTAGTGAGTATTGTTTACGAACGTGGTGCGTTTACTAGTAATGATGTCCAACGTGTAAGTTCAATTATGTCAGTTGTATCATTTGCTATCTTACCTTGGTCGATCAATCAGATTGTAACTAGATCTTTTTATGTTCAAAGTAAATATTGGTATCCAGTTTTGATAGGTACTTCAGCAACAGTTTTATCAACTCTACTTGTGTTAAGTAGTACAAATAAGTCGGAATCAAACTATGCAGTTTTAATTGTTATACCTCTTTTCTTATATTCAATGGTGTTGCTTTTTACATTAAAAATAGGAAATGAAAAAATTCTAAATAGGGATTTAGCAATTGACTTGAGCATTTCAACATTAATTGGGAGTGTAGTCTTTACATTTATCAGATTTTTATCTGTTAGTGGAAATTCGAACATTATGAATTTATTGATTTATCTAACAATTATTGCTTTGGCGTTTATTGTGTCTCTTAATGTAATTAAAATGAAATACATAAAGATTAGAAAAGAATAATGCAAAAATTTCCACTAAAAAAGGGGCTCTCAGGCGCAGACGAGCTGCATGAAGAAATTAACGAATACATAAATGTGCTGATGGGTCATATTAACCCACCTATAACTGATGGTGTTGATACTTTATTTGAGGTGAGCAGTACTTATCTTGCCAGAGCAAAAGAGATTGAAATTAAATTGCTAGAAAGAGAAAGAAATGGAGATGTTCCTTCAGGTGACGCACTTAAAAAATTTAGAACTGGGGAACTAAGAAGTTTTATTGAATTATGTAAAAGTGCCCAAAATCAAGGATCAAGAAGAATAACAATGGCTTTAAGTGAATTAAATCTAAAAGATAATTAACTTAAATCCTCAACATCAAAAATTTCTTGGGCCGCTGATATGCCACCCTCTTCTTTTGTATTAATTGTTTCGCTAATATCTATATTTACTAAAGCTTCAATGCCCATGAGTTTTGCTACTTCTGATTTAATCAGATCAATTATCTCCGTACTTTTTTTTAATTCATCAAAAAGAAATTCATTATTTTTATCAACATAAAGGGTTACAACATTATCTTCATTCACTTCAGGTTTCACTGCCGTTAAGTAAGAAAATTTTCTTGCTGATAAAGTTTCTTTCAGCGAGTTCAAAATTTTTGGCCAATAAACATCAAAATCTTCAAGTGATTGTTTATTTTTACTTTTAACCTTTTTTTCTTTAGGTTTAGATTCATCTTTTGGTTTCTCCTCAGCTAGTGTTTTTTCTTCTGATTTAGTATCTTCATCAACACTTCTTGATAAACTAGTTTGTCCCTCTAAAAGATCAAGCCGGTAACCAATAGATTTTACATCAGAGCCAAATTCTGGCTTAATCAATTTCATCATGAATAATTCAAGTTTTAAATGTTGAGAATTTGATGATGGTAAGTTTGAATTAATTTCATCAATCAAATCAAGTATGCGAACCAGTTGTTTTGCTGATATTTTTTCATTTGCTTTTTCTAAATTCTTTTTAAAATCTTCAGTTAAAGATTCGAGTTTTTTATCATCTGGTAAATACTTAAGATAAAATAAATTCCGAAAAAATTCTGATACTGAATTTGAAATATCCGTTGGTTGCAAACCTTTAGCATAAGCTTCTCTGATGACATTTAAAATTTTACCTGTATCCTGAAACTCGATAGATTCAATTATTTCCTGCATCTCTTCAGAGCCCAATTTACCAACTAAGCTGAATATATTTTCAACAGTTACTTTTTCTCCAAATGTATTATCTGCTTGCTCAAATAAATTTATTGCATCTCTCAAAGATCCATCTGAATAAGTTGCAATAGTTTGAAGAATGTCTTTATTGAAATTTATATTTTCCTTTTTTGAAATTTTTTGTAGTACCTTAATTATTTCTGCTTCAGAAATTTTTTTAAATACAACTTGCGTTGTTCTGCTTCTTATGGTTTCAATCACTCTATCTGGCTCAGTTGTTGCAAGTATAAAAATTACGTGTTCGGGTGGTTCTTCTAATGTCTTAAGAAATGCATTTGACGCTGCATTCGACAGCATATGAACTTCATCCAAAATAAATATTCTCTTTTTTCCAGGAGAAGTTGCAATAAAATTTACACTTTCATTCATATCCCTTATGTCATCCACCTTATTATGAGAGGCTGCATCAATTTCAGATACGTCAAATACTGGATCACAACCAAGTTCTTTGGCAATTATGCGTGCAAGTGAAGTCTTGCCTACACCTTTTGGTCCTGAAAATAGGTAAGCATGGCCAATTTTATCATCCGATATTTGGGAGGAAATTAAAGAAACCGCCTCATCTTGTCCGACCATCTCTTTTAGATTTGCGGGTCTATATTTTCTATATAATGCTTGTTCCATATACGTAAATGCTAATAGGTTACCCTTCTATAGTGCACTGAAGAATTAAACTTAGTCAAATGAGAATCGGAGTTGATTTAGACGGTGTTGTTGCAAACTTCACAAAAGGCTGGACTGAATTATATGAAAAAGAATTTGGTAAAAAAATATTAGAGGAAGAGATAACTGAATGGGGCCTTTCTAAACCTTTAACACACTTTCAGGAGGAAATAGATTTCTGGAAATGGGCTAAAGATATCGACGGCTCATCCATTTTTAGAAATCTTGAACTGTACGAAAATGCTGTAGATGTTTTATATGAACTTTCAAAAAATGGTCATGAGGTAGTAATTATTTCCTCTAAGCCATGGTGGTCAATACATGATACTTTGATGTGGCTTGGGGAAAATAAGATACCAACAAAAGAAATACATTTTATTGAGGAAAAGTGGAAAATAGATTGTGACGTTTACATAGATGATGCTCCATATCAGCTTGATAGTTATGTAAAAAACAGGAAAGATAAAACAATTATTAGATTCGTAAGATTATATAACGATCCTATCGAAGGCGTTCACGATTTAAATGATTGGAATGATTTAATCGCTTTATTAAATTCCATTTAAGAATTAATCTAAAATTGTGAATGATTCTTTCATACTTAGAGATAGACAATGGAGAGAGACAAACGAGCGTGTTACTTTATCTTCGTACGCAATGTTATCTGAAGAATCAAAAGGTCGTTTTAAAAAAGAAGATCAAGATCCTTTTAGGACTGTTTTTGAAAGAGATAGGGATAGAATTATACACTCAAAAACATTTAGAAGATTAAAACACAAAACTCAAGTATTTATCAATCCAGATGGCGATCATTTTATAACAAGAATGACTCACACCCTAAACGTAACTCAAATTGGTAGATCTATCGCAAAAACTTTAGGCCTAAATCCAGATTTAACTGAAGCTATTTGTTTAGGGCATGACGTAGGACATTCTCCTTTCGGACACACTGGTGAGGAAGTCTTGAACGATATGCTTGATGGTGGTTGGAGCCATTCTGAAAATTCTGTAAAAATGCTCTCAATTATTGAACCTTTAAATCTCACAAAAGAAACTATTAATGGAATAGAAAAACATCCATGGAAATATGAAGAACCTCCCTTTACTAATGAAGGCTTAATTTGTAGATACGCCGATAGGATTGCATATCTTTCACACGATGTTGAAGATGCAATAAGAGCTGGTGTGTTAAATGAAAGTGAAATACCAAGAAGCATTACTTCAGAACTTGGTAGTCCAGGTAAAACTTGGATAAATTCACTTATTTCAGGAATTTTTAAAGCGTCGTCTGAAGGTAACCTTCGTATGGATGATGAGATTTTGAATATTATGAATAATTTAAGAGAGTTTATGTTTGAAAAAGTATATCTCAGAGATGAAACAAAAAAGGAGAGAGCAGAAGCTAAAAAAGTTGTTGAAAAACTAGTTTCAAATTTTACGAATAATCCAAATTTACTACCTGAGCAATATAGGACTGCTCAATCAGAACTTGAAAATGCCGTAGACTACGTGGCTGGTATGACGGATAGATTTGCCCTGAAGGAATTTAGCAAGTTATAACTATTGTCCCTTAAACTTAGGATCTCTCTTTTCCAATCTTGCAAAAATTCCTTCTTTCAAGTCTTCAGAACTCAGGAATGAGGTACTCCACATTCTTACAAGATCTAATGACTGATCAGAAGTTAACTCTTCACCTTTATCAAGGATCATTTTTGTACCCCTCATTACTAATGGCGAGTTTGATGCAATCTCGTTTGCTAATTCCATAGCCCCATTAATAAGTTCTTCATGGGTGTCAAAAGTGTGATTTACAAATCCTATCTCTTTTGCATATTCACCATCAAAAGTTTTGCCAGTATATGCAAGCTCACGAAGTAAACCCTTTGATATGATTTTAGGCATTCTTTGCAAGGCCCCAACATCGGCTACTAATCCAAGCTTTGATTCACCAATTGAAAATTGGGCATCTTTTGTTGAAAGCCTAATATCACAAGATGCTACTAAGTTTGTAGCGCCTCCGATACTAAATCCTTGAATTGCAGCTATTGTTGGTTTTTGTGTTTTTGCAACAGTCGTGAAAGCATCTTGAAATTTTTTTGTAATCTCCATAATTTCAATTCTTTCTTTCGCATTAGTTTTTAAATTTTCATTTAGATCAAAAGCTTCTACAAGTAAATTTATGTCTATACCTGCAGAAAACGTATCTCCTTTTGCTGCAATAAGAATTACTCTTACCTCGTCATTCTCATCTAATTCTTTAACTAATTGTGGAAGTCCAAACCATAGTTCATCGTTTAAGGCATTTTTTTTCTCAGGACGATTTAGCCAAACAATCCCAATATTGTCTTTTACTTCTGAAAATATTTTTTTATCCATACTTACCTAACTTCTATCTTACTAAAATAACAAAATGGATGTATTTGAAGCACTCTATACAACGAGGGCAATGCGAAGGGTAAAAGAAGATCCTATCCCCGATGAAATCATAAAATCAATGATTGATTCAGCAATTCGTGCACCAAGTGGTTCAAACAGACAAGACTGGAGATTTGTAGCTGTAACAGACCAAGAAGTCAGAACTCAGTTAGCTGATATCTATAAAGAAACCTGGGACTATTACGTTAAATCTTTCTACAATAATTCGTCTGATTTAGGTGCTTCAAATTTAAAGGACAAAGAACAAATTGATACTGTTCGTAGAATTAGTAACTCTGCTAGCTGGTTAGCTGAGAACTATGAAAAAGTACCCCTTTTAGTTTTAGTTTTTTCAAGAAATGATCCAACTGGTTCATCGATTTATCCTGCAATATGGAGTTTGATGCTTGCTGCAAGAGGTCATGGAATAGGAACATGCCTAACAACAGTAATGAGTTTTAAGACAGAAGAAGTTTATAAAATTCTTGATATTCCAGCAGATAAAGGATGGACCTTAAATGCCACTATTACTGCAGGATACCCTTTAGGGAAATGGGGAGTTGCAACAAGAAAGCCTATAGAGGAAGTT
>CACNFT010000002.1 GCA_902619825.1 uncultured Candidatus Actinomarina sp.
TTCAACAGAAATACCTAAATGTTTAGCTCTTGCCTCAGCAGACCTAATCAATAGATATTCAGGTACGTTTAAAGGTTTTTCTTCACTCATAATTTAACTTTACCTGCCTAGTTTAATGCACGCGGGGATAATGTTATTTCATTTTTCTGTGGTGAAACACAGTTTGAAACAGTTTCACCATCACAACATTCAGCTTGGTTCAAACCAAACATAGGACATTGATTGTTGATACAAGCTCCATGACCATGAAGATAGGTCATTTCTCTTTTACACCAGGTACAAACTAAATTATTCATAACTCTTAAACTTATGATAGGGCCAATAGAGGTATCTTAATTTCCAACAGTCCTCATTTTTAATTGGACCAATAGATGACGAATCACTAGAAGATTTTTCTCTATTATCTCCTAATACAAATAATTCATCTTCCTGCAATGTAATAGTTTCAAAAGAAGCTGACTTACCATTACCCCAACTATCGCTAATTGATTTTCCATCAACTTTTATCTCCCCATCTTCATTTGAAATAGTCTCACCTGGAAGTCCGATGACTCGTTTAATTATTTCAATATTTTTTGGAGCATATTCATAAATAACAATATCACCTCGATTTAATGGTTCTGCAACTTTTATAGCTAATACGTAATCGCCTTCATGTAATGATGGCTCCATACTTTCTTCTTTGATTTCATATGTTCTATAAGTTCCATCTTTATTATTTTTTAGAAATAAATAGACAGCGATGATAAGAAGGTTTCTAATATTTAATATCCGTGTAATGCTTTTAATCATATAGTTTTTTTGTTATTAAAATTAATAGTAGATTACTAAAGGAGATTTATGAAGTTATTTAAACCAACAAGAGTAGCTCATGCTCATTGTGATTTGCCATGCGGTGTCTATGATCCTGCACAAGCAAGAATCAATGCAGAGTCAGTTGTAAATGCCTCCAAAAAATATCAAGAATCTGATGATGCTGCATTCAAACAACGATGCATCACCATTAAAGAAGATATGGCTGAAGAGGTTAAGAAAGATCTATGGGTATTGTGGACAGATTATTTCAAGCCAGAACACCTTGAAAAATTTCCAAATGTTCATGATCTTTTCTGGAATGCAACAAAGAAAGCTGGAGAAGCAAAGAAAACAGAAGATCCTGCTGTAGGCGAGGAACTTCTAGGTTTGATTAATGAAATAGATGAGGTATTTCAAGCTACAAAGAGCTAATCAAATTTTTTAAAAAGGTGTCCAATATTTTCTAAAGGGGCACCTTTTTTTATGTCGTTTACTGACCAATTATTATTTGTATTTTTTTCAATTGCATTTTTTACAACCTCAGATGTTGTCGGCATAAAAGGAGTAAATAATGATGCACATGCATCTATTGCTGTAAGTGATGTGTGTAGTATTGCTGTTGCTCTGGCGTTGTCCTCTTTTATTATCTTCCATGGTTCTGTTTCATTAAGATAAGCATTTATTTTATTTACATATCCCATAACTGACTGAAGTGATGATTTGAGTTCGACCTTTTCGATTAATTCACTTGTCTTTTCAAAACAAACACTGGCTTCATCAATTATTTTTTTATCAATTTCATTTAACTCAAAATCAAAGTCTAATTTTTCATAATTATTTATATATTGTGAAAAAACTCTTTGAACTAAATTTCCCCATGCCGCCACAAGTTCTTCGTTATTTCGTCTAATCATTTCATCTTCAGAGATTTCAGAATCATTTTGCTCTGGCAGGATACTGGCTAGAGCGTATCTTAATGAATCTGGATTCCATTCATCAAGATAATCGTTCAAAGTTTTTCCAACACCCCTACTTGCAGATGCCTTTTCACCTTTAATCAATATGTACTGGTTTGCCGGAACATTTGTTGGTAGGTTCAAATCACCATATGCAAGTAACATGGCAGGCCATATTATTGCATGAAAAGGAACATTATCTTTTCCAACAAAATAATAAGACTCTGCATCCTCATTCATCCAAAAATCTTTCCATGCATCAGGTGTGCCATTGTTTATTGCCCACTCTTTAGCTGCAGATAAATAACCAATTACAGCTTCAAACCATACGTATATTTTTTTTCCATCACCTAATTCATTTTCTGGAATGTCGATTCCCCAGTCTAAATCTCTCGTTATAGCTCTATCTTGTAGACCTTCTTCAACAAATGATTTAGAAAAGTTTATAACGTGAGGTCTCCAACCTTCTTTACTATTTAACCAATCAGAAAGTCTCTCATTTAGAGCACTTAACTTTAAAAAATAATGTTCAGTCTCTTTAAATTCTGCTTTGTTTCCAGATATTTTACTTATAGGATTTATTAACTCTTCTGGATCAAGAGTTTTACCACAGCTATCACATTGGTCACCTCTTGCTTCACTATAAGCAACAGGACAAGGACAAGTTCCCTCTACATATCTATCAGGTAAAAACATTTTTTCTTGTGGATCAAAAGCCTGGATACTTTTATTTTTTTCAATAAAGCCATTCTGTTTTATTTTTAAGAACATTTCCTGAGTAACTTCTTTATGATTATCAGTCATTGTTGTTGTATAGTTATCCCAAGAAATACCAAGTTTTTCCCAATACCCCAAAAATTCATTGTGATATTTATTGACAATATCTATTGGTTGAACACCTTCTGCATCAGCTCTTACAGTTATTGGGGTACCGTGAACGTCGCTTCCTGACACCATTAAAACATTGTTACCAACAGCTCTGTGGTACCTTGCAAAAATATCAGCAGGCAGATATGCTCCACCAATATGGCCTAGATGTCTTGACCCGCTTGCATATGGCCAAGCCACACAAACTAATACATTTTTTGACATAACACTTTAAGAATAGACTTCTTAATCACAAACAATACAATTTTGTGAAACAATTATGAAACATTTCGGTAATAATCATTTAACTTTTATCAGGTCTCGTAACATTTATATTTAATTAGGTTGTTACAAAAGGAGATTTATAAATGGAATTAGCAACTTATGTAGATAGTTTGTGGATTGTAGTTGCAGGTATTTTAGTCATGTTTATGCAGCCTGGCTTCATGCTTGTAGAAACTGGATTCACAAGATCAAAAAACTCAGTCAATATCGTAATGAAAAACTTTATGGACTTTTCGGTTGGTGCAGTGACCTATTGGGCATTTGGATTTGCACTAGCTTATGGAGGAACAACCCTAGGTGGATTTTTAGCTTATGGGAACTTCTTCTTAGAAGGTGACTCAATTACCTATTTCTTTCAGGTAGTCTTCGCAGCAACTGCAGCAACAATTGTTTCTGGTGCAGTCGCAGAGAGAACAAAATTTAGCGCATACTTATTATTTCAACCATTTATATGTGGTGTAATTTATCCAATAGTTACTCACTGGGTTTGGAGTGGTCAAGGTTGGCTTGGTGACTTAGGCTTCATTGACTTTGCAGGTTCTGGTGTAGTTCACATGGTAGGTGGATTTGCTGCATTAGCCGGTGTACAAATCGTCGGACCAAGAATTGGAAAATATGATGATGACGGAAATCCTCAAGTTATCCCTGGAAGCTCAATGGTAGCTGGAGCACTTGGTGTCTTTATTCTCTGGTTTGGATGGTATGGATTTAACGTAGGATCTGCTTTAGCAGCAGTAGACGTTGACCTTGCTGCAATTGCGGTAACAACAACTCTATCAGCAGCTGCTGGTTCTATAACAGCAATGTATACGTCAATGATTTCAGGCAAGCCAAATGTTGGTATGACACTAAATGGTGCTTTAGCCGGTTTAGTTGGGATTACAGCTGGTTGTGCGAATGTTAACAACTTAGGAGCAGTTCTAATTGGTTTAGTATCTGGTGCCTTAGTTGTCTACTCAATAAACTTTTTGGAGAAAAAAGGATTTGATGATGCAGTGGGTGCAGTCTCTGTCCACGGTATTTGTGGAATCTGGGGTGTTCTTGCTGTTGCAATTTTTGATACTTCTGATGGTTTGTTTTATGGAGGCGGAGGAACATTGTTTGGTCCGCAATTAATCGGTATTTTAGCAATTGGTGCATGGGCATATGCAACCTCTTATCTTGTTTTCAAGGTTATTGATTCAACTGTAGGATTAAGAGTTACAGCTGAAGAAGAAATTGCTGGATTAGATGCTTCAGAACACGGAACATCTGCATATGGAGATTTCATAACTAAAAAGTAACAAATTATTAAGGAAACCAGCTTAATTTAGGTCCCCCCCTAAAGATTTTTAAGGCTGGTTTTCTTATTTATATAACAACTTATTCATAGTAAAATTGTCATACTAATGACATTTAATTTCGAAGAAAAAGATTCATGCGGTGTTGGATTTATAGCCTCAAGAGGAATTCCAAGAACGCATGGTATGACACTAAAGATTCTTGAATGCCTCTCTAACTTAGATCATAGAGGTGCAAAGTTTGCTGACGGAACTGGAGACGGTGCTGGAGTATTGACAGAAATACCATTTGAACTAATTGAAGCTGAACTTTCTGAAAGGGGCTTAGATTTAGAAGAGAGATCCAAACTTGGAATGATATCTTGTTTCTTCGATCCAAAAAACATAAACGAGTCAATTGAATTAATCGATAAAAAACTAAAAGAATTTGATATCAAACTTCTTTATTGGAGAAAAGTACCAACAGATAAAGAGATACTTGGAACTATGGCAAAAAATTCAAAACCTGGAATTTATCAAGCAATTATTTGTTCTACTAAAGAATATAAATACAAATTTGAAAACTATCTTTATTTATTTAGGAAATCTCTAGAAACTGATCTTGCAAAAAATGAATTTTTAAACATTCATATAAACTCATGCTCAAGTAAAACTGTTGTATATAAAGGATTGTTTACAGCTACTCAAACTGCAGATTTTTATTGGGATCTTAGAAATCCTCTCTACAAGACAAGATATGGAGTGTTTCATCAACGGTTTTCAACCAACACAACTTCCACTTGGGATAAAGCTCAACCTTTTAGAATGTTGGCACATAACGGTGAAATAAATACAATTAGAGCAAATTATTCTTGGATGAAAGCAAGAGAAGTAGATGCTTCATCAAATCTTTGGAAAGAAGACATTGAAAAACTTAAGCCATTCATAAATGAAAATCTTTCTGATTCTGGACAACTTGATAACGCTATAGAATTGCTAGTTCAATCTGGAAGGAAGCTCTCCCATGCTCAAGAGATGCTTATTCCTTCAGCATGGGAGAATAATCCAAGATTTACAAAAGATCAGCAAGCTTACTATCAATACCACGCTTTTTTATCAGAACCGTGGGATGGTCCAGCAGCTATAGTTTCTACTGATGGGGAAGATATAATTGCAGGTCTTGATAGAAGTGGTTTGAGACCTTTAAGGTGGATGGTCTCAGATAGGTATATATTGGCAGCATCTGAGGTTGGTATCTGTCCTTCTGTTGAAGCAGGAGCGTATAAAACTGCTCAATTAGAGCCTGGTCAAACTATTAGATATCGAATAAAAACTGATGAACTATTGGATGAACAAGAAGTTATAGAGAAACTATCTGAGAAAAACCCATATAAAGAGTGGGTAAAAACTAAACCATTAGTTGCTGATACTGAATTCAGTGACAAACCTGATGAAATGGAACTTGATCAACTCTCAGATTATTTCCAATACACACCAGAAGAAGAGAGGTTAATTTTACTTCCAATGATACAAGGTGATATACCAACTGGATCAATGGGCAATGATTCTCCACTAGCTGTTTTAAGTAAAACAAAGCCAAGATTAAGTAGATATTTCCATCAAATGTTTGCTCAAGTAACTAATCCTCCTATTGACCCAATAAGAGAACGGTTTGTAATGTCAACCAAAACTTATTTAGGTAAAAGAGGTTCAATACTTAGAGAAACATCACAACAAGCAAATTTAATTACACTTGAATCTCCAATTCTTAGTAAGGGCAGTTATGATCTCCTTGTTTCAAAAGGTTTCTCAAAGGATAAATCGAAAGTTTTCGATATCTCATTCAATAAATCAGAAACAAGTCTGGAAGATTTTCTTAATGATTTATGTGAAGAGGTTTATAAATCAGTTTTAAATAAAAAATCTTTAATTATATTTAGTGATAGAAAAGTTATAGCAGGAAATAGCATTGCACCATCTCTTCTTGTATTAGGCCGTGTACATCAGTATCTAATTAATAAAGGTGTAAGACTGAAAGCCTCATTAATAGTTGTTTCTGGTGAAATACGTGATGCTCATGACTTGGCATGTCATATAGCATATGGTGCTTCTGCTATATGGCCATACCTTGCTCTAGAAAAAGCAAGATTGTTATCAATCGATAATCCAGATTTAGAGGTTACTCCTTCTGAGGCTCAAGAAAACTATAGGGATGCATTGAATAAAGGTCTTTTAAAGATAATGTCAAAAATGGGAATCTGTACTGTTTCTTCATATAGAGGATCCGAAATTTATGAAATTATTGGACTTGATAATGAGATAACACATTCGGCATTCTCAAATTCGTACACAAGAACAGAAGGACTAGGGTATAAAAATATACAAGATAACTTACTTGTCTTAGGAAAAGATGAACCATTTGATCTTGAGATTGGTGGATTTTACAAACATAAAAAAGGAAGTGAACCACATGTAACTTCACCAGTGACAGTTCTAAAATTGCAAAAAGCTGTTCGTTCTGGAGATAGGGACGAATGGAACAAATATCTTGAGTCCTTAGAAGATCGAGATAATGTACAAATACGTGATTTATTTACACTCCCTGAGAATAATAAAATTTTAAATTCGGTAGAAGATGACTCACTTCAAGATATATACAAAAAATTTACAGTTAGCTCAATGTCACTTGGTGCCTTGTCAGAGGAAGCTCATCAAGCTTTAGCTATAGCAATGAATCGTATTGGAGCCAAGTCAGGCTCTGGAGAAGGTGGTGAAGATCCAGAAAGATATGGAACTGAAAAGAATTCAAAAATAAAACAAATTGCCTCTGGACGTTTTGGAGTAACACCAGATTATTTGGCATCAGCTGAGGAATATCAAATAAAAATGGCACAGGGATCAAAACCGGGAGAGGGTGGTCAATTACCTGGATTCAAAGTAGATCCACATATCGCAAAACTAAGACACACTGTCGAAGGTGTGACATTAATATCACCCCCACCTCACCATGACATATACTCAATTGAAGATCTTGCACAGTTAATATATGACTTAAAAACTTTTAACCCTAACAATCCAGTAAATGTAAAACTTGTTTCTGAACCTGGTGTAGGAGTTATAGCTGTTGGAGTGGCAAAAGCTGGAGCAGATGTAATAACAATAGCTGGTAGTGATGGCGGGACAGGAGCAAGTCCATGGACAAGTATTAAACATGCTGGATCTCCATGGGAACTTGGATTAAGTGAAACTCATCAGGCATTAGTAGAAAATAATATGCGAGATAAAGTTCTTCTTGAGGTTGATGGAGGATTGCGGTCTCCAAAAGATATTATCATTGCGACCCTATTAGGTGCTGATAGATATGGCTTTGGAACATTACCACTTTTAGCCTTGGGTTGTAAAATGGTTCGACAATGTCATGAGAATACCTGTCCAGTTGGAATTGCAACTCAGGATGAAAATTTAAGAGCAAAATTTACTGGTGCCCCAGAACAAGTTATGCAACTTTTTAAATTTATTGCTGAAGATATTAAGTCATACTTACAAATTTTTAATGTTCAGTCGTTAGATGATCTCATTGGACATGCAGATCTTTTAGGACTTAAAGTAATGAATAATAACTTACCAAAAAGTCTTCACAAGCTTTTAAGGAATGCTGTTTCAGATAAGAAAAACCCAGGATTTATAAGGCATGACGAAGGAAGGTTATCAAGAAGACTAACTTCAGAAATAATGAAAGGTGTAAGAAGTAAGAAATCAACTATTATTCAATATCCTGTATCAAACGAAGATAGGAGTATCGGAGCAAGAGTTTCTGGAGAGATATCAATTAACAAATTAGGTAATGAATTAAAAGAAAATCCAACATATATAAGCCTTTCTGGAGCCGCAGGCCAAAGTTTTGGAGCATTTATTAGAGACGGTATAAATCTAAAGCTAATTGGAAGTGCAAACGATTATGTTGGTAAAGGAATGGGTGGAGGAAGTATTACGATTATCCCTCAAGGTACAAAAAATCAAGGAGCATATCATGCGGCTGGAAATGCACTTTTATATGGAGCAACAGGTGGACAACTATATATATCTGGAAGAGTTGGTCAGAGATTTGGTGTGAGAAATAGCGGGGGAATAGCAGTAGTTGAGGGCTGTAGCGCACATGCAGCAGAATACATGACTGGTGGTACCTTAATCATTCTTGGAAGTATTGGTTTCAATTTTGGTGCTGGAATGACTGGTGGGAAAGTTATATTATTAAATACACAAAAAAACTTTGAGCAATATATTTCTAAATCTGCTCCAGAATCTCGAGAGATAAATGACATAGACGCATTAGAGTTGAGAGCATTCTTAAACAAACATATTGAGCAAACAGGATCACCTCTAGCTAAGGATATACTTTCAAAAGAGCCAGATTGGTCAAAAATGTTTACTGTATTCGGGGGCCTTGCAAATGTTACTGAAAGTGATATAAACATTGCAAAAGCAAAGATTGAAGCGCTTGATTAATTAGTTATTTCTTTATAACAAATTAAGTTATACCATAAGAATATGAATACAAAACTATCAATTAATAACATTGTCGACTGGACAACAACAGAAGATATGGTTAACAATGTGAAAGTTGACGAAGTTGGGGTGTTAGACCGAGTGTCATCACTTGCAACACGAAGTATCAAGAGAGAATCTAAATTAAATGCTTTACAAAAAATAGTAAGCATGTGTGACCTTACAACATTAGAGGGCGAGGATACTGAAGGTAAAATTATCCAGATGTCATCAAAAGCAATAGCACCAGATCCAAATGATGAAAGCGTCCCTAGTGCTGCTGCAGTATGTGTATATCCAGCACTTGTATCAACAGCTAAAAAAACAGTAAAAGATTCTAGTGTTAAAGTAGCATCCGTTTCTTCTTATTTCCCAAGTGGACAAGCACCTATTGAATCAAAAATTTCAGACACTAAATTTGCAATTAATGAAGGTGCTGATGAAATAGACATCGTAATTAATAGAAAAGCTTTTTTTGAAGGTGATTATAAGAAAGTGTATGAAGAAATAAAATCTTTAAAAGATGTTTGTGGAGATATTCATTTAAAAACAATACTGGAGATTGGAGAACTGAAAACTTATGAAAACATAAAGAAAGCAAGTGTAATTGCTTTATGTGCTGGATCTGATTTTATCAAAACTTCAACAGGAAAAATATCAAATGGTTCATCAAGAGAAGCATGCTTGGTAATGGCCAGAACTGTTAGAGAATTTCAATCTTATGGTTATGGTATGAGGGGAATAAAAGTGGCAGGAGGAATAAGAAGCTCTAAAGATGCGATACGGTACTTAGTAATTATTAATGAAGAATTAGGTAGCTCCTGGCTTTCTCCAGATTATTTTAGATTTGGTGCATCAAGCTTGTTAGATGATGTCCTTAGACAAATAAAAAAACTAAAAACTAATGCATATCAATCAAGTTATTATTTTCCAAGAGGATAATTATGAATAATTGGGAATACGCAGAATCAATAGAGTCAGAAAAAATTGTAAATATAGAAAAAAAGTATGGCCACTTCATTCAGGGAGAATTTGTGTCACCAAATTCTAAAAAATATCTAGACACAATCTCTCCATCAACTGAAGAAGTTTTATCATCAATATCCATTGGTGATGAAAAGGATGTAGATTTTGCTGTAAATGCAGCAAAAGAAGGGCTTAAACAATGGAGTAAAACCTCACCATCAGAGAGATCAAAGTATCTATTTAAGCTTGCAAGATTAATCCAAGAAAGATCCAGAGAGTTTGCAGTGCTAGAAAGTCTAGATGGTGGAAAGCCTATAAAAGAATCTAGAGATTTTGACCTTCCACAAGTTGCACAGAATTTTTTCTACTACGCCGGGTGGGCTGACAAAATTGATCTTGCATGGGGTAATGGTATTTCAAAACCTTACGGAGTTGTAGGTCAAATTATTCCATGGAACTTTCCATTATTAATGCTTTCTTGGAAAGTTGCTCCCGCGCTAGCAACGGGTAATACTGTAGTTTTAAAACCTGCAGAGACCACTCCACTTACTGCTTTATTATTTGCAGAACTTTGTGATGAAGTAGGTCTTCCCAAAGGTGTTTTTAATTTAGTTACTGGAGATGGAACTACAGGCTCCCATTTAGTGAATCATAAAGATATTAAAAAAATTGCATTTACTGGATCAACAAGTGTTGGTAAATACATACAGAAATCTTTATCTGGAAGGGATGTTGGCCTTACTCTTGAGTTAGGTGGAAAGGCTGCAAACATCGTTTATAACGATGCAGCCTTAGATGAAGCAGTAGAGGGAGTGGTAAATGGAATCTTTTTTAATCAAGGACACGTATGCTGCGCTGGAAGTAGATTATTAGTTCAAGAGGATATCCATGATGTATTTATCGACAAACTTGAAAAAAGGATGCAAACCTTAAGAGTTGGCAATCCACTCGATAAGAATACTGATATTGGTGCGATTAATTCAAAAGATCAGCTTGATAAAATCAATGAACTGGTCAATGAAGGTGTAAACGATGGTGGGGAGCTCTTTCAAATTGAATGTGAACTACCTAAGAATGGTTTTTGGTTTAAACCAAGTCTATTTACTGGAGTTCAGGCAAATTATAAAATTGCGACAGAAGAAATATTTGGTCCAGTTCTGACTACCTTAACATTTCGAACTCCAGATGAAGCTGTTGAAATAGCTAACAATACAGAATATGGATTATCTGCAGGAATTTGGACTGAAAAAGGATCCAAAATACTATGGACTGCAGACAGGCTTGATGCTGGTGTAGTTTGGGCTAATACGTTTAATAAATTCGACCCGGCTTCTCCATTTGGAGGGTATAAAGAATCTGGTTTTGGAAGAGAAGGTGGCAGGCATGGTCTCCTTTCATATTTAAAGGCATCATCATGACAGAAGTTAAAAAAACATATAAACATTATGTTGATGGTAAATTCGTAAGATCAGAGTCAGGAAAAGTGTATGCAATTGATTTAAAAAATGAAAAATACGAGATCCCTCTTACTTCAAAGAAAGACTTAAGAGACGCAGTTACCTCATCTAAAGCTGGCTTTATAAAGTGGAACTCATTAACTATGTACAACAAATCCCAGATACTTTATAGATTATCTGAAATGATTGAGGGAAATAAAGAAAGTTATATAATATTGCTACAAGATCATGGACTTAGTAAAAATGAGGCCAAAAATGATATCGAAAATTCAATAAACACAATCATTTGGTATGCAGGTCTTGTTGACAAATGGGAACAACTTACAGGTAATCTCAACCCTGTAGCTGGAGAATATTTTAATATTTCTCATCAAGAGCCAATCGGGGTTACATTCACACTAAATTCAAACTCAATATCTTTAGACGATTTAGTTAAGTCCTTTCTGCCTGCATTAACTGTTGGATGTTCAGTAATTAATTTTTCTGAGAAAAATGCAGTCATTGCTTTAAAACTTTCAGAGGACATAAATAATTCAGATTTTCCGGCAGGTAGTCTGAATATAATCGCAGGAAAATTTGAAAATATTGTTGAAGATGTTGGTGGTCATGTTGAGATAAAACATGCAGTAATTTATGATGACATTTCAAAAGAATCTAAGACAATTATTGGTGAAAAAGGATCAGAGTCTGTTAAAAGAATTTCTTTTCAACCACCAACAAGTGGATTAAGTTCCATACTTCCGTTTATTGAAACAAAGACAGTTTGGCATCCCAAAGGTAAATAAACTGTCGTACCTATATTCTAATATTTTATTATTACTCATTAACCCTGTTTAAGCTGTCTTGTTAGTCAAGACAGCTTATTCATAAATGTTGTTATTATTACATGATGGTTGAAGACAATATTGATAATCTTTTACAGAATAGCGGAATGCCTGTTCCAAATGTATGGATTGAGCTTGAGGGTGAATTTTTAGAATTTGATAAGGAAAATGAAACCTTAAAATGCAAATTCCCTGTAAGGGAAAGATATTTCAATCCATTACCTACAACACTTGGTGGAATTATTGATTCTTGGATAGACATTACTATGGGGCCATTAAGTGTATTACTTGGTCAGAAAGCCGTGACAAAAACTTTCTCAATAAAATTCATAAAACCTGTTGGACCTTCAATAAAATACGTAACTGCAGTTGCTTGGAGAGAAAGTATTAATGGGAGAAGTAGTCAGTTTAAAGGCGAACTTTATTTAGATAATGGAGAATTAGCTGCAATTGCTGAGTCAGAACTTGTAGAAATAAAATAATTAAGTTCTCGAATATAAAAAAGCTGAAGTAAGAATCACTCCAATCCCAACAAATTGTATGGCATAAGTAATTTCATTTAGAAACTGATAACCAAAGAAAATAGAAAAAATCGGAATCATATAAACTATAAATGAACTTGATATCCTTCCAACATTGTCTAAAAGTTTGTAATAGGTTAAGAATGCAATCCCAGTACCACCAATACCTAAAATTAACATTGGAATTAATGAAATCTGTAGAGTTGGAAGTTTAAATGATGCAGTAAATCCATATAAAATCAATGAAAGCAATGAAGCATATCTCATGACAATTTTAAGAACGATATAGGATTCATATTTTTTAATCAGTGGCTCAACTATATTTACAGCAATTCCATAAGATATAGAGGCAATTAATGCAAATATAGACCCGATATTAAAAGATAGATCATTAATTCCACCACTTAATGTAATCAGGCCAACTCCAATGAAGCCTGAAAAAATATAAATGATTTGAAGATTGGTAATTCTCAGTCTGTAAAAAACTACTGCGATGAAAGCAACAAAAATTGGCGTTGAACCGTTGATTAATCCAGCTAATGATGAGGTTATTGTTTGCTCTGCTATTCCAAACATATAAAAAGGTAAAGCCATCCAAAAAAAGGAAACTATAACAAATTTAATATGATCAGCCTTATCAATCTTTTCTTTAGTTCTTACAAAAATATTTACAAATAATGCACCAATTAGAATTCTATAAAGAGCTATATCGGAAGGATTTAGTTCATCAAGAGAATATTTGATCATTAAAAATGAAGATCCCCAAATTGATGAAGTTACAAGAGCTAGAAATAGGTTTTTAATTTGCACAGATTAAGAAGCCTAACATATTTTTATTAATGGAGCCACCCCAACAGGGTAGTTGATTAGTGTCAGTGGTTCAGACTTACACAAAAGGCGGCTCCACTTTAAGTTTAGATGAAAGAATAATTAGATTATCTGGTCAGTAATTATTTCAATATTTTTTGAATAATTCTTTAAAAGATTAATAGGTAAGTTATTGTCAACGTTTACAAGTTTAAGTATATTTTTCTTACTTTCACCAGTTGCTAGGACATATATCTTTTCAATTTTTCCAAGTAAGTGAAAAGTTGATGTTACTCTCCATTTTGTTTTTATATTTACCTCGTTTGCAACATAAAGTGAATCATTATTATCAAGGGCTTTTGTCCCAGGAAACAGTGACGCTACATGTCCGTCTTCGCCCATACCAAGAATAGCTACATCGAAGACCTGGATTGTGCTTTTTAGTTTATCTTCATACTTTTTTGCATCACTTTCAGGAGAGGAACTTGTGAATTCAAATTTTAAAATATTTGCGTCAGTTCTTTCAAAATATTCATTTATCATTCTCTGGTTTGAAAGGTCATTATCTTCTTCAATCCATCTATCATCAATTGTCCAAATAAAAGTTTTTGAGAGGTCATCAAAGTTTTCTGCGATCATTGAATAAGTTAATTTTGGAGTGTTTCCACCAGAAAGTCCGATTGAAAAATCTCTATTTGAATTAACTAATAAATTTTTAATCTCGCCTACAAGATAACTCGACGCACTCTCATGGTTGTTTTCATGATGAATATTTATATCATGTGTCATAAAAAAATTGTTACACTTTAAACTTCAAGTAATATCAATGATAGTGGAAAAACATATTTCGATTGAAGGTAACCACAAATTAAGTGGTGAGATAAATGTAAAAGGCGCTAAAAATGCGGTATTAAAAGAAATGATCCTTCCCATTCTTGCAGAAGGAAAATATCTTCTTAAAAATGTCCCTTTGATTGACGACGTTGAATACATGCAGGACGTTTTAAAAGTTTTAGGTATAAATAGTAATTTTAAAAATGATTCTTTAGAGATAGTTTCACCTTCAACAATTGGTGTAGAGGCTCCATATGAGATAGTCCAAAAAATGAGGGCTTCAATAATTATTCTTGGTCCTTTGTTAGCTCGTTGTGGTGAAGCGAGAATAGCATTTCCTGGTGGAGATCAATTAGGACCAAGACCTGTACAAATGCATCTAGATGCATTAGAAAAAATGGGTGCAAATTTTGAACTTGATCATGGTGTTTTAATTGGTAAAACGGATGGTCTTAATGGTGTTGAGATAAACCTTCCTTACGCATCAGTTGGAGCTACTGAGAATACTTTACTAGCAGCTGTATTAGCTCAAGGAAGAACAGTCATTGAAAATGCCGCAAGAGAACCTGAAATAGTTGATATTGTCAACATGCTAAAAAAGATGGGTGCCAATATAAGTGGTGCTGGTACAAGCGAAATTATTGTTGAAGGTGTAGACAAACTGAACCCAGTAGACCATGAAATTATTGGAGATAGAATTGCTGCAGGAACTTTTTTAGTTGCAATATTGTCAACGAAGGGTTCAGGTAGGGTAAATGGTATTAATCCAGAGCATTTGCCTATGGAGTTAAAAAAATTAGGTGAAATGGGTGCAAAAATTGATAGCACTGAAACTTCTATTAATATTGAATATCGAGATAATCTTCAATCAATAGAACTTTCAACTTTACCATTTCCTGGTATAGCTACGGATCTTCAACCAATTTTTGGTTCTGCATTATTATTAGCTGAAGGTACATCAATATTAACTGAAAATGTATATGATCAACGTTTTCAATGGATACCAGAAGTTCAAAGAATGGGGGCGAATATACAGACTGGATGGCAACATGCAATGATAAAAGGTGTTGAAAGTCTATCTGGAGCTCCAGTCCATGCAACAGACATTAGAACTGGTGCAAGTCTGATTATTGCAGCATTACAAGCTGATGGTTTGTCTACTATCACAGGAATTGATCATATTAACAGAGGATACGAAGACATCGTTACTTCATTAAGCTCATTAGGGTCAACAATCGAATATAATAATACCAATGGATGATACAGGAATAAATTTTCCAACTTTTAAGGAAAGACCTGAAAAGGTTGATATTGATATGGATATATTAAATGACACTATTGAATATATTCGACCAGCTGTACAGGCTGATGGTGGTGACATAAAACTATCTTCCGTCGAAGATGGAGTAGTCAATATCGAGATGCTAGGTGCATGCCAAGGATGCCCCCTGTCAATAGCGACTCTTAAGAGTGGTATAGAGAGAATATTGATAGATAAAGTTCCTGGTGTTGAACAAGTAATAGCTACTTAAGTTTTAAATTTATTCTGAAAGTATCCTGCTGTAAAAATTAATTCCTACCATTTGATTTTCAATAACAATTGGCTCTATCTCATATTGAATTTGATTGTTTAGAGTAGTGCCTCCATATTCATTTGGATCAAGTAATTCTTCATATAGTCCAAGATCAACTAAAACAGTTTCTCTTTCATCTTTATCTAAAGAATCATCTGAAATACTTATAATCATCAAAAAAAATAATTTTGTTTGTTGAGATGTAATTTCATCTGTTGATGTTGGTGAGAAAAATTCTATTGCGTTTACTACGTTATTTGAAACATTTAGATTTAATACAAAAATATTTTCTGTACTTCCAAATTGATACACAAATGTTTCTTTAGCAGTACTTACTTGATATATGCCATCGGGATCAATTGAAAAAAAAGTAATAGTATCTTGATCATTTGATATTGAATCGATTAATTTATTCCAATTTGAAACAAACTCTTCAGGAGATTTACCGAGCCCTTGACTCCAATTAAGTTCATTATCTATTGACATACCCTCATCAACTTCTTGAATATCGGTTTCTGTATTGGCACATCCAATAATAAAAATTGTTAAAAGAACTAAAAACTTAAAACTTTTCATATCTTAATTTCCATTTTTTAATACTTGTGATGTTCTTTCAAAATGGACATTATTTTCAATAAAGTCTTTATCTCTCTCAATGTTTGCTTCATTAGAACATGCCATAAAAAATACAATTAAAAAAATAAAAGGACTTATGTTCTTCATTTTTCAATCTCATTCTTTAAATTATTTAAATTTTCTTTCCATATAAATTCTAAAATAGGCTTTCCAACAATTTCTCCAATTGGACCGAATAAATAAAATGGAAATTTTAAAGTTTCTGTCCATTTAAATTTTGTTGTATTATCGTC
The DNA here is from genome assembly GCA_902619825.1 of uncultured Candidatus Actinomarina sp. GTDB lineage: Bacteria > Actinomycetota > Acidimicrobiia > Actinomarinales > Actinomarinaceae > Actinomarina. The sequence goes on from CACNFT010000002.1 coordinate 16,560, forward strand.
AACTTTGTTAAATTCCATTTCACCTTTACCTGTGACTATACCTATATGATCAACACCAATAATTTTTTTTTCTTCCCATTTAGTAAAAGTCATATAATCATAAAGTTTTATAGGACCTATTTTTGTAAGAACTTTTATCTTTGTTCCTACACCAGATTTTATTTCACTCTCAAAGTCAATTTTTACTGCATCTTTCATCCAGTTTGAATGATTTTCAATACGAGATACCTCACTCCAAACTTCATCTAAAGAAGCGTCTATTGTTGTTTCTACAGTAATTGTTTTACTCATTGTGTGTTTTACAATAATAGTTCCTCACTAAAATAATTGAGTATGAAAAATCAGGACTATTTATACCTAGACCATGCTGCATCAACACCGATGCGTAAATCTGCTTTGGATAAATATATAGAAGCAGAGAGCTTTGGTTTTGCTAATTCTTCAGGAGGACATAAGCTTTCTAGAAATTCAAAAAATTTATTAGAAGATTCTCGAGAAATAATTGCTGAATTATTTGATTCTGTTCCTAGTGAGATCATTTTTACAAGTGGTGGAACCGAAGCGGATAATTGGACAATTAAGTCTTTATTTGATTCAAAACAACCAAATAATAATCTAGTAACTTCAAATATTGAACATGAGGCAGTTCTTGCATCAGCTGAATGGATATCTTCAAACGGTTTTCAAACTAAATATGCAAAGTCTGATGAAAATGGGTTTGTAACAAAGGACGAATTTATAAAACAAATTGATGATGAAACTAAAGTTGCATCATTAATGTGGGGAAACAATGAAACAGGAGTCATCCAACCAATAAAAGATATTTCTAAAGAATTAAAATCTATCAACTCATCAACACTTTTTCATTCAGATGTTGTCCAAGGCATTATCTCAAATAATGTTGATTTTCATAGAAATGGAATTGAAAGTGCAGCAATATCTGCTCACAAAATTGGAGGCCCTAAAGGTGTTGGGGCTATGTTTGTAAATAGTAAATTTAAGCTACCCAGCTTTTTACATGGTGGGAAACAAGAACTTGAGAGAAGAGCAGGGACAGTGGATGTACCCGGCATAGCAGCATTTGCAACAGCATTACAGGAACAGCAAACAAGATTTGATGAAGAAGTTGGTTTGATGAATAATGAAAGGTTAATTTTTGAAGACAAACTTAAGAATGCATTAAGCGTAGAGATTATAGGAGAGTCAATGAAGAGACTTCCACATATCAGCAATGTACAATTTAGAGATATTAATTCTGAAGTACTTTTAATTCAGTTAGATCTAAATGGTCTTGGAGTTTCACGAGGTTCTGCTTGTGCAAGTGGTGCACAAAAACCTTCCCACGTGCTACAGGCCATGAATATAGACTCTAAATTTATAAACAATCATTTGAGGTTTAGTTTTGGCTGGACAACTCAAGCTGGTGATGGAAGCAAGGCTGCAGACATAGTCATGAAAGCTGTAAAGGAAATAGAGTGAGAATTTTAGTCGCAATGAGCGGTGGGGTTGATTCGTCAGTAGTCGCAGCATTATTAAAAGAACAAGGCAATGAAGTTATTGGTGTGACAATGAAATTATGGGAAGGACCAAATGGAGAAATGCCAGAATCTGGATGCTGTACTGCTTCAGATAGCGAAGATGCAAGAAGAGTCGCTTCTAAGCTTGATATACCTTATTACGTACTTGACTACACAGAATCTTTTTCAAAAAATGTAGTTGATAATTTTACTCAAATGTATGCACAAGGACTTACACCTAACCCATGTGTTGAATGTAATAGGTCTGTTAAATTTGATCATTTCATTAATCAAGCAAAAAAATTAAATTGTGACAAAGTTGCTACAGGACATTATGCGAAAATAATTAAAAAAAATGATAATTATGAACTACATAAAGCAGACTATCTTGACAAAGATCAATCTTATGTTCTCCATATGTTGCAATCATCTGATCTAGAGAACATAACATTTCCACTTGGTGAAATAAGCAAACCTGAAGTTAGGCAAATTGCGGCAAGAATTGGATTGAGAACAGCCTTTAAAAAAGATAGTCAGGATATTTGTTTCGTAGGGAAGAAAGATTATAGATCATTTGTTGAAAAAAGAATAGATTTGACATCTCCTGGTGAAATTTTTGATACTAAAGGAAACAAGGTAGGTGACCATAATGGAATACATGAATTTACAGTTGGACAAAGAAAAGGCCTTCCAGGGGGGTACAGTACGCCTAGATATGTTACAAAAATTAATGTACAAAATAAAAATGTGACTATTGGAGAAAAAAATGATTTGTTAGTAAGTTCATTTATTATTGAAGAGTTGTCATGCATAAATAATCTTGAATACAAAAATCTTACGATACAAACTAGGTATAACTCTGAAGATTTACCTTGTGAAATTAAAAAGTTGTCAGATACAGAAGTCTTAGTACAGCTAAAAGAACCAGCATTTAGTGTTGCCCCTGGTCAATTTGGCGTTATTTACAATGGAACAAAAGTTGTATGTGGTGGAAGAATAAGCCCTAAAGTTTTGGAGAATGTTGAATGAACAAAAAAGATGTTCGAGATATTATTGACAAGTTAACAAATGCTGAACATGCATATTATGTACTAAATGACCCAATCATGTCAGATGGAGAATACGATCAGTTATTTAATTCTTTGAAATTAATCGAACAAAATCATCCTGAATTATTGATGAAAGATTCCCCAACTCAAAGAGTAACTGAGACTCCAAGCTCTGCATTTGAATCAATAGAGCACCAAAGAAGAATGTATAGCTTAGATAATATTGAAAGTAGTGAGGATTTAAAGAAATGGTTTGAGAGACTACAAAAAATAACAGACACGACAATTTTTCCAATTACAGTTGAACCAAAAATTGATGGTTTAGCTATTTCTTTAATTTATGAAGATAGCCTTTTAGAAAGAGGACTTACAAGAGGAGACGGTATTGTTGGTGAAGACGTAACCCACAATGTTAAAACAATAAGAAACATTCCTTTACGTTTAAAAAAAGAGATTAAGGGAACTATTGAGGTTCGGGGAGAAGTATATATGCCTACTAATAGTTTCAAAAAACTTAATAAGCAGAGACAAAAAGACTTAATCATTCTTGAAAAATTAAAAACTAAAGATAAAGATCAGCTCACTAAAGATGAAAAAAATACTCTATCAAGAATTAGAAAAGAAGGAACAAATATATTTATTAATTCTAGAAATGCAGCTGCAGGTTCACTTAGACAAAAAGATGCTTCAACCACAGCGCAGAGAGATTTGAGGTTACTAGCATATCAATTAATAAATTACGATACTTCTATACAGAACAAGTTACATTCTAAAAACAATGAGCTCATGGGTGAGCTTGGGTTTGAAACCAATATGATAAACACATCGAATACTCAAGAAGAGCTTGAGAATTTTATTGATATTATCAAAAACTCAAGAACAACTTACTCTTATCAAATTGATGGAGCTGTTTTAAAAGTTGACTCTTTACAAACCCAAGATGAACTTGGTTTTACTTCAAAAGCCCCACGATGGGCGGTCGCGTTCAAGTTTCCCTCTGAAGAACAGACAACAAAATTAAAAGATATTAAATTACAAACTGGAAGAACAGGTGCTATCACCCCTGTCGCAGTTTTAGAGCCAATAAATGTCGGAGGAGCAACAGTATCCTCAGCCACACTTCATAATCCTGATGAGATTCGAAGAAAAGATCTTAGAATTAATGACTATGTAATTGTGAGAAGGGCTGGAGATGTAATACCAGAAGTTGTTTCATCGATTAAAGAAAGAAGAGATGGAACCGAAAAAATTTGGAGTCTTCCTACTAGTTGCCCGTGTGGAGATTCAACTATTGAATTTAATGAAGAAGAAAAAGTCCCACGTTGTAAGGAAAAATTGTCTTGTAACCTAGCTAAAAAAGAGGCGTTGATATTTTTTGGTTCAAAATCTGGTCTCGAGATAGAGGGATTAGGTAGGGAAACTATAGATATACTTTTGACAGAAGGACTTATAGAAGATATTAGTGATATCTATAACTTAAAATATAATGACCTCATTAAATTACCTCAATGGGAAGAGAAAAAAACAAAAAATTTATTATCAGCAATAGCTTCCTCAACCAATGCACCTCAAGATAAGCTACTTACAGCTCTTGGAATTAGATTTGTTGGCAAGAGAACATCTCAATTACTAATCCAAAACTTTAATTCGATTGACGGAGTATTTAGTGCTGATAAATCCAGTATTGAGAATATACATGGTATTTCAAGAAGTGTTTCAGAATCTCTATCTGAATGGAAGTCAGAGAAGCAAAATATGAGATTAATAGAGAATCTAAAAAAAAGTGGTTTTAATTTTAAAAGAACTCAAAATGAGATAAAAAGTTACTTGTCTGGAAGTACATACGTAATTACTGGCACTCTTGAGGAATTTACAAGACAGGAAGTAACTCGAATGATTGAAGAACTTGGAGGTACAGTTACAACTTCTATTTCGAAAAATACAAACTATCTGATATATGGTTCTAGCCCAGGATCTAAGTATGAAAAAGCTTTATCACTTCAAGTTAAAATGTTGAATGAAGCTGAGTTCAAATCTTTAATTAATAAGTATAAAAAATCCAACTAAATTCGCCAACATCTGGGAGTCCAGTTGTTTTTGACCACTGAACTACAACAGTATGTTTTCCAGCTGTCCATGATTCAAATGATTTATTTGGGCCTGGTCTCCAAGTTGCTAATCCAATTGCATCTTGAAATAAAATTTCTTGAGCTGGGATAATGTAATTATCAACAATTAGTACAATTTCATATCCAACAGGAACATCGACAATGATACTTGATTGTTGTGGCACCTGATCGTTTGGAAGCGGATAAATATCTTCAATTACTTGAGGTAACTCAACAATCTCTGAATTATTTCGAGAAAACGATACTCCCCACCAAATAACAAAGATTAGTAGCCCAGTTAATAAAAGAATAATAAATCTGTAAGTGTTTTTACTCATACATTAAAATACTATCTAATAACTAAAAAGAGACCAATATGAATATTGAAAAATTAAAAGAAAACATTGAAAACATTGATGCTGAGAATATTTCTACTGAAGATATTACTTCAATTAGGCAGACTATTGATGCATTAGATAATGGCAAAATAAGAGTTGCAGAACAAGTCGATGGTGAATGGTTGGTCAATGAATGGGTAAAGAAGTCAATATTATATTATTTCACCATAGAAAATTTGAAAGTCATCTCATCAGGGGATGTCACTTATTTTGATAAATTAGAACCTAAGAAAAATTATGAAGATTTAAAAATTAGAGTAGTTCCTCCGGGAGTAGTAAGGTATGGAGCATTTTGTGAGCCTGGAGTAGTTGTAATGCCGGGTTTCGTAAATATTGGAGCTTATGTCGGTTCTGGAACAATGGTTGATACTTGGGCAACAGTTGGTTCATGTGCTCAAATTGGAAAAAATGTTCATTTATCTGGTGGGGTAGGAATTGGAGGAGTTTTAGAACCGCCTTCAGCAATGCCAGTAATTATCGAGGATGGTGCATTTATTGGTTCAAGGGCAATAATTGTTGAGGGTGTAAGAATTGGTAAAGGAGCTGTTATAGGCGCAAACGTTACGATAACTTCTTCCACTCCAGTGATTGATGTTTCTGGTGAAAAGCCTATCGAGCACAAAGGAATTGTACCTGAAAACTCTGTTGTAATTCCTGGTACTAGACCAAAGAAATTTCCAAGTGGTGAATTTGAAGTTCAATGTGCACTAATTATTGGTCAGAGAAAAGAATCAACTAATGAGAAAACTTCACTAAATGAGGCACTCAGAACATTTGGAGTTGACGTTTGAACTTAAACGAATTGACCCAAAGATTAATAGATATTGAATCAGTAACTGGTGATGAACAGGAATTAATCAATTTTATTGAAAGTTTTCTTCTGGATTCTGGATATAAAGGAAATATATTTAAAGATGAAGGAGGTTTGATTGTTAACTCTCCTGATTCAAATCCCAAAATAGCATTAGTTGGACATCTCGATACTGTTCCTATTCATGAAAGCCAAAAAAATTATTCCGATGAAGAAAATATTTATGGTCGGGGAGCTGTTGATATGAAGGCTGGAGTTGCAGTCATGATTCAGACCATACTTGATGAAAGGGAGAATGTAGTTGGTGTTTTTTATACAGGCGAAGAAGGAACTCCAGAACAAAATGGACTTAATAATCTAATGAGTAAATTGAAGGAGGACTTTTCTATTGAATTAGCAATTGTTATGGAGCCAAGTAGTTTAGAGTGTCAATTAGGTTGCAATGGGACACTTAACGCAACATTAGTTATTCCTGGTGTTTCAAGCCACTCTGCAAGACCTTGGATGGGAGAAAATCCTTTTTTTAAACTTAAAGAATTGAGTGAATTTTTATCAAAGAATGAAATAAAAGATTATGAAATTGATGGGTTAATTTACAAACAGGTAATTACTGTAACAAGAATAAATGGCGGAGTGGCAAATAATGTAACACCACCTAATATCACTTTAAATATAAATTTTAGGTTTGTCCCTTCTTTTTCAGCTGAGGATGCAGAAAAATATATTACAGATGAGTTACAAAAGTTTGGAAATGTTAGTGTAAAAGACATATCCGTTGGAGCGTTACCAAATAAAAATCTAGATATAATCAACGATTTTATAAATTCTACAGGTCTAAAGGTTACGCCAAAACAAGGATGGACTGACGTGGCGAGATTTACTAATGATGGCATCCCAGCACTTAATTTTGGGCCTGGTGATCCATTACTAGCTCATACTTCAGATGAATTTGTTATTAAAAATGAAATATTAGAATCTTATGAGATATTAAATAAGTTTCTTGAGAGTGTTACATGAGCGAAAATTTTAACATTGATGATATATCAAATCTTGCTTCTATAGAGCTTAGTAAAGATGAAAAAGCCAAACTTCAAAAAGATTTACAAATAATTCTTGAACATGTTGACGCTTTGAAAAATATTGATGTAAAAGACGAAAAAATTGACATTCATCCTTTAAGTAAGGTCCTTGAATTGAGAAAGGATGAATCAAAAGAATCACTGAAACACGAGGATGCAATGATGAACTCTCCTGAAACTAAGGATGGTCATTTTGTTGTACCTCCATCCATAGAATAAATAGACATGGCAGAGAAAATACCTTCAATTTCCAAGATAAATGAACTGTTTCAGAATAAAGAAATGAAACCATCTGAACTATTTGAACAAGTATATGAAACAGCTTCTTACACAGAATCCGTGCTTCATGCACATTTAGAATTATTTTATGATGAGGGTTTAAAATTGTCTAAAGAGTCTGATAAACGATATACAAAAAATGAGAGTTTTGGACTACTCGATGGAATTCCAATCGCAATAAAAGACAATATCAATATCTATGGATATAAGACAACATGTTCATCAAAAATGCTTTCCAACTATGTTTCACCATATGATGCAACGGTTGTCACAAGTCTAAAAAAAGCAGGAACAATCTTTACGGGAAAAACGAATCTTGATGAATTTGCAATGGGTTCCTCAACAGAAAATTCCGCTTATGGTCCTACAAAGAATCCTTGGAATCCTAATTTTGTGCCTGGTGGATCCTCTGGAGGTTCGGCAGCAGTAGTTTCTGCAGGATCGGCTGTAGCATCATTAGGAAGTGATACAGGTGGATCAATTAGGCAGCCTGCTTCATTTTGTGGAGTAGTTGGGTTCAAGCCAACCTATGGAACAGTCTCAAGATATGGATTGATAGCATTCGCATCTTCTCTAGATCAAATTGGTCCAATTACAAATACTGTGGATGACACTCGAATTATATTCAATGAAATTCAAGGTTATGACAGTAAGGACGCAACATCAATAACTCCTGAATACACAAAACTAGAAAATAAAAAAATAAAAGTCGGAATTTTGAAGGAACTTATGCAAGAAGGAGTATCAAATGAGTCTCAAAATGAAGTTAACAAAGTAGTCAATCTACTTAAAGAAAAAGGACATGATGTGACTGAAATTTCTTTACCTCTTACTGAAATGGCGTTGTCAGTTTATTACCTTATTGCCCCTGCCGAATGTTCTGCAAATTTGTCAAGATTTGATGGTGTTAGATATGGCATTAGAGAAGATGCATCGACAAGTTATGAAATGATGAATAAAACACGCTCGGTTGGATTTGGTGAAGAAGTTAAAAAAAGAATTTTATTAGGAACATATGCTTTATCTGCTGGATATTTTGATGAATATTATGGCAGAGCTTTAAAAGTCAGATCAAAAATTATTACAGATTTTAAAACTGCATTCGACGAAGTTGATTTTATTTTATCACCAACGACTCCTACACCCGCATTTGGTTTTGGTGAAAAAACAAAGAATCCACTTGAGATGTATTTGTCTGATTTATGTACAATTCCAGCCAATCTTGCTGGCCTACCAGCCATAAGCATACCAACTGGGTTATCGGAAAATAACTTACCCTTATCAGTACAGATAATGGGTAAGCCTTGTTCAGATTATTCACTCATTGATTTTGCAGAATCCATTGAGGAAATGGTTGAGTTTAATTTTTCTCCAAATTTATTAAAGGAAAATAATGAATCTTAAGGCAACAATTGGAATGGAAACTCACGTTGAACTAGATACAAAATCAAAAATGTTCTGTTCGTGCGAAGTAGTTGAAACTGATGAACCTAATATTAGCGTTTGTCCAACATGCTTAGGTCTTCCAGGTGCTTTACCAGTACCAAATAAAACAGCCATTGAATATATAGTTATGCTTTCATTAGGTGCAAATTGTAATATTACTAATGAAGGCATGTTTCATAGAAAGAATTATTTTTATCCTGACTTGCCAAAAAACTATCAAATTTCTCAATTTGATTTTCCTGTAGGAGTTAATGGGTCTTTAGAAATTGTTTTAGATGAGGAGCTTCATTCAGTTGAAATTGAAAGAGTACATATGGAAGAAGATACAGGAAAAAGTGTTCATATCGGTTCAGGCAGAATTGATTCTGCAACCAGTACACTTTTAGATTTCAATAGATCAGGTATTCCATTAGTAGAGGTTGTAACTAAGCCAGTTATTTCAAATTCAAAAATGGCTGTTGCTTATATTGAAGAATTAAGACAATTAGTCATCGATCTCGGAATTTCTAAAGGCAAATTAGAAAAAGGAAATTTAAGATTTGATGCAAATATATCTGTAGCAAACGAAGATTCAAATGAACTTGGAACTAAGGTAGAGATTAAAAATATGAATTCATTGAAGTCGTTAGAAAAAGCAATCGATTATGAAATCATGAGACAGTCCAAGCAAATTGAAAAAGGTGAATCTGTAATTCAGGAAACTAGGCATTGGGATGAGAATAAACAAGTCACTATATCAATGCGTACAAAAGAGGGAAGTGCTGATTATAGATATTTTTCAGATCCAGATTTACCAAATATGATTATTGATGAAGAATTTATTAATAATTCAAAAAAGAATATACAAAACTTACCTACAGATAAAAGAAAAACTTTAAAAGAATCTGGATTATCTTTATCAGATTCAAACTATCTAGATAAAGGTGATAAGTGGTTATATGATCTTTATTTGTCTACCGTTGAAAATACTAAAGATAGTAAATCAACATTTAATTTCCTTACAGGGGAACTACAGGGACAAATGAGGAAAGCAGAAATTGATGAATTACCTGACTGGGTTGATTCAGAAAAAATTTCAAATTTAATAAATTTGTTTGAAACTAATGAGGTTTCTTTTACATCAGCAAAAGACATTCTTGCAAAATTGTTAGGTGAGGATATTGATCCTATATCTTATGCAACAGATAACAATCTTATCCAATCTTCAGATGATGAGGAAATAAAAACACTTGTGACTTCAGTAATTAAAGAAAATCAAGATATTGTTGAAAGATTAGAAGACCCCGAAGACAAACTTGTTGGTTTTTTAGTGGGTCAAGTAATGAAAAGCTCAGAGAATAAGGTTAATCCTGGATCTGTAAAAGATATCTTACTTAAAGAGTTATTTGGATAATTTGATTCACAATCATGGCTGAAATTAATCCAATAAATCCAGCCCCAAGATCATCGTAGAGAACTCCTAATTTCCCTGGAAGCTTCTCCAATTCTCCAACAAAAGATGGTTGCTTAAGAATATCACTTATTCTAAAAACTAGAAAACCAGACAATAAAGGTAACATTTCAGCTCCAGAACCTATTGTTACAAGACTCATTCCACAAATCTCATCTAGGGTAATCCAGCTTGGATCAGAGGATGCATCATTATCATCGACAGTTACAAAATATAAAATAATTAAAACAATAAATAATATGAATAAGTTAAGAGTGTTCCAAATCCCAAACAGATTATTACCGAAATAGATTTCAAATATTAATAATAAAGAGGCAAAAGTGCCTCCACCCTTTTTATTTTTAAAAAATGCCTCCCAAAAAAGGCCAACCCCAAATCCTGAAGCAATAAATCGTTTCACAATTTGAATAATAGTATTTTTCTTGGATAGACCTTTTAAAAGGTGTAGTATTTATTTACTGTGGAAAAATCCGAATTTATATGGTTTGATGGTGAATTTGTAGACTGGGACAGTGCTCAGATAAATGTAATGACACATACTCTGCATTATGGAACAGGTGTGTTTGAAGGTATAAGAGCAAGAAATACAGATAAAGGTGTCTCAATTTTTAGACTTAATGACCATGTTGATAGATTATTTGCTTCAGCTGATTCGTATAATTTAAAAATTCCGTACACTAAAGAAGTTATCTTCGAAGCAATAAAAGATGTTGTGAGTAAAAACAAGCTTGAATCGGCATACATCAGACCATTAGTTTTTTTTGGCGAGGGAGAAATGGGACTTCTTCCAAAGGATGTTCCTGTAAGGGTTTCAATAGCAGCTTGGTACTGGGGAGCTTATTTAGGCGACGAGGCAGTCAATCAAGGTGTCAACGTTTGTATTTCAAGATGGAGAAGAATTAGTCCAACGAGTTTTATACCTTTAGCTAAAGGTGTGGGAGGCTACATGAACTCCACATTAGCAAAGATTGATGCTGTTGAGAATGGTTATGATGACGCAATAATGTTGGGTGATGACGGAACAGTTGCTGAAGGCAGTGGACAAAATATTTTTATTGTTAAAGATAATAATATTTTCACACCTCCAAATTCCACAGGTGCCCTAAATGGAATTACCAGAAGAACAGTAATTGAGATTGCTGAACAGAAAAATATACCAATTGAAGAAAAAAACCTTACTGTTGATGATCTTAAAACTGCGGATGAGGTATTTTTTACTGGAACCGCAACGGGTGTTATTGGAGTAGTGAGTATTGATAAAGATGATATATCTGATGGACAGGTTGGAAAAATCACCTCAGACATAATTGATTCATATGAAGATGTGGTTAATGCAAAGGACGATAATTTTAAATCATATATAACATTGATTTAATGCCTCAAGAACCAAATATCAATTTAGATAAAATTAAAAGAATCAACGACCCGGTAATGCCTGTCCCAAGGAAAAACTCTAAAAGACTTGCAGAAAATCTTGATCCAAACGACGAAGAAGTTTTTGGAAGTACTGGACCAGACAGCGGTTTTGCATTAAAAATAGTGAACAAGTACAAAACTTTATGGGGTAACCATCCAAGAAATAAATTAGTTTCATCGATTGTTACAACCCTAATGATTAATAGAGCAGCTCATTTTGGTAGAGCTCCAACAGTATATGATCTTCACCATATATTGGGTATATTAAGAATAACTGAAAATTGCCTTGGTGATCTATCTGAAGAATTGTTAATTAAATGCTCTAAGGAAAAAAATAAAGGCACACACCTTTTATCAATATTTAATTTTTACTAAACACTCTATTTTTCTAATGCCTTAATATTGTTAAAAGTATGAAAATTGTAAGAGCAAAACATCAAAATGAAATCTTTTATGGAGAGATAATTGACGACAAAGTTGTTCGTTACGAGGGATCACCTCTAGTTATCTGGGAAAGTACAGAAGAAATCTATGAACTTGATGAAATTGAATTATTAGCACCAGTCTTACCATCAAAAGTTGTTGCAGTAGCAAAAAACTATGCAAAACATGCTGAGGAAATGGGTTTGCCTGGATATGAGTATCAGGCAGATAATCCAGTATTTTTTATTAAACCTTCAACCTCGGTAATTGGCACTGGTCAAAATATAATATATCCAAAAATAGGTCAACATGTTGATCATGAAGCAGAACTAGCACTAGTGATTTCAAAAGTCAGTAAAAATATTTCTAGAGAAAATTGGACGGAACATGTCCTTGGATTAACTGCAGCTAATGATTTATCAGAAAGAGTATTACAAGGCAAAACAGGTCACTTTACAAGAGCAAAGGGTTTTGACACATTTTGTCCTTTGGGACCATTTATCCAAACAGAGTTCACAAATAATCCAGAACTCAACATTAAAGCATTTGTCAATGGTGAACTTAAACAGGATGGAAACAGTCGAGATATGATATATTCAATCGGTGAAATATTAGAATTTGTTACTTCAATTATGACATTACTTCCAGGAGATGTTGTTATGACGGGTACACCTGAAGGGGTTAGTCAAGTTAAGCCTGGAGATGAAATTAAAATTGAAATTGAGACACTTGGAACCTTAATAAATTCAGTTGAGTAAATTATGAAATTAAGAATTGCGCCATCACCTACCGGAGAGCTTCATATTGGCAATGCAAGAACAGCATTATTTAACTGGCTTTATGCAAGAAAAAATAAGGGTAAATTTCTTCTTAGAATTGACGATACTGATACTGAAAGAAGCACCCCAGAATATATTGAAAATATTGTACAAAATCTTTCATGGCTTGGTATCGATTGGGATGAGGGTTATGAATTAAATGATTCAAATTCTTATAAACAGTCAGATAGATTTGGAAGGTATGAGGAAATAGCAAATCAACTACTGGAAAATGATTTTGCATATAAAGATGATGGAGCAGTGAGGTTTAGAGTTCAAAAAGATAAAGAAATATTTTTCCAAGACTACATAAGAGGAGATATGAAATTTAATACCAATGATGTTGAGGATTTTGTAATTTTAAGATCTGATAAAAGCCCAACATATCACTTAGCTTCGACTGTAGATGATATTGACTATGAAATAACAATAATTGCTAGAGGAGAGGACATCCTTTCTTCCACTCCAAAACATATAATGATAATGAATGCATTAAATGCAAAAGTTCCTGATTTTTGCCATCTTCCTTTGTTGTTTGGTCCAGACGGAAAAAAATTAAGTAAAAGACATGGCGACACTTCAGTCTCGTCTTTTAGAGAACGTGGAGTTTTATCTGAAACAATGTTTAATTATATGTCGATTCTTGGTTGGTCCCCAGGAAATGATTTAGAAATATTTGATAAAGAATTTGCAATTAATAATTTTGATTTAAAAAATGTTTTAGCTAACCCAGCAATTTTTGATACACAAAAGCTTCTTTGGATGAATGGTCAATATATAAGAGAGTTTGATGAAAAAACATTTAATAAGATTGCTCTTGAGACAATTGAAACTTCATTATCAAGGGAGCTATTTAGCGAGGAAATTGAAAGGATGAATTTAATTCTTTCTGTTGTCCAAGAGCGCCTTGAAACATTAAATGACCTTACAGGACAAGTAAAATTTTTACTCGATGAACCTTTTAATGTTGACAAGGACGAATGGGATGAAGTTAATTCAAAATCTGCACAGGATTATCTTACGAACATTCGAGAACAATTTAAAACGATGAAAGATTTCGAACTAGACAAAATTGAAGCAATGATGCGTGAACAATTAAAGAAACTTGATTTAAAACCTAAAGAAGGATTCCAGGCTGCAAGAGTTGCAATAACTGGTACAAAAATAAGTCCACCGTTATTTGAATCCATTTATGCACTAGGTCAATCTTCTACAATTGCAAGAATTGCCGAAAAGATTGATAATTTGTAACAAATAATATATAAGTTACTATATTCTTATACAAATACGGCCCCGTCGTCCAGAGGCCTAGGACGCTGGGTTTTCAACCCAGAAACGCCGGTTCGAATCCGGTCGGGGCTGCTACCTTTCGGGGATGGTGTAATTGGCAACACAATGGGTTCTGGTCCCATCGTTGAGGGTTCAAGTCCTTCTCCCCGAGCAGAGGCCCCGTCGTCTAGAGGCCTAGGACGCCGCCCTCTCAAGGCGGAAACGCCGGTTCAAATCCGGTCGGGGCTGCTAAAACTCTAAATTTTTAGACCATCTTGGTCTATGCTGAAGAAAATTATTGAAATCTTCTTCGTCATCTATCTCAAAACTAAATTCTTTATTAAATGATTTTTTGATATCTAAATTTTCTTGAAGAAAAATATTCATGTGATTATCAAAACTATTTTTACCATACATTAATTTTTTAATTTTAATATTTCCCCCAAGTAGAGGAGTTCCGCTATCTTTACTTGAACAAATTACAATCTGGGATGACTTGCATTCTTTTATCCATTCTTGTGCATAAAAATTGTTTAGGTATGGCAGGTCAGCATGGCAGATAGTCCAATATTCATATTCATAAGAATGAAGAAACTCTTCGAGCTCAAAATTTAAACCCTTTTTTCTGGTTGAGAATGTCTCAATATTATTGTTCTTACAATAATCAATAACAAGCTCATCATTTGTGATACAAACAATTTTTGTGTATTCATTTTCAAATGATTTCACTATATTTTTAAACATTCCTTTTGAAAGTTCTATTCTTTTTTCGACACTCAGAATATTTTCAAGTCTAGACATAGGATTTTTAAAATTTCTTACGGGGATACCTATCAAAAAATTTTTTAACATTACAACACTTTACATATTCCATGCTATTAAGTTATATATTGAAATGACAAGAAAAACTAAAATAATCGCAACTGTAGGTCCAAGTATTCATTCAAAAGAGGCCATCAGTGAAATTATTGATGCAGGAGCTAATGTTTTAAGGTTAAATTTTTCACATGGATCTAATTACGAATATAAACAAATAGTAGATTGGGCTAGATCATCAAATAAAAAGATTGCAATAATGCAAGATATTCAAGGTCCAAAAATAAGAACAGGCAATTTGGAACAATCATTTGATTTATCTCAAGGAACTGAAATTGAAATATCCAATGAAGATTCCAAGAAAAATAATGAAAATATCGTTATAAATTATGAGCAGTTATTTAAAGATGTGAGTGAAGGTGAACGAATATTAATTGATGATGGAAAATTGTCCTTAAGAGTTACAAAAAAAGAAAAAAATAAAGTTCTTGCTGATGTAGAGATTGGTGGAGAATTAAGGTCAAATCAAGGGGTCGCTTTCCCAGATTCTAATTTATCAGTTTCAACTTTAACAAAAAAAGATATTAAAGATTTAGAGTTTGGCAATCAACTCGGGGTTGATTTTGTTGCTGTTTCTTTTGTTCGAAACGCAGAAGATATTATAAATGTCAAGAAATACATAGATGATGATACAAAAGTTATAGCAAAAATTGAACTTAAGTCTGCAGTAAAAAATCTAAAATCAATTATTCAAGAGTCAGATGGAGTAATGGTAGCAAGGGGCGATCTAGGTGTACAACTTCCTCTTGAGAGAATTCCTCTCGTTCAAAAAGAGATATTAAATGAAACAAATTTACAGGGAAAAATTACAATTACAGCTACTGAAATGTTAACTTCCATGATTTCTTCTCATCGGCCTACAAGAGCAGAGGTTTCGGATATTACAAACGCAATACTCGATGGAACTGATGCTGTAATGTTGTCAGCGGAAACCTCAATCGGTGAAAACCCAATTGAAGTTGTCAGTGCCATGGCAAAGATTTGTAGTGAGGTAGATAGTGTTTCTGGTACAAAAATAACTTCATCTAAAGATGTATTGACTTCTGATGAACTAACAAATTCTCTTTCAAAAGCTGCAGTACAAGTAGCAAATGATTCTAATGCAAAGGCAATCGTAGCTTTCACTGAAACTGGTAAAACAGCATTATTGATTTCAAATCATCGACCAGACGCTCCAATTTTTACATTTACAACTGTTGGAAAGACTTTTAATCAACTTAATTTGATATGGGGAGTAGAACAGATAAAGATAGAGAGATTGGAAACTACTGATGAGATGTTTGGGATTGCAAATCAATGGTTAACTCAAGAGATGAATTTTATAAAAAATGATAAAGTAGTTATTGTCGCTGGTACACCTCCAAATAAAGAGGCAGCAACTAACCTTATTAGAGTAATGAAGATTGGTGAATTTTAATGGGTCAAAAAATTGAATTAAAAACAACTCAATTTGGAAAAAACGTCATATTCGACTTGAACAGATCATTATCAGGACAAGACGGTGAAACTTATCACAATATAGCCCATGCTTCATTAACAAATGAAATTAGTGCACAACTTGCAATGAAAATATTTCAATTCTCAAATGATATTGAAAATATTTTTATTCAATCGAATGTTGTTACTGTCAATTTTACAAAAAACATGGGTACTGCAGTTTCAGACTTTGAAAAGCTAATCGAAGATTTCTTTCTTTTTTATGGAGATGAGGAAGAATGATAGTTGGGGTCACAGGCGCCTCTGGTTTTATTGGTAAAAAAACAATAAAAATTTTAAAGGATTCTGGCCATGAAGTTAAAAGGTTTGTAAGAAGAGAACTGAAGAATGATGATGAAATTTATTGGAGCCCAGCAAAGAAGGAAATAGATAAAGACAAATTTCAAGAACTTGATGCAATAATCCATTTAGCTGGAGAAAGTATAGCTCCCCAAGATATATTAGGCTTCCTCCCATTTGCAGGTGGTCGTTGGTCTAAAGAAAGAAAATCAAGAATTTATTGGTCCAGGAAGTGGGCATCTGATCTTTTTGTGGATACATACAAATCTTGTGAAAAATATCCAAAAATATTTATCACTGCATCTGGAAATGATATTTATGGAGATCACGGAGATGAAATAGTTACTGAAGAAACCACCTTTAATCGTGGTCAATTTTTACAAATGGTAGCAGAAGAATGCTGGGAAGAACCATTATATGAAATTGAAAAGATGGGTGTAAGAGTAATGAAGTGTAGAGCTGGAATTGTTCTAGGGAAGGGAAATATCGCAACACAAATATTTACACTTATATCAAAATTAAATTTGTCCGGTCCAATTGGAGATGGTAAGCAATATTTTTCTTGGGTATCTGTTTATGACATGGCTGAAGCATTCGTATTTTGTTTAGAAAATGAAAATATCGATGGCGCTGTTAATGTAACTGCTCCTGAACCTTTGCAGCAAAAAGAATTTTCAAGAGCCATAGCCAAAATTATGGACAAGGCTTTCTTTGCTCCTCCTTTACCTCCAATAATAATGAGATTAGCTGTTGGCTGGGAACTAGGTGAGCAACTTGGTTTAAATAGTATAAGAGCAATTCCACAAAAATTATTAAAAGAAGGATTTCAGTTTAAAAACCCTACTTTGGAAACAATGAAAGATGATTTTAATTAATGAGTAGTTACGAAGAAAGAATGTCGCAGAAATATAATTTCTTCTCTTCTGACGATAAAAACCAAGTTTCTGATTCAGAAGTCGAAAAGAAAACAAAAAATGAAGAAATTACTGAAAATGTAGATGAGGTAAATGAAACTCAAGAAGAAGAAAACATGCTCGTTCCAATATCTGCTTGGAAGAAAGTTTTAGATCAATTAGGAAATTTACATGAGGCTGATAAGTTAATGGCTGAAGCTAGAGAGAGGGCAGCAAAAGCAGAGGCTGAAAGTCAATTTTTAAGAGAAAAACTAAAAAATACACGAGAAGAATTAAACACATTCAAAAAGAAAAAAAGGTTTTTCTTTTTCTAATAACTTAATTCACAAAATTGCTTTCATCAGATACACCTCTGATTATAAAAAATGAAATCATTAAGAGTACAACAAGAGACAGCATGGCAGTATTTCGTCCTAAATTTAAAGTATTAACAATAAAGCCCCATAAAATTGGACCAATAATTGTTGCAAATCTTCCAACAGTAGAATATAAACCATAAAATTCACCAAGATGTTCTTTTGGACTAAGTCTTGTCATAAACACTCTATCAACCGCAAATATTCCACCAATGTTGAAGCCACCAATAACTCCAGTTACATAAATTAACCAGTCAATATCAAACTCTGTAGAAATAACTGCAATGATTAATGAAACCATCCAACAACCTAAGCTAAATAAAGTGCATTTTCTTGGACCATATTTATCTCCAGCTTTACCGTAAACATAACCACCGATAATCGAGATGATTATTGCTAAGGCTAATAAATTTTGACTGTCTTCAGCGGTAAGTCCAGCCTCTTCAACAAGATATACTGCAAGTAAGCCACTGATTAAAGTATTAATTGCGTCTGCATAAAAAAATCTCCCAATAAGAAATCTTGTAAGACCTTTATATTCTCTGGAATGTCTCCATGACTTAACAACTATATAAAGAGATTCTCTAAATTTAACACTTACTTTATCAATATTAAATTTTTTCTCTTCTATGAACAAAAATGCTGGAATTGAAAATAATAAAAAAAGAATAGCTACGGATCTAAAAATTTCTACATAACTATAACCAAATTCCTGAAGGATCGATGCAACACCAAATCCTATAAGTGATCCCATGTATCCAAACGCAACTCCCATGCCCGAAATCTTTCCTCTGTTACCTTCATTACTTACTGAAACAAGTAAAGCATCGTAGACTACCGAACCGAGATTAAATCCAATTAACGAAATGATGAACAATAGAACAGATATATTGACATTAAACGTCCCAAGAAGGAAGGTCGCTATGATGCAGATTGCAGTTGTAATAAATAATAATGGTTTCTTTCCTTGTGCACCATCACTTCTTGCTCCTACCCAGGGACCCGTTAACGCAACAACTATCATCGCTCCTGAAGTTGCTAGACCCAAAGCTTGATCTGTCCAGCCTTGTTCACTCACAAGCCAGACAGAAAAATATAAACCAGGAATTACAAATGCATAAACTGTATTTGCTAAATCAAAAAGTAACCAAGAATATAAACTTTTTTTCTTTATTTCGTTCATTAAATTGATTCTAGAGCGTCTTTAAATCTCGTGAGGCCTTCCTCTAGATCTTGATCGCTTAGAGCATAAGAACAACGTAAAAATCCTTCTTTCCCAAATACCTCACCAGGTACAAATGCAATGTAGAATTTTTCTAATAACCAATCGCAAAGCTCAATTGATGTGCTGACTCCATCTATAAGACCATTTGTGTAATGACTTACATCAGGAAAAACATAAAAAGCTCCTGTTGCATTTGGAACCCTTATATTTTCTAAAGTATTAAATAAATTGAGTGCATAATTTCTTCTTTTATCAAATGCTTTCTTCATTTCGTTTGTGCTACCTAATCCATTTTTTAATGCTGAATATGCAGCAACTTGCGAAATATTTGCAACGTTTGATGTTGCATGAGACTGAATTTTTTTTGAAAGACCGATGACATCATCATTACCCATTATCCAACCAACTCTCCATCCAGTCATTGAGTACGCTTTTGCAACACCATTCACAACAATTGTTTTCTCCAGATTTTTATCAATAGTTGCTGGAGAGGGCGAAGTAACGCCTTCATAAACTAGATGTTCGTAAAGCTCATCCGAAAGTATCCATATATTTTTATCAAATGCCCAGTTATATATTTCTTCAGCTTCTTCTTTTGAATAGACGACCCCGGTTGGATTCGATGGAGATACCCAAACAACAACCTTGGTTTTTTCTGTAAATTTCTCTTCAAGTTGTTCAACTGTAACTTTGAAATCATTTTCAAAATCTGTATTAACAATTACTGGCTCCCCACCTGAAATTTTTACTGCTTCAGGATATGTTGTCCAATATGGTGAAGGTATTAATACTTCATCTCCAGGATCAAGCAGTGACATAAATGTTGTAAGTATTGCTTGTTTTCCTCCATTTGTTACAACTACATTATCTGGGTTAACTTCAAAATTTGAGTATTCACTTGTTGTTCTAGAAATTTCATCTCGTAAAATCGGTAATCCACCAACTGCTGTGTACTTATGATATGTTGGATTTTCCGATGCAATTTTTACTTCCTCTATAACATGTGAAGGTGTTGGGAAATCAGGTTCACCTGCACCAAAGCCAATTACAGGCTTTCCTTGTTCCTTTAGAATTCTAGCCTTGTTTGATATTGCCATTGTTCCAGAAGGCGTAATATTGTTATTTAATTTTGAAATTTCCACATTTATCTCCAAATGTCATTTTAACGAAATAATTTATAAACTAACCAAGTGATTTATTAAACTTAATTTATGTCACAAATCTTATATGGTAAACCTGTTGCTGAAAACCTTGACTTTAAAAGTAAAACAATTTTTGAAAATTACACAACACAAAATGATAAATCTCCAGTATTAACAGCAATTACTGTCGGTGAAAATCCTGCATCACTTCTTTATGTATCTGTAAAAGAAAAAAAAGCTAAGGAATTAGGAGTAGATTTTAATTGGATAAAATTAAAAGAGAGTACATCAGAAAGTGAATTAGAAGATACTATCTCTAAATATTCTGAATCATCTCAAGGAATGATTGTACAGCTTCCACTACCAAAACATTTGAATGTTGAAAAAGTAATTGATTTAATACCAAGTGAAATAGATGTCGATGGCCTTACTACTTTTAATTTGGGTAGGCTTTATTCTGAAAATTTAAATATTATTCCTGCCACATCATTAGCAATTCTTGAGTTACTGTCACACTATGAAATAGAAACAGAAGACAAAAACATAGTTATTGCTGGACGATCAAGGCTAGTAACCTCTCCTCTTTCAAAAATTCTGAGTTCAAAGAAATATAATGGAAACGTATCTGTAATTCATAGTAAAACTTCAAATCCCAAAGAATTTATATCCAATGCAGATATTTTTATATCTGCTGTTGGAAAAACAAAAATATTTGATAAATCTTATTTTAATGAAGGTTCTTATGTAATTGATGTTGGAATTTCTATCGTTGATGGTAAATCATATGGAGATATTGACACCTCTGATTTAGATAATTATTTAATAGGAAGA
Source organism: uncultured Candidatus Actinomarina sp. (assembly GCA_902619825.1). GTDB lineage: Bacteria > Actinomycetota > Acidimicrobiia > Actinomarinales > Actinomarinaceae > Actinomarina. The sequence continues at coordinate 37,743 of CACNFT010000002.1, forward strand.
GCTCCGTATCCTGGTGGAATAGGTCCAGTCACTGTTTCAGGCTTATATTCAAATTTAGCAAAATTGATTAGCTAGCAGCCCATTCCTCAGGTGTAATTCTTAATTTTTCTGGTTCAGTTCTCATCAATAGTACAAATCCAACCACAAATACCAATGAAATTACTTGAAGAGAATTTCTACCAGAACCTGTAGATTGGCTTACAGCTGCATAGATCAATGGACCCCACATTGCGGCAAATTTTGAGATTACTGAGAAGAAACCCATAAATTCTGACTGTGCATTATCTGGAATCATCATTGCATACATACTTCTACTCAATGCTTGAATCCCACCCATTCCTAATCCTATAATTGTGCCCAGTCCAATTACTGGTAAAAGTTGTTCCTCTGGTAAGAAAGCTCCACCATTTCCAGCTAAGAAAAACAAAACAATACAACCTAAGACTGTCTTTTTTGGACCTATAGAGTTAGAAACTCTACCTGCAATTACTGCTCCTAAAAATGCTACAAATTGAACGATTACAAACACTATTAATACATCCTGTGTTGTAAGTTTTAGTACTGAAACACTAAATACACCTGCCATATTAATTATTGTTTGGGCTCCATCCCAATAAAACATATAAGCAATTAAAAATGTAAGCAATTGAGGAAATCTTCTTACTTTTCTTAAGGTTTCTCTGACACTGTTCCACCCGGCATTAAAGTAAGTCACACCAGGCTCTAAATCTTTGGGAGATTCATCAACTTCTATTCTTGAAAAACTGAAGTACGAAAATCCTGCCCACCAAATTCCTGCTGTTGCAATTGCAATTCTTGTAGCTAATCCTGTATCAATACCCAATAAATCTGGACCAAATAAAACAATCACAAAAGCAAATATTAGTTGAAGACCACCGCCAATATAACCCAGCGCATATCCTCTTGTAGATACCTGATCAATTGTATCTTCTGTTGTTATATCACGAAGCAAACCATCATTAAATACAAGTGAACCTACAAATCCAAATTGTGCTCCAAGATAAAGAAAAAGTGTAAGCCAAACATCTCCGGCAGTAAGAAAAAACATTACTGTTGCAAAAACTGAACCACCATAAGCAAAAATTCTAAGAAACTTCATTTTTGAGCCTGACATATCTGCCATTGCACCAAATACAGGCATTATTAAAAAGAATATAAATATTACAATTCCGGTTGCATAACCCCATATTTCATCTGCTAAATAGTTAGTACCGCCGAAATTCCATCCATCTTCTCCCACAACTACTGCAGCAAAATATGCTGGCATTAAAGCACCAACTGTAGTGGTTGAATAAGCTGAATTTGCCCAATCATACATTGCCCATCCAAAAACAGTTCTTTTATTATTTTTTACCGTCATATAACTCCTTAAATATGACTTTAATCAAAATATTTCTCGGATGGAGCTTCCATGGTAAAAATAAATAAAAAAGTTGATTATTCTCCTTCAGAGGAAAAAATTTATGGGATTTAAGTGTGGAATTGTTGGATTACCTAATGTTGGAAAATCTACTTTATTTAATGCACTTACCCAAGCAGATATAGAATCCGAGAATTATCCATTTTGTACAATCGAACCAAATGTAGGTATTGTTCAATTATCTGACAGTAGGCTTAATAATTTAGCAGATATCGTAAATCCAAAAAAAATAATTCCAACAGTTATCGAATTTGTTGATATTGCTGGTTTAGTTGAAGGTGCCTCAAAGGGAGAGGGACTTGGAAATCAGTTTTTAGCAAATATTCGAGAAACTGACGCAATCATACATCTAGTTCGCGCATTTGAAAATGAAGATATTGTTCACGTATCTGGAAAAGTGTCTCCACTTGATGACATAGAGATCATTAACACAGAACTTATTTTGTCCGACCTCAGTACTCTCGAAAAGCTTTATGATAAAGCGATAAAAAACTCTAAATCAGGAAAAGAAGATGAATTAGTAATAAAAAATTTGCTTGAGAAAATAATCCCTACACTTGAAGAGGGCAATAATCTCAGAAATCATAATTTTAGTGATAGCGAAATAAAAATTCTAAAGAGCTTTCAATTACTTACTACTAAACCAGTATTGTATGTAGCAAATGTAAATGATGATGGATTTGAAAATAATCCACATCTTGAAAGCATTCTAAATTATGCAAAAAAAGACAATTCTGAAGTTGTAGTTATATGCGCAAACATTGAAGAACAAATATCTAAATTAGAAATTGAAGAAAAGATGGAGTATCTGATAGAAATGGGTCAAAAAGAATCTGGATTAGATAAGCTTGCAAAAGCAGGTTATCAACTCTTGGGTCTTCAAACTTTTTTTACTGCAGGTCCACAAGAAGTTAGAGGGTGGACGATAAATATTGGAGATAAGGCTCCAAGAGCTGCTGGTAAAATTCACGGTGATTTTGAGAAAGGATTTATACGTGCTGAGACAATAAGTTATGAAGATTACATATCAAACAATGGAGAAAAAGGAGCCAAAGAAGCTGGCAAACTTAGGTCCGAAGGAAAAGATTATATTGTACAAGATGGAGACGTAATGCACTTTCTTTTTAATAATTAAAAAGGGAGAACTTAACTTTAAAAGTAAAAAACCTAATGAAATAGGGCTTTATTTTTCAACAAGTTTTTAAAAGTAGTCCTTTATCAAAATCAGATTTATAGCATAATAAGCACGTGAAAGTAATTATCGTAGGCGCTCATGGTGAGGCACGCCAACTCATTAATAGAATTAGCACAGGCTGGAACATCTCTGTTATAGATATGGATCAAGAAAAACTTAGGAATTTTAATCCAAATAGGCAAATAGAAAAATATCAAGGAGATGGGACTTCAACCCTTGTTTTGAAAAAAGCAGGTATTGAAAATGCAAGTGCTTTAGTAACACTAACTAATGATGATGAAGTGAATTTGGAAATTTTAAAAATTGCAAAACAAAATAATATTTACAGGTTATCTTCAATTGTTAATGAAGATAAAAATTCTCAGCAATACAAGGATTTAGATGTTGAGGTTGTAGACCCAGATGTATTAATAGGAAGAAGATTAGAACACATACTTGAACCAAGAAGAGTAGTCTCCCAGGCATTTGCTGGTGGTAGAGCAGAGGCGATTGAACTTGAAATTAACTCAGATAGTCCTGCAAGAGGAAAAAAACTAAAAGATATAGGTTCTGATTTTTTTATAGTTGGAGCACTGTTAAGAAAAGGAAATGTTGTTATTCCTCATGGTGATACTGAGCTTGAGACGGGTGATCTTGTAACAATAGTTTTACAATCAGGAGCTTTCTCAAATGTTGTAAATTTATTTTCTGGTTCTGAATCAAGATTTCCACTTGAGTTTGGTAAAAATGTTGCCGTATTCCTAAAGAATGAAGATGAATTAAAAAATCTTTCTGAAGCAGAATATTTCATTAGAAATACAAAAGCAGATAAATTAGAAATTCTAACCTCAGGTGATATATTTCCTGATCAAAAGGAAGATCAAACAGATACATATAAAGCGATCATGAAGGATCAAGATTTTGAATTATATAATGTACAAAAATCTTTACTTAAAGAAATTGAGAGCAATAAAGATTCATTCTCTATAGGAACTATATTGATACCATTTGATGAAAAAGAAATTACAAAATCAAAATTAAAAACATATATTAATTTTTCAAATAAAAACAGTATTCCTTTGTTGTTTTCGAGATCTTCATTCCCATATAAAAAAATAGGAATACTTGTCAGTGATGATTTTAGTGATAATAGTCCTGTCAATGTAGCATTTGATTTAGCCTCAGCTTTATCTGCAGATGTTACAGCTTTAAACATATCTCAACCAAAGTTTCTTCAACCAGAACATACATCAACATCAAATAAAAACACAGAAAGAATTCAAGATTTAGCATTATCTAATGAAGTACAGTGTGAGATTGTCAATGCTGAAGGAAATGAAGCAAAAGTCTTTTCTTCTTTCACGGATAAAATTGATCTTTCAATTGTTAGTCAAACTAGTCAGTCCAATTGGCAAGGTAAAAAGATTGCAGAGTTTATTCTTCAGAATGCAAAATCTTCAGTTTTATATATACCTAATTAATGGAAAACTTTGACGCTTTATCTCTTGTAATTATTTCTTTAGGTGCTTTTTTATTGCCACTTATTGCACAAAGAATAAGCATTCCAAGTATCGTTTTAGAAATTGCATATGGAATACTAGTTGGGCCAGTTTTGGGAATAGTCAAGATTTCAGAATTTATATCTGGGTTGGCAATATTTGGATTTATGTTGTTAATGTTTCTGTCTGGGTTTGAAATTGAACTAGACACATTCAGAGAAAAAGGTTTGAAAACTTTATCGATACCTCTTGCAATCTATGTTGCTACTGTTGCAACATCTTTCTATTTGATAATTACTTTAGATTATCCAATATTTTTGGCACTTGTACTTTGTACTACAAGTGTTGATATTGTTATAACTGTCTTGAGAAGCGATGATACGATCAAAACTAATTATGGTCAGTCACTTTTTATGTCTGCTTTGATAGCTGACATATTTACTTTGATTGGAGTAACAGTTTTTGCATCTTTACAACACTCTGAAGGATTTTCTATATCTAACTTAAATGTCATTTTGTATTTCTTAATTGTAATTTTAATTCTTAGAATTATTCGAAGGGTTGCTTGGTGGAACCCACAAATATTTTCCAGAATGTTTGATGGTAATGACCCAGAGGAGATGGGCATTAGAAGCTCAATAGCTTTAATGCTGACTTTAGTTGGTGTTGCTGTGTTGTTCGATATTGAATATATCTTAGGTGCTTTTCTTGCAGGAACTTTATTTGCCTTTACTTTTCCAAATAGAGGAAGTTTAGAAAACAGCCTGAAAGGTTTTTCCTATGGATTCCTCATTCCAATATTCTTTATAAATATTGGATTAAATTACGATATTGAAGTTTTTAAAAATACAGAATTTTATATTCAGGTGTTGAGTCTTTTAGGAATTGCACTCATTGTTAAAATTGTGCCCTCACTATTTCTTATATTTTCAAAAATAAAATTTAGACAATTAGTAGCTGGCGGTTTTTTATTAGCTGCAAGATTTAGCTTAATTATTGCTATGGCTGAGATTGGTGTAGAACTGGAACTTATTTCAAAAGCGTTGGAGCAGCAAATTATATTGCTTGCTGTACTAACTGCAACAATCTCACCAATTTTCTATAGAATTTTTTCTCCAAAATCGACAGAGGCTTAAATTGAAAGAGAGAATTGGTCTTTTCTTTAAAGGTGTTGCGATGGGCGCTGCAGATATTGTTCCAGGTGTTTCTGGAGGAACTATTGCTCTTATAACAGGTATTTATGAGGAGCTTATTGAATCAATTAAAAATATTAATTTTTCTTTATTTCAGACACTATTTAAAACTGGCGTTAAAGATTTTTGGAAAAAACTAAATGGTAATTTTCTTTTAACGATTTATCTAGGAATAACAGCAGCTGTTTTTTTGTTAGCTAATTTAATTAGTTATTTACTTTCTAATCATGAATATAAGATTTGGGGATTATTTTTTGGATTAGTACTTGCATCAGCCTTTATGATTCTTAATCAAGTTGAAAAACTTACAAATAAAAATTTTGTTTTCCTAGTTATAGGAATAGTTGTTGCAGGACTTATTTCATTTCTTTCTCCAGCTTCAACTCCAGAAACACCTATTTTTGTATTTTTATCAGGCTCTATAGCAATCACCGCAACTATTCTCCCAGGAATAAGTGGTTCGTTTATTTTGTTACTTCTTTCAAAGTATGAATTTATTATTAATGCAATTAAAAGTTTTGATTTACAAATTTTGTCAATCTTTGCTCTTGGTTGTATTTTAGGCTTAATTATTTTTAGTAGAGTTTTATCATTTATGTTTACAAATTTTAAGAATGAAATATTATCTCTACTTTCCGGATTTCTTATTGGCTCTCTTATAAAGATATGGCCATTTAGAAATGTTCTTGAATCAAGAGTAAACAGTGAAGGTCAATTAGAGGCGGTTGTAACAAGACCTGAACTACCAAACGCTACCAATGTTGAAGAAATTATATTCTTTATTGTTTTTACAATATTTGGATATGTAATAATCAATTTTTTACAAAAGAAATCTTTAGAAGATAATAAAGAATAGATTAAGTTAAAATTAAATTATGAGATTAGGACTACCTGAATTACTTATAATTTTATCGATTTTATTGTTACTTTTTGGAGCAAAGAGACTCCCGGGTTTGGCAAGATCCTTAGGTAAATCAACTAGAGAGTTTAAAACTGGTCTAGAAGAAGAATAAGCATGAAAAAAGCAATCGTATTGTTTCTTTTTTTATTTATTGCGTGTGGAGCTCAAGAAACTGTAGAGCTTACGACTGGTAAAGAGATTTACACAGCAAGATGTTCAGCTTGCCACCAAGAAGATTTCTCAGGTAGAGTAGGACCGAGTCTTAAAATGGCAAACGTACTTAAAAAACCCGATTCATATTGGCTTCAAACTATTTTAAAAGGAAAAGGGTCTATGCCTGCAGTTCGAATTACAGAAGAACAAGCTCAAATCGTAATTGATTATATAAGAGAGAGTAACTAAGCCCTATTTGTTGCTTTATTAAGTGTTTTAAGATCTTCCTTAACTGGCTCTAAATTTTTCAAATTTTCAAGTCTCCATATCCAGTTGTTTTCTGATGTTCCAGGAATATTAAAACGTGCTTTAGAATCCAGTTTTAATAAATCTTGAGTTGTTGTAATTGCTAATTGGGAATTAGACTCCCAAACTAAAGCAATGAAATCCCAAACATCATTGTTAAAAGAATTTTTTAGGGTTTTGGTATATCCTTTGTAATTTTCATATTTTGACTCATTAACTTCATCAAACCACTCTTGAGTTGTAGGACTGTCATGAGTTCCTGTGTAAGCTGCTAGATTATAATCCCATTCAACTGGATGAGTTTCCTCAAAATAATCATCAGAAGCTTCCTCAAATAAAGTTGCTTTATCTATGATTTCTGAATCTCCTTGAAATGGTAGGTCATCAACATCATCAGGTATTCTTTGTTGAAGCACCTTCATACCTGGTATGTTGTATTTAGTTAATATCTCTTTCGTTTCTTTTAAAATTACACCAAGATCTTCAGCAAGTAATTTCGTTAAATCAACATCTTGAGAAATAGATTCAAAAAAGTCATGTCGAGGCCCCTCTCTCCAGTGCCCATTAAGTGCAGATTCTCCTGTCGGAATTGCCCAGAATTTAAAGAATCCTACGAAATGATCAACTCTTAAATAATCGTAAAGATCTAGAGATTTGTTTAACTTTTCTTTCCAGTATTTAAAGTTGCTAGATTTATGGTTATCCCATTTATATAAAGCATTACCCCATACCTGTCCTTGTTGGTTAAAACTATCAGGAACTGCACCAGAAATAAATTCCATTTCACCACTTTGGTCTAACTCAAAAATTTCTTTATTTAACCATACATCTGCTGAATCATGGTTAACATAAATTGGAATATCACCAAGAATACTTATTTTTTTTTCATTGGCATATTTTTTTAAATCATTCCATTGTTTAAAGAATTCATATTGTGTAAAAATATGAAAATTCATTAAATGAGATTCATCTTTTAACAATTTTTCAAATAATTTTTCACTATATTCGTTGTATTCGTTATCCCAACTAGTCCATACTGTTTGGTTAAGATCTTTTAATACTAAGAAAGTAATATGTTGTTTAATTAATTCTTCATTTAAAAAATTTGAATAAATTTCATCATCTGGATTTATAGTCTGAGATAAGTCTTTAAAGACTAAATCTTTGAAATCATATACTTTTTTATATTCAACGTATTCTTTTGAGAAATTCTCTACATTATAATTCTTGTTATCAAAGCCATCCAATTGTTCAATATCAATTAAATATCTGTTTCCCAAAATTGATGACGGACTTGAATATGGTGAAAATTCATCAAGGCTAGTAAGTCCTAATGGAAGTACCTGCCATATATTTGTAGATGTTTCCTCTAGAAAATCTATAAACTCTTTCGATGTATTACCAAAATCACCAATTCCATACTTTGAAGGTAAAGCAGTTGGGTGCATTATTAATCCAGATGATTTTTTGATATCCAATTCAATCCTTTCAACTAAAGTATATAGTACAATACTTATTCGGAAATACATTTATGGTTGAAAGACACTCAGTAGAATTTACAGATAAAGATGAAGCTCAAAAACTTGAATTTTTTGAAGGGGATGTACATCTAGGCCATTATGATTTTCGTTTTGACTTTAATGATAAAAAGTTTTTTTCAATTTCAGCAGACGGTACCGTAAATCTTAGAATCCACAGTGAGCCAAAGATAGCAAAGGTTTGGCTTCTAGTTGAGGATGATGACTTAAGACCATTAGAGCTTGAAATGTATGCTGAAACAGATAGATTTAAGTTTTGGAATTTAAATTTTAATTTTAGAACTACAGTCTCAAAGTTTAGTTTTGCAGCTCAAACAGAAGATGAGTTAAATATTTATTTTGGAACAAGTGGGGTAGCTAATTTTATTTCTCCTTCAGAAAAATGGATTTACAGCTCAGAGGACTTTCCTCGACACACCATTCCTGATTGGGTTTATGGAGGTGTCATGTATCAGATATTCCCTGAACGCTTTAGGAATGGAAATGATGAAATTACTCCTGAAAATGCTATTCCTTGGGAAAGTACTCCAACAAGATTAGATTTTCACGGTGGCGATCTTCACGGAGTTACAGAAAAAATAGATTATATTAAAGACTTAGGTGTAAATATAATTTATTTGAATCCTATATTTTTATCTTCAAGTACGCATAAATATGATGCTTGGGATCATTTTAAAGTTGATGACACTTTTGGGGGTGATGAAGCATTAAAGGATCTTATCAAAGAAGCTCATAACAGAAATATGAAAGTTGTATTAGATTGCTCTTTAAATCATGTTCATCCAAGACATTTTGCCTTTCAAGATATTGTTGAAAAAGGTGAAAAATCAGAATATAAAGAGTGGTTTACTGTATTTGATTATCCCGTTCGTTTTTTACATAGACCACACTTATACGCGAATACTTACAAAGTAGGATGGGATGGTAATGCTGAAGAATATAAAACATACCTTGAGAAGACCTTTAAAGAAACAAAAGTTCCAGTTGAAGTTGTTGATGATGATGGCCCAATTATAGAACCAACATTCAAAGCATGGTGGGGTGTCCCTGACATGCCAAAAATAAACTTCAAAAATGATGGTGCTAGACAGTGGGCACTGGATGTTACAGAACATTGGATTAAAAATTTTGATATAGATGGTTGGCGAATGGATGTTGCAAAAGAGTTAGATTTTTCATTTTGGAAAGACTTCAGAGATGTTGCCTATAGTGCAAAAAAAGATATATTGCTCATTTCAGAAATATTTGGAGATACTTCACAATGGCTTCAAGGAGAGAGATTTGATGGGACAATGAACTATTCCTTTAGAGAGACTATGACAGACTATTTTGCTACGAAAAGAATTGATAACAAAGAGTTCGCAAATTCTCTTGCTAACTTATATTCGATGTACTCTTTTGAGGCCCTATCCTCGTGTCAAAATCTACTTAGTTCACACGATGTAAAGAGATTCCTGAATCGTTGTGGAGCAAATACTGACGGCATGTTTGGAGCTGTATTTCTTCAGGCAACTTTCCCTGGTATAGCTGGAATTTACTATGGTGATGAAATTGGCCTAGGTGGAGCTGATGATCCGCAGAACAGAGAGCCATTCCCTTGGGAATCGGAAGATAAATGGAATAAAGACCTTTTAAAGTTTACAAGTGAGCTAATGAGTATAAAAACAAGTCAACCGATTCTAAGATATGGCAACTTTGAAATGGTTACTTATGACGATAACTATGTCATATTCAGAAGAGTTTTAAACGATGAGTCACTTTTGTGTATCGTAAATAGGGATCTTAACAACAAAGACATAGAATTGAATACAAATGCTCATAGTGTCGACATAGTCTATGGTGATTGCAGTATTGAACTTGATTCAGGTAAATTGAAAATTACAGACATAGCAGATAATTTTGGACTCATAATTAAAGAGAGCTAAATTTTTCTATCAATTAGAAATTTTTCTAATTAAATCATATAATTTAAATAGTTCATTTTGTGAATATACGTATATTAAGAAAGGAAGTGTATGAGTAATACAAAATTGCGATTTGGAGCAATTTTATTAATTCTTTCCCTGGTACTTGTTGCCTGTGGTGGTTCAACTGAAGAAACCGTTGAAGAACCAGCAACAGAAGAGGCACCAGAGGAAACACTTGCAGCCCCTGCTACAACTTCTCCACCACCGGAAAAGTTGTTGATTTGGGCTGAAGAAAAAGTTGCCGTTGCTTTAGAACCTCTCCTAGGTGCATATGAATCTGCAGCTGGGGTAGATGTTGAAGTGGTAATTTATGAATTTGGAGCAATAAAAGACGATCTTTCTACAGCAGGACCTGCTGGCGAAGGGCCGGACCTTTTTATTGGACCACATGACATGGTCGGTGAAGTTGTGACTAATGGTCTTGTTTCACCAATTGATCTTGGTTCAATCCAATCAGATATTTTTGATGTTGGTATCTCAGCATTTAGTGTTGGTGGAGAAGTTTATGGTTTTCCATACGCAACTGAAGCTATAGCAATGTTTTACAATTCAGATTTAGTCGATGGTGTTCCATCAACATGGGAAGAAGTGAAGGCAGCATGTGACGCTGCAGGTACTGAACTCTGTGTTGCAGCACCAGGTGGTGGTGGAGGCGGAGACGCTTACCACAATATCCCATTCGTTCAATCTGACGGTGGATATATTTTTAAATTTGACGGAGGTTTTGACCCTTCAGATGTTGGATTAGACAATGCGAGCGCATTAGCTTCTGCAGAGTTTCTTGATTCATTAGTTAAAAATGGAACGGTTGCTTCTACAGACTATGGTGGCTCTATGTCTGCCTTCCAAGAAGAAAAATCTTTATTTTGGATGACTGGACCTTGGGCTAGAAATGATGCTGCTGCTGTTAATTATGGTGTTGGGTTAATTCCAACATTTGATGGCAATGCTGCAACTCCATTCGTTGGAGTCAGAGGCATGTTTATATCAGCCTTTAGTGAAAATAAAGTTTTAGCGCAAAGCTTTATACTTGACTTTTTTTCTACTGTTGATGTTCAAGCAGCTATGTATGCAGAAGATCCAAGACTACCTGCAACAAAATCATTGTTTGCAATAGTTGAAAATGAAGATCCAATTGCAGCACAATTTGCAGCAAGTGCATCAAATGGAATCCCAATGCCTAACATTCCAGAAATGGGAAGCGTTTGGGGACCAGTTGGAGACGCTCTTTTAATTATTAGAGATCAAAATTATGGCACTAATGAAGATACAGGTGTAACTGTTGATTCTGCTTCTGACGCTATGAAATTAGCAGCTCAGCAAGTAAGAGATGCCATTGCTGGCGGATAATTTATAAAATTATTATTTAAATCGGGGCTCTAGAAGAGCCCCGATTTTTTTGTGATATATTTATATATAGATGAAAACTTCGACAATTTTGAAGTATATTTTACTCGGCATTTTCAATGCTTTAATGTTTTATGTTGTTCCCTTAGCAATAACTTATGAATCTTGGTTTCTTCTGTTAATCATTGGTATTATCACTTTCCTAATCAACATTACTTATATAACAAATAGATTAAAACCTTTAAAGTGGATTACTCCTGGATTTATATTTCTGATTTCTTTTGTTTTATTTCCTGCTGGATACAATTTTTATGTTTCATTTACAAACTGGCAAACTGGTCATATATTAACTAAAACTCAAGTCATAGAACGTCTAGAGGATTTAACTTATTCCACAGATGAGCAAAAGGGAGTTGAGTTTGATTTATATGTTATGCAAGATTCAAATTTAGATTATTTCTTTCTTGCAGACTTTGATCAAGACAATTTATTGTTTGGAAAAGCAGTTACTTCAGATCAATTTGAAGATATTGAATATGCGACTCATGAACCTTCTTTTAAAGATTCAAACAACAATATTACTATTCCTGAATCACTTTATTTATTATCGGGTAAAGAACAAATTGCAAACTCCAGTACATTACAAGATCTTTCAATATTAATTGATAAAAATACAAGAATTAAACTTTACAATATCTCTGTCTTTGGTGCTTCAAGCGGAAGAATATTTTCATCACAGCAAAAATACACATACGATCAAGATTCTGAAATTTTATATGACAACAGAAAAAATGTTGCCTGTACTCTTGGAGACCGTGGAAATTTTGTTTGTGGTGGTGAATTGGTAGATCCAGGTTGGAGAATTAATGTTGGTACAGAAAATTATCATAGAATTATTAATGATGATCGATTTAGAGGCCCTTTAAGTACAGTCACAGAATGGACTTTCCAATTTGCTTTTCTCTCGGTTGTCCTTGCATTTATTGTTGGTCTTCTTTTGGCGACAACACTTAATAATGAAAAAGTTAGATTTCAAAAAATTTATAGATCTATATATATAATTCCTTATGCAATACCTGCCTTTATTTCAATACTCGTTTTTAGGGGATTACTAAATCCAGATTTTGGGCTTGTAAATGATTGGCTTGATCCTTTTTACCAATTATTTAATATTGAACCAATTAGATGGTTCAGAACGGAAGGAAGTTCCAAAGCAGCAGTTTTATTGGTCAACACTTGGCTTGGGTTTCCTTATATGTTTTTAATTGTTACAGGTGCGTTGCAGTCAATTCCAAATGAATTAATTGAAGCTTCTAAGGTTGATGGTGCTACTCCCAGACAATCTTTTTTTAAGATAACTTTTCCATTATTGTTAGTGTCAATATCGCCACTTTTAATAGGAGCGTTTGCTTATAATTTTAATAATTTCACTCTAATATTTTTGCTTACAGGAGGAGGACCTCCTATTGTCGGAGCCGACGTTTCCGTTGGATACACTGATATACTTATTTCTTTTACATATAATTTAGCTGTATCTGGTGGCAGGGGTGTGCAGTTCGGTCTTGCTGCTGCTGTAACAACAATAATATTTTTTCTTGTACTAATTATTTCAGCTATTTCATTTAGATACTCAAAAAGATTAGAGCGTGTTTATGGAAATATATAAATTATCAACTTGGTTAAAAGAATATGGATGGAGACATTTAGTTGGTTTAACTTTCGTAGTATTTTCAATGTATCCAATACTATATGTAGTAGCTAATTCTTTTGCAGATTTTCCAAATTTGGAAAACTCTAAACTAATTCCAGATAGTTTTACTTTGAAGCATTTTCAATCCTTGTATGGAGATCCACTTGTTCCATACTTTAAGTGGCTTTTTAATACATATAAAATTGCTTCATTAGCTGGTTTTTTTAATGTTCTTTTAGGTACCTTTGCGGGCTATGCATTTGCCAGATTAAAATTTAGAGGCCGTAGAGTAGGCCTAATTACTCTTGTACTTATTCAAATGTTTCCAGCATTTCTTGCATTTGTCGCAATTTATTTACTATTTTTTCAAATTAGCGATATTGCTCCCTTTATGGGCTTAGGAACTCATTTTGGACTTATTTGTGTTTATCTTGGTGGATCAATAGGTTTTAATTCATGGTTGATAAAAGGGTTTATGGATACAATTCCTGAATCATTAGATGAAGCAGCAAAGGTTGATGGTGCTTCCGATTCGCAAATATTTTTCAGAATTGTTGCACCATTAGCAAGACCAATCATAGTTGTTCTATTTGTTCTCACGTTTATAGGTATATATTCAGACTATATACTTGCTGCTGTATTTCTTAAGGATACTAATTTATACACCGTAGCATTAGGAATTAATGTCGTCTTTACGGATGATTTCAGTAATGAGTGGGGAAGTATTGCCGCAGCTTCTGTAATAGCAGCTACTCCAATAGCTGTATTATTTCTTTTTTTCCAAAAGCAAATAACTGGAGGTCTTACTGCAGGATCAATAAAAGGATGACAAAAAAAGCACTTTTTATTTCTGGTGGCTGGGATGGGCATGAACCTGTAGAAACTTCGGAATTTATAAGCGAACAGATAAAAGTATTCAATATTCAGAGCAATATAGTTAATGACCTTGATGTTATGACAGATCTTGAGTATTTAAAAAGTTTTGATGTAATACTTCCTGTTTGGACGATGGGGCAAATAGATGATAACAATTGGGAAATTAAAAATTCAAAAATTGGAAATTTACAAGAAGCAATTCATTCTGGTGTCGGACTTGCCGGTTGGCACGGAGGTATGACTGATGCATTTAGAGATAATACAAACTATCAATTTCTTGTAGGAAGTCAGTTTGTTTGTCACCCAGGCAATTTTGTTGATTATGAAGTGAATATAATTGATAAAAATCATGAGATAGTAGACGGAATAAGGGATTTTAAAGTCTTTTCTGAACAGTACTTCCTTCATATCGATCCATCAATAAATATCATTGCTTCAACAAAATTTACCAAAGAATATCATCAGTGGATCGATGGTGTAGAGATGCCCGTAGCTTATACAAAAACATGGGGAAATGGGAAAATATTTCATTGCTCTATCGGGCATTATTTAAAAGATTTCGAAAATGAAAATGTTGTAAAGTTACTAATTCAGGGCATAAATTGGACTACACAATAACATGAATATCGGAATTATTGGATGTGGTGCAATTTCTAGTCAATATATGATTGGTCTAAAAGAAAATAAAACAAAAATCAATGTAATAGCTTGTGCTGATAAAGATAAAAATAAATCCGAATCTTTTGCTGAAGAATATAATATAAATCCGTTATCTGTTGAGGCATTGCTCAACGATAAAGATATAGACATTATAATCAACTTAACTCCTCCTTCATCGCACTTTGACATATCTTTGAAATCATTAGAAAATGGTAAGCATGTTTTTTCTGAAAAGCCGGTTTCCTTGACAATTGAAGAAGGAAAAAAACTATATTCTACAATGAAAAAAAATAATGTTTATTTATTTTCTGCACCAGACACATATCTTGGTCCAGCATTCAAGGAAGCTCAACAAATAATATCTTCAAATAAAATCGGAAAAATTATTGGAGGCTCTGCTAGTTTTACAAGTCATGGAGTTGAAGGTTGGCATCCTGATCCAAATTTTTATTATAAACGTGGAGGAGGTCCATTATTTGATATGGGGCCATATTATTTAACATCTTTAATCAAGATATTTGGAAATGTAGAGAAGGTGATATCTTATTCACAAAAAACATTCGACAAACGTAAAGTTGAAAATCCAGATGTTGACTACAGCGAGATTAAGGTAGATATTGATACACATTATTTTGCTTTATTAAAGTTTGAGACTGATATTGTTGTAGATTTTCAAGTAAGTTTTGATGTGTGGAAACCATATGATCCTAAATTAGAAATATATGGTGAAAACTCTTCTTTAAAACTTGCGGACCCTAACAATTATGATGGTGAAATTTCAATATTTAATAAGGATACTTATGAATGGGAAAGTATTTATAAACCTGTTGATAATGAAAATAATTACTATAGAGGACTTGGTGTAGTTGAAATGGTTAAAAGCATAACTAAAAATAATATTTCGAGAGAAAATGTAAATTTACCCTTTCATGTATTAGATGTAATGTGCACATTAGATTCTTATCAAAATAATGGTGTTTGGGCTAATGTTGAACAACAATTTTAGATATAGATTAGAGAATTTTTAATTTGATTATTAAAATTTATATAAAAAGAGCGGAGTGATATGACAAATATTCATGAATTCATGAAAAACAGGGAATCTTCAGTTACAAGCGTTGTAGATGGAAAAACAATAATTGACTTTTTTAATCAGAATGCTGATGATTATCCTGATTATCCAGCATTAAATACCCCAATTAATGATGAATATTCTGGTTGGAACTCAACTTCATGGTCTGAATATAGGGAGATGGTCCATAATTTAGCGTCCGGCCTCATTGATATTGGTTTTAGTGCAGGTGAAAATGGATTTATTGTTAGTGACAATACAAAAGAACATTTCATATCTGATCTCGCAATTATGCATGCAGGAGGAACACCTTCAACTATATATAAACAACTTAAATCTGGGCAGATAGAGTATATTGCTAATTTACTTGATGCGAAGATAGCATTTGTTGGAAATGCCGAATTGTTTGATGAAGTTAATGAAGCAAAAAAGAATTCTCCAAACTTGAAGTACTTGATAATGATAGAAGATTTCGAAGACTATAAAGATCTCGATTATGTTTTAAGTTTTTCGGATTTAATTCAAAAAGGTAAGGATATTAATTCTACAGATAGATCGAAACTTGATGAAGCAATTTCATCCGTCAGCCCTGATTCTTTGGCTTGTTTGATATTTACTTCAGGAACAACTGGAAATCCAAAGGGTGTGATGATAACTCACGAAAACGTATTGTGGACTGCTCAAAGTCTCTTTGCCGAAACAGTACAGCTTTCAACTAATCCAAGAATTGTATCCTATTTGCCTATGGCTCATATAGCTGCGAGACTTGGTGACCACTACCAGTCAATTTATAGAAGAGGTCAGATATTTCCAGTTCCAGTGTTAGAAGATATGGCAAAAGCATTACCTACAATTAAACCCTCTATCTTTTTAGCTGTACCTAGAGTTTGGGAAAGATTTCAATCTGGTCTACTAAACAAAATTAATGAATCTGATAAAAAAGATCTTGCGCTAAAAGCAATTGATAACGGTCTAGAAAGAGTTGAATATGAGCAAAGAGGTGAAACACCTCCTCTTGGAGTAAGAATTAAAGATGCAGTATTCAAAAGACTTGTATTTGAGAGATCTTTCAAAGAGGGTTTGGGATTAAGTAATACTGAAATATTTGCAACTGCTGCAGCACCAATGAACCCAGAGGTTCATAAGTGGTTTCATGCAATACATATTGATGTTACAGAAATCTATGGAATGACAGAAGACACAGGTCCTGCAACAATAGGCATTCCAAATCATGCCATTAATTATGTTGAGAGTATGTTTAAGTCTAATAATGTCCCTATTCCCGAGGTATTAAATCCAATCGGAAAGGTTGGAATACCCCTTGCAGGTACTGAAGTAAAAGTCCTTGATGATGGTGAACTTTGTATAAAGGGTAAACATGTTGCTAAAGGGTATTACAAACTTGATGATGAGACAAAAGAAACTTTTGATTCAGATGGATGGTTACACACCGGTGATCTTGCAGAAATCGATGATAATGGATATGTGAAAATCGTTGGAAGAAAAAAAGAAATACTTATAACATCAGGTGGAAAAAATATAGCACCTGTTGAAATTGAAGATCATGTAAAGCCTCATACACTTGTAGGTCAAATTTGTATTGTTGGAGATGGTAAAAAATTCTTATCAGCATTAATTGTTCTTGATGGCGATGGTGGTGCTGAAAAATGGGCAGAAGAAAATGGAGTTGAATATAACATTAGTGATATGTCAAAAAATTCTAAAGTTATCGATGCAATACAAGAACAGATTGATGAAGCAAATTCCAAAGTTGCTAGAGTTCAGCAAATAAAGAAGTTTATACTTCTTGAAAATGAATGGACAGACTCAAGTGGTGAATTAACACCAACTTTGAAATTAAAAAGAAATGTTATTGCTGAGAGATATAAAAACGAAATTGAATCAATGTACGAGGAGGCTTAAATATGTCAGATGTTAATTTTGAAAACAGAGTAGCGATTGTTACAGGTGCCGGTAATGGTTTAGGTAAAGCATATGCGCTGGAACTCGGTAAAAGAGGTGCAAAAGTTGTAGTCAATGACTTGGGAGGTGCTGTTGACGGTTCTGGTTCAGGTAATTCCCCAGCAGACGATGTTGTTAATGAGATTATCAAAAATGGTGGAGAAGCTGTTGCAAATTATGATTCTGTTGCTTCAAAAGATGGTGGAGAGTCAATAGTTCAAACTGCAGTAGATAATTTTGGAACTGTTGATGCTGTTATTAATAATGCTGGGATATTGAGAGATAGAAGTTTCGCAAATATGACAGAGGAAGAATTTTTGTTGATTATTGATGTACATCTAAAAGGAACATTTTATGTAACTCATCCTGCATTCAAAATAATGAAGGAAAACAATTATGGAAGAATTGTAAATGTTGCCTCTCCATCGGGTTTATTTGGGAATTTTGGTCAGGCAAATTATGGTGCAGCAAAAATGGGTATAGTTGGTTTAACTAATGTCTTAGCGATTGAGGGAGCTAAATACAATATCAAGGTTAATGTTATAGCTCCTACTGCTTACACAAGGATGACGGAAGGACTTATCCCTGAAGATGTTGGTAAATTCATGACTCCTGAGCTTGTCACACCATTAGTTACCTATCTTGCGTCTGAAGCCTGTGAACCAACCCATGAAATATATGGGGTTGCTGCAGGTAGATTTGCAAGAATTGGGATAATTACACATGAAGGTTACGTTAACCAACAAGCAACTGCAGAAGACATTGCCAACAACATTGATGAAATAAGAACTATTACAGATGGAACCTATCCTTTAAGTAATGATGATGAAAATATGTTGATAATGAAAGCTTTACAAGGAAATAGCTCTAACGAGTGATCGGTGTATAATTCAATATGGTAAAAATTGAAACAAAACCAGCTGACGCAGAAGAGTTAGTTAAAGATAGACTTAAAGAATTAATTTCATTCAGAGAAGAAAATCAAGATATTAAAGATTTTTGGGGAAAACAATTTGATTTAGGTTTAGCTTGGGTTCATTTTCCAGAAGGCTCTGGTGGTTTAAACGTAAATCCAAAGTTTCAATTACTTGTGAATGAAACCCTTCGAAATGAAGGAATTTCAACCAGTAATCGGATAGCCAATTTACTTGGTATTGGGATGGGTGCTCCAACAATTAAGGAGTATGGAACTCAGGAGCAAATTGATAAATATTTAAGACCCATGTTCACTGCTGATGAAATCTGGTGTCAATTATTTTCTGAGCCAGGGTCTGGTTCAGATTTAGCAAGCCTTTCAACAAAAGCAGTAGATGACGGTGATGGTTACATTGTTAATGGTCAAAAAGTTTGGACTACATTAGGTCACTTATCTAAATGGGGCTTACTTGTTACAAGAACAGATCCTGATGTTCCAAAACACCGTGGGTTAACATTTTTTATAGTAGATATGGAATCAGAGGGTGTTGAAGTAAGGCCATTAAGACAAATTACTGGAGAAGCAGAGTTCAATGAAGTTTATTTTACAGATGTAAAAATCCCAAAAGAGAACGTTTTAGGAGAAGTGGGTGATGGCTGGAGAGTTTCACTAGCCATATTGATGAATGAAAGAGTTGCTATTGGTGGTAACGTAAGACAAAGAGGAAGTGGAGCTCCTGGGCACCTTGTACAACTTTGGAAAGACAGAAACCTAGATGACCCTGTTGTTAAGGACAAGCTTGTTGATTTATGGATTCAGCAAGAAGCTGTTCGCCTTACGAACATGAGAGCTTCAGAATTAAGAGAGAAGGGAACGCCTGGTCCTGAAGGCTCTACAAGTAAGCTTCACGAGGCCGAAATTAACAAATCTTCTTATGAATTTGGTATGGAAATGTTAGGAAATGATGGATTGTTATTTCCAAGAGGATATGAGCTGTCTCAACCTGAATTAAATTTTGATAATGATTCTTATGGATTTACAGATACACAAAGTTTATTTTTAAGATCTCGTGCGAACTCCATAGAGGGTGGTACATCAGAAATAATGAGAAATATCATTGCTGAAAGAGTTCTCGGTCTTCCTAGCGAACCGAAGCTAGATAAAGACAAGGCATGGAAAGACTTGCCTAGGTCCTAACTATTAATAATTAAACAAAACTTTCCTTCAGAAACTGATATATTTATTTTCTCATTTCTTGCAACGTTTCGAAGCGTTTTAGTTCGACCAAACTCTATATTTTCATTTTCTAAATTCCATTTCGCTCCAGATATATTTAAGTTTTTTAAGTTTGTAAAGGGTAAAACACTAAATTTAGTTTTTATACCTATTCCTATGCTTTCAGATTTTGGAAATAGAATCTTTTGTTCACTATGAAGCCATAAAATATTTTGGTCTGTATGTAATTTAGTTATAGCAAGTAAAGCTCCAAATAGGTGATCAATATCCCCATACTCACCTCCGATTACGGTTATATCTTTAATTTTTAGATTTATTACGTGGTTTAATGCAATTTCAAAATCTGTATAGTCTTTATCTTTTTTATACTCTAAAATCTCAATTTTATCTTTAGTTACTCTGTCATATGTTTTTGTACTTATGGAATCAAGATCGCCTATAATCAAATCAGGCTTCAAAAATAATTTGTAAGCATGTTCAGCTCCGGAATCAACAGCAACAATATAATCAAATTCCCCTATTTGATCTCTATTTGTTGTGTTATTACCACCATTAATGATTAATGCGTTTTTCATATTTTATTGAAGGTTATCATACTTTATTTGATAATCGGATTGGCTAAATTCAAAGCTAAAGTTAGTGAATCCATTACTTTCTCTTTGCTATCTCCCTGTGAAAAAATAAAACCTAAATATTTATCTCCAAAAGGGGGCTCTAAAAGATTTGAATTTTCAGATACAGTAATCTCAACCCCAGAAACATTAGGTATACTTTCAAGTTCATTCTTATTGATCGATATAAATTTTCCAGATATTGGCGTTGGTATCATTAATACCCCTACAAAATTACTGAGTAGGTCAATACTCTTTAATTCATTATTTAAGAATGCGTGAAGTGCAATTTCTTCAAGTGAGGTTTTAAATAAACCAAAACTTAAGCATCTTGAGCATAAACCCCCAATCATTCTTGGATTAATCTCAATTATGAATATCTCGTTATTATGTATTTTAAATTCAACGTGTACTGGTCCATTTTCAAGACCTAATTCTTTACAAGCTTTTCCAATTAAATAAATTATTTCTTTTTGAGTTTTATCTGGAATTTCTGTTGGAGCAATATATATAGATTCTTCGAAGTAAGGCTCTTTGTAATTAATTGGCTTATCAAATATGACTATTTTATTTAATTCAGAATTAATTAAATTTCCTTCTAATGCATACTCACTTCCATCGACAAATTCTTCGATAATTAAATCCTGATCTGAACAGTCTTGCATTAATTTTTCTACCGCAGCTTTGTTTTCTTTAAAACTATTAATTTTTATAACACTTTTACTGGCTGTGCCATAAATAGGTTTTAACACAGAGGTTCCATTTTCATTTATAAATAGCTCTATATCTTCAATTTTTTCCACAATTGCATTTTGAATTTTTATATTAGATATTGAATTAAATATATTTCTTGATTCGAATTTGTTCATGGCAGTATTAATTGATTTAGTGTTATTACCTTTAGCGTTCAATAAATCTACAAGATATGCAGAAAATTTAAGAGCACTATGGTCTACTGGAAGTATATGAGTTACATCTTGAAGTTTTTCTTTTACATCATTCTCTAATTCCTTATCAAAACTATGAATTATTACCGTATCTGAGAATTGATCGGAAACCTGCTGGCTATCTGTAATTACTAAGAAATCAAGATCTAGTTTTTCAGCTGATGTAACAAAATCGTTTGATTTGTAGCTATTTTCTGGAATAACAAGTAATAGTTTCTTCATATTTATTTACACATATCTTGAGCTTACTAATATTAAGTATATGACTGATGAATTTAAATTCAATATTGGTGATACCGCCGTTGATAAAATTCTTGAATTAAGAGAGCAAGAACCAGGTGAAAAAGATTACGCCTTATTTCTGCAAATAGATGGTGTCCAGGGAAATCAATATACTTATGACTTAAGTTTCCTTGACTTAGATCAGGCAAGACCAGATGATAAAAGAATAGAATTTGGTGAATTGTCAGTAGTTATTGCCAGTAAAGATGTTGATAATTTTAACGGAGCAAGCCTAGATATGTCAGACGATCCAGACGCTCCTGGATTAACAATGGATAATCCAAACACTCCAAGCCCAGCAATGTTTGGCAATCCTGAAGACATGCCTGAACTTACAGGTGAACTAGCAGAGAAAGTACAGACAGTTTTAGAGAGTCAGATAAATCCTGCAATAGCCTCCCACGGTGGTCAAGCAAGTCTTGTAGGAGTAGAAGGCCAAGATGTATATCTTAGACTTGGTGGTGGTTGTCAAGGATGTGGTATGGCACAAGTAACTCTTACACAAGGTATTGAAAAGGCATTAAGAGATGCAGTACCAGAAATAGGTAATATTATTGATGCAACTGATCACGCATCTGGATCAAATCCTTATTTTGAATCTTCAAAGAAGTAATTAAAAGCTAATAACTGTTTTTCCTATATTCTTGCGAGATAAGAAATTTTCTAATGCAAGGGGAGTTTCTTCAATTGTGTGAATATTTTTTGGCTCAATATTTAATTCACCTTTTTCAATAAAACTTAAGAGTTCCCCAAAATCTTCTGCCGTTTCTTCTGGTGAAGTTGTTGTCCATCGTCCCCACCACACTCCAACTATCGAAACACCTTTTACCAAAGTTAAATTAAGAGGTATCTTCGGAATGTTTCCATCTGTAAAACCAATTACAAGTAGCCTCCCATTCCAAGCTGTAGCTCTTAAAGCTTGCTCAGTCACATTACCACCAACTGGGTCTATTACGACATCAACACCATTTCCCTTAGTTAGCTCTTTTGTTGTTTCCTTTAAATTGACTTGGTCATATCGTATAATTTGATCTGCACCCAATGATTTTACGTATTCTTCTTTTTCATCACTTCCAACTGCGCATATTGTCTTTACACCCATAACTTTTGCCAATTGGATAGTTGCAGTTCCAATTCCTCCTGCAGCACCAAGAACAAGTAAACTCTCACCCTTCTGTATATTTGCTCTTCTTTTTAATGCGTAATAACAAGTTCCATAGTTTATTGGTAAGCTTGCCCCAGCATAGGAATCTACTGCTTCAGATACCGGTACAACTAAACTTTTATGAACACTTACATATTCTGCAAAACCACCCATTGGAGGTAAAGCTATAACTTTTGTACCAATCTTAATTTCAACGTCTTCTCCAATTCCTTCTACAATCCCACAAACTTCTGTTCCGGGCGTAAATGGTGGGTCCATAACAATCTGATATTTTCCTTGTACCATCAGTGCATCTGGAAAATTTACACCTGCAGCTTCAACTTTTATTAATACTTCATTTTTTTGAGGTTCTGGGATAGGATTATCTTTAATTTCAAGGAGATTAGGTTCACCAAGTGTTGTACAAACTACAGCTTTCATTACTCTTCTCTTTTAATGATTCCAGACAACTTTTTTGCAAAGTTCTTCTTTTCTTCAATATCAACTTTTCTTGAAATTTGGATTCTTTGTGCTTGAGGGGATCCAGCTCCATGCATAGACTCAGTTAAATATGCTACAGCATTTCTTCCTAAAGTCATATTTTCTATTAGTCTCAACATTTTGACACGATCTTCAGTATTTATATCTTCTTTACCTTTTAGGTATTTTTTGAGATTTGGGGACATGTCACTTTCGTGAATGTCAATTCCTGAGGGCATTGAAGCAACCAATCCTCCCGCAAGATCTTGTGCTAATCTTCCAATTTCATATGTTTCTTTTGTTACATGTTGCTTACAAACATTTGCCAGTAAATCGTCATTGATAAAGTTTCCACTTTTAGTTTCTTTCCCTTGTAATGATGAAGCAATTCCCGTCGCGTATATTGTTTCATTTAATTTATTCATCTCAACTAATTTTTCTCTGATATGTGATTTGTTTTCGACTCCATTGTATTCAGCAATAGTTGCAGCTGCTCCAATCATTACATCTCCCACTCCAGCTTTACAAACATAAGATCTTCTGTGATAGCATGTAAATCGTTCAACCAACATTGCTGCAAAATCGTATTCACCATTCATAAATATATATTCATTCGGTATAAATACATTGTCAAAAATTACCATTGCTTCCTGGCCAGCAAAGTACTTATTACCAACATCGTATTCCCCAGGCTCCATACTTCTTGTGTCACATGATTGACGCCCATAAATGTAAGTTATTCCTTCAGATTCGATTGGTAGCGCTCCAACTATTGCATAATCTTTATCATCTTCTGTAAGTCTTAAAGTTGGCATGATGACCATCCAATGGGAATTTAAACAACCTGTCTGGTGAGCTTTTGCCCCAGAAACGTAAACACCTTTTTTGTCTCGTTTCACAATTCTGAGATATAAATCTTGGTCTGCCTGTTGATGAGGTGGCTTTGATCTATCACCTTTGACATCAGTCATTGCGCCACCAATAACGAGATTGGATTCATGCATTTTTGTTAAGAAACTTATAAATTTTTTGTGATAATCAGTCTTATATTTTTCATCAATTTCGTAAGTTACTGAATGAAGAGCATTGAATGCATCCATACCAACACATCTTTGAAAACAAGTCCCAGTTAATTGTCCCAACTTTCTTTGCATTTGGTTTTGTAGATATAAATCTTGATTATTTTCAGCAATATGTAAAAACCTATTAATTGGCTCATTGGTATAAGGAGATATTGCAGAAGCTAATTCAGGTTCTCTCTCAGCAAGAGCATAGGTCTCAGCCATTGCTTCTATGCTTGGTTTTATTATTGGATGTGTCAACGGATCTTCTACAAGCTCACCCATTAAGTAAATTGTTAGGTTTCTATTTTTAAGAGAATCTAGATAATCAGCTTTTGTATGAATTTTTTCCATAAAACATTATAAATTGTAAGATCGTGATTTAAAATTTAGTTACAAATTTAAAATTTAGATAACTTCAAATAAACCAGCTGCACCCATACCACCACCGACACACATAGTTACAACTACGAATTTTGCGTTTCTTCTTTTACCCTCTATTAATGCATGCATTGTCATTCTTGCACCAGTCATTCCATAGGGATGGCCTATTGATATTGAACCACCATTAACGTTATATATGCTGTTGTCAATACCAAGCTCGTCTCTACAGTATAAAGTTTGAACAGCAAACGCTTCATTTAGTTCCCAGAGGTCTATATCTTCAATTTTTAAGTTGAATTTGTTTAATAAGTCTGGAACTGCGTATACAGGACCTATTCCCATTTCCTCTGGTGCTAATGCTGATACAGTCATACCTCGATAATATCCAAGTGGTTCGAGGTTTCTTTTTTCTGCTTCACTTGCTTCCATTAAAACAACAGAAGCTGAACCATCTGATAATTGTGAAGCATTACCAGCTGTAATGAACTTTCCTTCTCCGTAAACAGGAGGAAGAGAGGATAAACCCTCTAAATTTGTCTCTGGTCTATTTCCCTCATCTTTTGTTAATTCAACCTCTTCATCAGTAACTTCACCGGTTTCTTTATTTTTGACACTTTTTGTTGTAGTTGTTGAAATAATTTCGTCATCAAATTTGTTACCTTCTTGAGCAGCTGCAGTTCTTTGTTGACTTTGTAATGAATATTCATCCTGATATTCTCTTGTAATATTATATTTTTCAGCAACAAAATCAGCAGTTTCGATCATAGGCATATAAGCGTTATCAGCAAGTTTTACCACATTTGGATCTGGAGCAAATCGCAATTCAGCAGTTTGAACCAACGATATAGATTCAACACCGCCTGCAACAACAACATTCATATTGTCTGTCATTATTTGTTTTGCACCAGTAGCAATGGCCATTAGGCCAGAAGAACATTGTCTATCTATTGTCATTCCTGGAACAGTAATTGGTAATCCTGCTGCGATTCCACTTAGTCTTCCAATGTTCAATGCTTGTGAGCCTTGTTGTTGAGCACAACCCATAATGACATCTTCTATTTCATTTGGATCAACATTTGCTCTTTCAACAGCTTCTTTGATTGAATAAGAACCTAATGTAGGAGCATCTGTTTTGTTGTATGCTCCACGATAAGCTTTTCCAATAGGTGTTCTTGCTGCTGATACTATTACTGCTTCTCTCATCTTTAGTCTTCTTTCTTCTATTCTGTAATTATAAATAAAGTTAAAGGCTCAACAATAGCTGCTGGCTTATCTTTACCTTCTATTTCAATTGTAGCAGTATGCTTTACCAACCATCTACCAGCTTTTTTATACTGGACATCTGACAAAACAAATCTTCCTCTAATCTTGCTATTTACTGGCACAGCTTCCATGAAACGAACTTTATCAAGTCCGTAATTAATTGCCATTTGAATATTTTCTGGCATGACAGTGTTGTCGGCAGATAAGTAAGTTATCATACTCAATGTCAGGAATCCATGAGCTATTGTAGATCCCCATGGAGTGCTTTTAGCCATTTCTTCATCAACATGAATAAATTGATGATCGTTTGTACCTTCTGCAAATTGATTTATCCTATCTTGATTTATTTCGAACCAGTCTGAAACACCAACCTCTTGACCAATATATTTTTCCATTTCCTCTGCAGGTACAATCATCATGTTATCTCCTCTAATAAATTTTTATTCGCAGCTTTATTTGCAAACTTTATTGTACTGTCCTTAAATGATTCTATTTCATTTTCATTTGTTTTTCCATATGATCCCATGGAATATCTTATGTACACCCCTTCCATTATCATTGCATGTTTCCAATAAGATAACCTTGTGTAAAATTCAATATCTTTTAAATCTAGATTTGATTCATTTAGATATAATTTAATTACATCCTCACGTGTAGGAAATCCACCAGACAGGGTAGGAGAGTAAATAAATGGTGAGTCTTTTTCTTTCTTTGTATTCCAAGATGCTATAACTGTTCCCATATCTGCAAGTGGATCTCCTAAAGTACAAAGTTCCCAATCCAGTACTGCTGTTACTTTATTATCTTTTACTCGAACATTATCTAATCTATAATCTCCATGAACTATTCCAACAGTTTGTTGAGGAGGAATATAATCAAGAAGTAAATTAGTCGCACTTTCTAGTTCTTTTATTTCTCTAACTTTTTGAGATTGGAATTGTTTGTTCCATCTGTTTATTTGTCTTACTACGTAATCCTCATGTTTTCCTAAATTACTTAATTCTGAATTTATAACATTAAAACCGTGTATTTCTGTAAGAGCTTTAATGAATGATTCAGTAATTGTTTTTTTCTGTGATTGGTTATAGCGTTCTGCCACTTGGTCGTTAGCTATCGTATCACCCTCAATAAATTCCATAATATAAAAATCATCTATAGATAGCTCCTTCTTGTTATATAGATAAAATGGTTTTGGAACCCTTAAACCATTTTCATTTAAAACTTTTAATATTTTATATTCCCTACCCATATTGTGTGCAGATTCTAATTTGAGTCCAAATGGAGGCCGTCTTAATACAAATGTATTTGAATCATCAAAAATTTTAAATGTAATATTTGATCTTCCTACTTTAAATTGTTCAAAGTTGAAATCTTCTGAAATATCTACAACTGTAGAAATATATTTCTTTAGTTTGTCGCTAAAAAAGTCCATCAAACAACATATTAATGAAAGTTTTTTGGTTCAGAAGTTTAAATTGATACAATAAGGATGATGGATTTTAATTTCTCTAAAGAATCACTTGAATTACAAGATAAGCTAAAAACCTTTTTCGTTGACCATATTTACCCAAATGAGGAGCTCTATGAGAAGGCAATTATTGACTCAGGAGATCCATTGCATATTCCAGAAATATTAAATGAGCTTAAATCAAAAGCTAAAAGTGAAAATTTGTGGAATTTATTTCTCCCTGATAAGGAATACGGGTATGGATTATCAAATGTTGACTATGCACCATTAGCTGAGATAACAGGTCATAATTGGTGGGCTCCTGAAGTATTTAATTGCTCTGCCCCTGATACAGGAAATATGGAAATTTTAGCCGAGTTTGGAACAGCAGAACAAAAAAAACAATGGCTTGAACCACTTCTTGAAGGAGAAATAAGATCATGCTTTGCAATGACTGAGCCAAATGTAGCTTCCTCAGATGCTACAAACATAGGAAGTTCAATTGTTAGTGACGGTGACAATTATGTAATTAATGGTCGTAAATGGTGGACTTCAAATGCAATAAATCCAAATGCAAAAATATGTATTTTTATGGGTGTGACAAACCCAGATAGTCCTCCATACCAAAGGCAGAGCCAAGTATTAGTTCCTATGGATAGCGAGGGACTATCGATAATCAGACCAATGCAAGTATTTGGATATGATGATGGATACACGGGACATCCAGAGCTTTTATTTGAAAATGTCGTTGTTCCAAAATCTAACATCATTGGGGGAGAAGGAATGGGATTTAAAATAGCTCAAGCTAGGCTTGGTCCTGGCAGAATACATCATTGTATGAGGGCAATCGGAATGGCAGAGAGAGCTTTATCTCTTATGATCGACCGATCACTTGAAAGAGAAACATTTGGTCAAAAATTAGCTGAACAAGGTGTTATTCAAGATTGGATTGCTCGCTCAAGAATAAAAATAGAGGAAGCAAGATTGCTAACTTTGAAAACTGCATGGCTAATCGATACAGTCGGTAAAGAAGAAGCAAAAATAGAAATCTCATCTATAAAAGTATCTGTTGTTGAGGCTGCTTCTTACGTCATCGACAAAGCTATACAAACGTTTGGCGCAATGGGGTTATCCCAAGATACTCCACTAGCAAGGATGTCTGCAGGAGCTCGTGTATTAAGAATTGCAGATGGACCAGATGAAGTTCATTTAAGATCAATTGCAAGAAGAGAAATTAATAAACATAGATAATTATGGAAAAAGTTGCAGTTATCGGTGGTGGACAAATGGGAAGTCAGATTGCGGCTTTATCAGCAATGTCAGGTCATGAAACGAGTATCTTTGATAGCAATAAAGAATATTTAGATAGCAAATTAGTTTTTACTAAAGAGAATATAGAAAACTTAGTTTCTAAAGACTTGATAAAGAGAGAAAGCTTGGATAATTTTAACCAAAATCTTAAAGTTTATGATTCACTTGAAACGGTGGTAGATGATAAAACATTTGTAATTGAAGCTGTAGTTGAAAGATTTGACGTAAAAAAAGAAATTTTTACAACGATTTCAAAAAAACTCGATGAGGATGTTGTTCTAGCGACAAACAGTTCATTTATAGCTGCATCAGAAATTGCGCAACACTGTAAACATCCCGAGAGATTTATAAATATGCACTTCTTTTACCCTCCATTAAGAATGGATCTCATTGAAATTTCATTTCCAGAATCCACTAGCAAAGAAGTAGTTGATAGGACTAAAGAACTGAGCGAATTGATGGGAAGAACAGTTGTAACTTTAAATAAAGAAACACCAGGCTTTATTGTAAACAGGATGTTAGGTGCGTTAGTTGATGAGGCATATGAATTATATGACGAAGGAATAGCAGACTTCAAAGATATAGACTTGGCAATTAAAAAAGGATTGAACCATCCACTAGGACCATTTGAATTGACTGATTACTCAGGCTTGGACATTAGTTATTATTCAAAACTTAAAATTTATAATGAAACAAAAAACCCAAAAGATAAACCCAAAAAATTTCTAGAAGAAAAAGTTAAAGATGGGAAACTGGGTGTAAAAACAGGAGAAGGTTTTTACAATTATGACAAACCTTCAAAGTCTTGATCTTTAAGATTAAAAAAGAATTCTCTTTCGGCTTTTATTTTTAAAATTATTCTTTCAGATTGAATTTCAAAAGGGTATGGTTTATTCCAATATTTCTGAGATAGATCATTAATATTTTTTAAAGCGTCTTCACCTGTAATTTCACCCACTACCTCTCCTCTAATTTCCACAAATTTAAACTCATTGTCATGCTTCCAGATCATAACATTGACTCTTGGGTCATCTTTCACATTTAAATATTTTCTACGGTGGATCTCTGTATTTATCAAAATATTTTCACCATCTGTATCAACCCACATTACGTGTGTTTGAGGGGCACCACTTTTAAAGAGCGTTGTTAAAGTTGCGTAATTAGGCTCTTTTGCCATTGCAATCGTTTTTTTATCTAATCCCATATAATTATCATAGAATATTATGAAAGTTGTTTTACAAAGAGTTAAATCAGCATCAGTGAAAGTTGATAACTCTTTAATTTCAGAAATTAGCAGTGGCTATCTTCTTTTATGGTGTATTGAAAAAGGTGATACTCCACAAGATATTGAAACTCTCACAAACAAGATTATTAATTTGAGAATATTTCCTGACGAACAAGGAAAAATGAATAAATCAATAATTGATGCTGGTGGAGAAATACTTTTAGTAAGCCAATTTACATTAAGTGGAAATATTCAAAAAGGAAATAGACCGTCATTTATCAATTCTCAAGATCCTGAGATTGCAAAAAAAATGATTGATGATGTTGCTGAGATATTTTCTGACCGATTAACCGTTAAACAAGGTATCTTTGCAGCTTTAATGGAAGTTTCACTTATTAACGATGGTCCTTTAACAATGTTTATTGAATCAAGAGATGGAAAAATTCAAAGTTAAGCAGATTGTAACTTTATATTTTTCTTTCCTTCAGCTTCACTAAGTTTTTTATCCAAATAATATTCTTCACCAGCCCACAGATGTAATCCAAGACCAACTTTCATAGCACATCTTTTGAACGCATCTGATTCAGCATGCTTAGCATTCATGCCGTCACTTCCTTGATCGTGTTCAACATCTCCAATTGATGTAATGGTTACTGATTTGCCATCAATTTGTGTTGTTAGTTTCCCAAAGCAACCAACTACTTTTCCACTATTATCTTGTCTAATTAATTGAACAACTTCCCAATTAAAAGGCCCACATACCTCTAAAAGTCTTTGAGTAATGACAGAATGAGGAATATAGTTTCCAAATTTACCTTTTGGAGCGGGCTTAATCCACTCATCTGGAAATTGTCTTGATAGTTCATATAATTGATTCATTATTTCCTTTCTTTATGACCTAGCTCTTTTGCCCACTTTGGGGCCGTACTGTTGTTTGTATTTATACTTTTTAAGTCAGCTTTTTCTTTCCATTCTTTATATAAAAAAGTATCACGAATCATATCGGGATTAATATTCTTAGAATTTGAAAAAGCATCAAGACCCTTTAGTTTAGGAACAAAGGTTTGTCCAAGTATTGCAAGTAGAGATTCAACTAGCTCTTCATTGTTATCTGATTTTTCAATAATCCACTCAATAAATTTTCTTAAATCTTGAACTTTCCAACTATAAGATTTGTTAAATACAAATACTTCATCACCAAGCCTTACAGGTCCGTTTTCTTCGACATTTTTTGCAATATTTTGATCATTAAAAGACTTAATATTTGTACTTGCTTTTTTTACAGTTGAGCTAGTATTTCTAGCTATCCAAAGGAACTCAATATCTTTTGTTTTGGAAAGTTCCTCGCCATATTCAGTAACAGTAATATCAAAGTCATCACCATCCTGATATGTTATCTCTTTTGTTAAAGATAATATTTCATCTAAATTATTACTCATATGTACTCCTAAACTAAGCGGCTTTTCTATAGTCTTCATGACATCTACAGCTGTCACTATGTTGGTAGCAAACAATCACTGCTTCCAACCCGCATGATTTAAGAATATCTTCAATTTTGTTATTTTTCATAAAAGAAATAATAGAAAACGGATACGACAAAAAATATAAAAAAACATACAACAAGTAATTTTTTAGAATAAGATAGCCATGTAATGAGTAATTCAGACCTTTTTGAGTCAAACATGTATAAAGAGGTCATTAAGCAATATGATGAAGTAACTGAATTCATTAATCTTGATTCGAATATTAGAGAAAGATTAAAACTCCCTCAGAGGGCGCTAACGGTGACATTTCCATTCAGAAGAGATGAGTATGATGAGGTAGAAACTGTAATTGGATACCGAGTACAACACGTCTTATCAATGGGACCAACTAAAGGAGGTATCAGATATGCTTCGAATGTAAATTTAGGAGAAGTTACAGCACTAGCAATTTTGATGTCATGGAAGTCCGCAATTGTTGGATTACCCTACGGTGGAGCAAAGGGTGGTGTTGCAATTGATCCAACCCCTCTTTCAAAACAAGAGAAACAAAGGGTTACAAGAAGATACACAGCTGAGTTGTTGCCAGTAATTGGTGTTGACAAGGACATCCCAGGTCCAGATCTTGGAACAGATGAACAAACTATGGCATGGATCATGGATACCTACAGTAATTTCGTTGGCTCACCACAACCAGGAATTGTAACTGGTAAACCAGCTTCACTTGGAGGCTCTATCACAAGAAGAGAAGCAACCGGTAGAGGAGTTGTAGCTATTGCAAACGCTGCTTTAGATAAATTAAATTTAAAATATGAAAACTCAACAGTTGTTATCCAAGGATTTGGAAATGTTGGGCGGTATGCGGCTCTTGACTCGTATGAAAGAGGAGCAAAAGTAATTGCTGTAAATGATTTAGGTGGTGCTATTTATAATAAGAATGGAATTAATATTCCTGAACTCTTTAAGCATATAGCTAAAAACAAATCTGTAAAAGATTTTGATGGTGCAGATAATTTTGACGATGAAATATTAGAAATTGAATGTGATATTTTAATTCCTGCTGCTGTTGGAGGTGTTATCAAATCAAATAACGCAAACAATATCAAAGCAAAAATTATTGTTGAGGGAGCAAATTCACCAACAACCCTTAGTGCAGATAAAATATTAAGGGGCAATGGAGTTGTACTAATACCTGATATTCTTGCAAATGCAGGTGGTGTTACTGCCAGTTACTTTGAATGGGTCCAAAATACACAGAACTATTTATGGAAAGAAAAAGAATTACACGATCGATTGATCGATGTTCTGACATCAGCCTTTGAAGAGGTATGGATTATTTCCGAAAAAAATAAAGTTGACTTAAGAACAGCTGCTTTAATTAAAGGAATAAAAAAAGTGGCTGCTGCAAAATTAACTAGAGGATTATTTCCGTAAAAATTCTTCTATATCTTTAATTATTTTATTTTTTGTAATATTCAATTCTTCCAAATTTTTATTGATTTCATCTAGATTTGTATTTTTTAATGGACTGTTATCAGGAAGATTATCTAAACCTCCAACTAAATTTACAGCTTCTAATGTTTCGTTAATTTCATCTATTTTTTCATTACAATTTTCCAGCTCAACTGTACTTGGTGCGTTTTTATTAAACTCTGGGCAAATTGGCTTGTAGTAACACCAATCACATAATGTATTTTTGATTGTTGGGAAATTGTTACTTTCAAATGCAACTTTAATATTATTCCATATCTCTAAAATCTCTTTTTCAGCATTTTTAAGCATTTCTTCATCTACTTTCATTGTGTGAATAGTTGAGTTTTGTAAATAAATTAACTTTAATTCAACTGGTGTTTCACCAATTTCATTTTTAATCAATAATGCATACAACTTCAATGCAAAAAATCTTGGTTCTTTGTATTTAGCATTTGGAGCTTTTCCTGATTTGTAATCTACAATAATTAATTCACCTTTATCATTTCTATCCATTCGGTCTAATATTCCACGTAAATTTAAATCCTCTATAGATCCTCTAACCCATCTTTCTCTCTCTAAAGGATCAAATAACGCAGGATTTTCAAGAGTTAAGTAATTAGAAAGAAGCTTTAATCCATCTAATCCCCATTTCCTTTCTTCGGATTGATCATTAAATAGATGAACATGTTCATCACTTGCTCGTACATCTGTCCAAACTTTCCTGAATAAATTATGAAGATTTTCTAGATTTCTTTCTTCTTTAGGTAAATCAAATATTTTTTCTAAAGCTTCGTGTATAGTTGTTCCTTTTGCTTGTACTTCAT
Source organism: uncultured Candidatus Actinomarina sp. (assembly GCA_902619825.1). Classification (GTDB taxonomy): domain Bacteria; phylum Actinomycetota; class Acidimicrobiia; order Actinomarinales; family Actinomarinaceae; genus Actinomarina. The sequence continues at coordinate 71,607 of CACNFT010000002.1, forward strand.
TTGTTGGCTCTTTAATTTTGTCAATATTCGCAAACTTAAATTGTTTAGGGCAGGTTTTAAACTGAGATGCTCTTGATGGTGATAAATTTTTAATCATATATAAATCATAACTATTTAATGTTTATTTTATTGTCAAGTAATCTTTGTCTGTGGATAAGTTTTTAAAATTTTTACAAATACTTGGAGTTCTATCATTTATCTTGTACTTCATTGTTGCTATTTTATACAATTCTGCCAGCTGGTATAACTATATATTTGGTGGTTAAACATAGATGTTATTTTCGTTATACCCCATATCAGTTAAAGTAATTTAATGACCGATTCAAAAATAAATGTTGCAATTTTAGGTGTAGGAAACTGTGCCAGCTCTTTTGTACAAGGACTTGAATATTATAAAAGTGAACAAGATGAAAATGGTTTAATTTCAGATGTAATTGGTGGATATCGTGTTTCAGATATCGAAGTTGTTTGTGCATTTGATATTAATAAATCAAAAGTAGGAAAAGACTTATCGGAAGCAATATTTGAAGAACCAAACAATACTATAAAATTCTCCGAAGTGCCTAACTTGGGTGTAAATGTAAAACCTGGAAAAGTTCTTGACGGTATAGGAAAATTTGTAGAAGACATTATTGACCCTACTGAAGATTCTGAAAATGTAATCAAAGATTTAAAAGAATCTGGTGCGGAAATATTAATAAATTTACTACCGGTAGGTTCTGATGAGGCTGTTAAATTTTATGCTGATTGTGCGATTGCTGCAAATGTTGGGTTTATAAATTGCATACCTGTTTTTATTGCTCGAGATGATGAATGGTATAAAAAGTTTAAAGACAATAATGTCCCTCTTATTGGAGACGACATTAAAAGTCAAGTTGGTGCAACAATTGTTCATAGAGTTTTAGCTCAGTTATTTTCTGATAGAGGAGTTAATTTAAAAAGATCTTATCAGTTGAACGTGGGTGGAAATATGGATTTTCTTAATATGCTTGAAGAAGATCGTCTTGAAACAAAAAGAACAAGTAAAACATCCTCAGTTACATCTGTAGCAAACAAAGGTAAAGGAATGGATCCAAAAAATGTTAGAATCGGTCCATCAGATTATGTCGAATGGCTGGAAGATAGAAAAAAAGCGTTCATTCGCTTAGAGGGTGAATCATTCGGAGGAGTACCTCTAAATATAGAAGTTCAATTAGAAGTATGGGATTCACCAAATAGTGCAGGTGTTGTAATTGATGCTGTTAGATATATGAAATTTTTTAAAGACGCAGATGATTTAGAATCGCTTGATTTAGTATCAGCTTGGTTAATGAAGGCTCCTGCTAAGGCTGCAAAAGATTCTGATACTTTACAAAAGTTACATGAACTGACACATCAAGAAGATTAAATTTTCTCCAAAGCGTTATTAAACATTTCCATCGCCTCTTTTACTTGATTTAATGGTGTAGTTAAAGGACCCATAAACCTTATAACGTTTCCATCTTTTCCACAGTTCACAAGAAGCAATCCGTTCTTTTTTGAATTGTTTATGATTTTCGTAGCTAATTCTTTAGATGCAGTTTTATTTTCCATATCTTCAACAATTTCTACACCCTTCATTATTCCATAGCCCCTAACATCTCCAACAAACTCAAAATTTTCTTTCATGGTTTCAAGAGATTTCTCCATTATCAACTCTTGTTTGTGTACTTTTTCTAGGAGATTGTCATTATCAAATACATCTAGAACACCAAGAGCAGCAGCACATGAAATTGGTGAAGCACCAAATGTACTACCAATTCCTGCATCATGAACAGAATCCATAATTTTTGATTTGCCAACAACAGCTGCAAGAGGAAATCCTCCACCTATACCTTTAGCTAAAGTAACCATGTCAGGCTCAACATTTACTTTTGTTGCTCCAAACATTTCGCCAGTTCTTCCAAATCCTGTTTGAACTTCATCAAAAATTAACAAAATGTTATGCTTTTTTGTTATCTCTCTTAGTTTTTTAAGAAACCTTTTAGAAGCAGGAATGTATCCTCCTTCACCTAGTTGTATTTCAACAACTATTGCAGCTATATCATTAGGGTTATTTTTTTTTGAAATTAAGTTTTGAAGTTGGTTTATAACTTTATCATCAGATATGCCTCTGTAGTCATATGGAAAATCAATATGGCTTATAAATTTAGGAAATGGTCCAAATCCTTCTTTATATGGCTTTTCTTTGCCTGTTAAACCCATAGCTAAGTAAGTTCTCCCATGAAAACCGCCTTTGAATGCAATTATTTTTTCTCTACCAGTTGCATACCTTGCAATTTTTATTGCATTTTCTACCGCTTCAGCTCCACTATTAACAAGGAAGGTTTTTGTTTTTTGTTTTATTGGATATCTTTTATTTATTTGCTCACATAGCTCAACGGCATTTTCATGTGGTGCAAACGCAAAGCATGAATGCGAGTAGTCATTTAACTGTTTTCTTACTCTTTTCACAACTCTTGGATTTAAATGTCCAGTATTGAGAACGGCATATCCGCCTACAAAATCTAGGTAACGGTTATTATTTTTATCCCAAATTTCGGCATTTTTACCTTTAGCTATAAATGAATCCATTGTTGGATACCACGCAGAGGGAACATTTTTTTTAATTGAACTCATACTCTGGGAAGGCATAGATTTTACTGTAACTGAAATACCATAAATACTCAATTTAATAAGTATTAAAATGATTTAATGGAAACAAGTACTTTAAATTTTATAGGAACGGTCAGTGCTACAATTTGTGGAATAAGTGGATTTATGATGCTGGCAATGAATTTCATAAAAAAATATCAAAGTAAAAAAATCGGAAATACTTTAATATTTGTATCAGTCATTTCATTGATAATTCAATCGTTGCTTGTTTCATATACGTATACATTAAATGAAAATATTGGATCCTTTTATTTGTTTTATGCAGTAGTTGTATTGTTTACACTTACATTTTTGTACGTTTATAGATTTCAAATGAATGAGAAATATTATCTTTATTGGGGTATTGCATTGCTTTATCTCATGGGTCTTGAAATGAGAACAATAGATACTATTGGAGAATATCTAAACTAATGATCGCTAAAATTCTCTCTGATAATTTAACTTATGCTCAAGTTAATTCCGAGAACCCAAAGATTTGTTTTCTACATGGTTGGGGAGGAGAAAGTAATGACTGGAAAAATATTTCAAAAGATTTTGAGTGTATTGCGATTGACATTCCAGGATTTGGTAAATCAATCCCATTTGAACAAAGTGGATCACCCGAGTTTTATGCAGAATATTTAGTTGAATTAATTCCAGATTCTGTAGAAATAATCGTTGGTGTCTCATTTGGTGGTGTTATCGCTGTACATTTATCTCAACTAAAAAAATATAAAAAAATAGTTGTAATTGGATCTCCACTTATAAGGTCGCCTCTCCAGGAAACCCCTTTTTCCTTGTTTAATTTATATAAATTTTTGAATAAATTTAACATCTTTAGTGATCAAAGAATGGAGAAGATTAAGAAAAAATATGGATCTGATGATTATAAAAACGCTAACAAGAATTTGAGAGATACTTTAGTTAAGGCTGTAAATCATAATATGTCTGAAATTCTTCCTAAATTAAATACACACGTACAACTTGTATATGGTGAATTAGATACAATTGCCCCACTTGAAAATGGAAAAATTGCTGATGGACTCATTCCCGATTCAGAATTAACAGTGTTGCTAAAAGAAAATCATTTTTGTTTGAATTCCTCAAAAGATGAAATTATTGAGATAATTAAAAAATGAATTTAATTTCTCTCGCTACATTAGTGATAATTACTGTTGGAACATGTTTCAATGCAATTAGATGGCAGAGAATTGCTCAAAGAGAACATTACATACCAGGTTATATAACCAAATTTTATTTTAGATGGGTAAGGTCAAGGGGGTTAAATAGGTTCATTTTATTTATTACATTAGTTCTTTGTATCATCTCTCTTTTCTTTACTTATGTTCCAATAATCATTTCAGTTATCAATGTTTATACACCAGTTGGATTGTCATTAAAGTCAAGAACTAGCAAAGTTGATAAAACAGAAAGACTTAATAGGGTCACATATTGTTATTACTTCCTTGTAGTTTTAGTTTCTATTTTTTCATACACCTTAGGGTATGGCTATTTTCTTGCTCTAGCTGCAAACATGTTCTCTTTCTTTATTTTTGATCAAGCACTGAGGCTTATGTTTAATTATGAAAAAAATAAATCCAGACCATTCGTTAATGATGCTTCAAAAAAACTGAACTCTAACGTAATTCCTGTAATAGGAATCACAGGTTCATATTCAAAAACAACAACAAAAAATGTTCTTGCCAAGATTCTTGATGAATCAAATAATGTTTTTGTCACTCCCGAAAGTTACAACAATCGCTTAGGAATAGCAAAATCAATCAATGAAGGATTCAATGACGATCATGAACTAGCAATTATTGAAATGGGAACTTATTCAAATGGAGAAATACGTGAAATTTGTTCTTGGGTCAGGCCACATGTATCCGTTATAACCGGAATTGCTCCAGTTCATTTGGAGAGAATGCAATCTTTAGAAAATATTCTTGATGCTAAGTCTGAAATAGTAGAACTCGCCGGTTCGGTAGTAATTAACGGTGATGACGAAATGCTATTGAATGAAGCAAGGCTTTGGACAAATCAAAAAAATGTTTACGATTGCTCAATTACTTCCAGAGAAGCAACTGTCTGTGTAGAGTACCAAAATGGTAAGCACGATATTTATGTTGCAAATAATTTATTGGGTTCTGTTAGTGGTCCTAAGCTTCTGCAGCTATCAATATCACTTTCTATAGGGGTCATGCTCGCATTAGATTTGGATGTTAGAAAGTATTTAAATAAATTAGATTCTCTTGATAAATCTAAACATCGTCAAAACATTTTGAAAAGTGACTTGGGCCACACAATTATTGATAATTCATTTAATTCTAATCCCATGGGAATTGAATATAGTTTAGAGACTCTACAGGAGCTTGGATCAGAAGAATCTGTACGTTATCTTGTCACCCCTGGCATGGTCGAACTTGGTAGTGATCAATATGCTATAAATTATGCTTTTGCATTAGAGGCTAGTCAGATAGTTGATAAGGCACTCATTGTTGGTAAAACAAATAAGAACTCTTTGAAAGCGGGATTTCAAGAAAGTGATGTTGATTACGAAATATTTCAAAACAGAGACGAAGCTGTAAATTATCTTAATTCTGTTGTAAAATCAGAAGATATTGTTTTATATGAGAATGATCTTCCAGACCACTATCCTTAAATTAAATGAGTAAAACAATTGGAGTAGTATTCGGAGGGCCTTCTCCCGAACATGATATATCTATACTCACCGGTTTACAAAGTGTTCGAATCTTATCAAAAAAGTATGATGTAATAGCTTTATATTGGTCAAAAAATAATGAATGGTATTTAGTTGATAATGAATACGAATCTGTAGATTTTTTAAATAATAAAAAAATATATAAAAACAAACTTGAGATGAAATTTAACGATGATCCAGGATTTTATCAAAAAAGAAAAAAGTTACACTTTGATGTCTTAATCAACGCTTGTCATGGAGGGCCTGGAGAGGATGGCTCACTTCAGTCATTACTAAATATATTTCGAATTAAATTTACTGGCCCAGATCAGATTTCTGCTCAAATTTGCATGGATAAGTATGCTTTTTACACCCTGATGAAGGAAAATGGGTTGCCTGTCATAGAAAAGAAGTTAATAAATACTGAAAAATTAAATATTGATGGAAATTATGTATTAAAACCACGATTTGGAGGCTCATCTATCGGAGTTGAGTTAATAAATGATGGGCCAACCGTTCAAAAACTAATAACGAATTCTGATTTATATTCACAAGGAGCTGTTGTTGAAAAATATTTAGAAAATTCAATAGATTTACTTATAGGAGTAAGAAGTTTTCCAGATTTTGATCTATCTGAGATTGAAAAACCACTCAAAAACGAAACACTCTTTTCATATACTGATAAATATTTGGAAAACGGTGGATTAGAAGGTTCAAAAAGAGAATTACCAGCAAATCTAAACGAACAAATAGAAAAAAAATTGATTGAGATGGTCAAAAAAATAAATCATATAATTCCTACCCGCGGCATATACAGATACGATTTTCTATTGCATGAAAATGCATTGTATATAAATGAAATAAACACAATTCCCGGAAGCCATGCGCTTTATTTATGGAAGAATTTAAATATTTCAAAATTTGAACTTTTAGACTCCATGATTGACGAAGCATTGTCTAGACAAGTTGATAATTGGTCACTTACAGGTTCCGATGGTATTGCATTAAAAAGTGCAAAAGATATTGCATCAAAGCTTGGATAAATCATGTTCGGAATTTACTGGGATTGTGATGGAACAATTATGGATACGGAAAAATCATATGCTTATGCATGGAAAGATTTTTTATCTAGTAAAGGATTAGATCTACCGATAGAAGAGTTTGATAAATTTGTTGGGATAGATGACAGAATCGTACATGCTGAATTCTCTCAGATTGTTGAACTTGATAATTTCGATTCGACAATGGATGAGCTTCATAAAATTATGAGAGTAGAGTTTTCTGAAAAGATACTCTTTAAGGATTCCTTGCAATGCTTGAAAGAATTCCATGGAGATGTCTTGCAAGCTTGTGTATCAGCATCTCCAAAAGAGGTTCTAAACTTTAAATTACAAGATGCAAAAATTATTAACTATTTCGATCATGTCATAGGTGGAAATGAAGTTTCGAATAACAAGCCTAGTCCCGACATATATTTAAAAGCTATTGATGAATTAGGTACTACAAAAAATATTATCGTTGAAGATAGTCCAACTGGTATTTTGTCTGGAAAAGAATCGAATAATTTTGTTATCGCTGTAGACAGAGGTATGTTTACCAAAGATCAACTTTCAAGCGCTGATTTAATAGTAAATGAATTAGATCCAATTAATATTAGATCATTACTTCAAACCCTTTAATATTTGACTTTTTTTAAAATAAATTACAAAACTGACTTAGGCGCAATATGTGACTAAGTCATTTCTAATAACATTACTGGAATTTTTCTACTTGTTCTGTTCTGGTACTGTTCATAAACCCCATTATTCATAAAGTCCATTTTTTTCCACCATTCAATTCTTTCAAGATCATAAATTTCTCTAGCCACTACATTAAATCTTTCTCTACCTATTTGGATTTTTGCTTCCGGATTGTTTTTAAGATTGTGGTACCAACCTGGATTTTTAGGATTGCCACCTTTAGAAGCTACTATACAAATTAAATTTTTCTCTTTTAAATACACAAGGACGTTTTTACGCAATTTTCCGGTTTTCCCTCCTATACTTTCAAGAATTAAACAAGGTCTGTCAGATATTGTTTTTCCAAATCTTCCGTTTGAATAGATATAAATATAGTTATGTAAAAACAGTACAAAAAATATAATATTTCTTCTCATTGAGCTAATTTTATTTTTTTTCTCCACGCAGAGAAACTTCTTGGATAAAAATCGATTGGAGCAACTAATCTATTTGCTGGAAACTCCATGGAGGGTTTTATTTGCTGGGTTATCCTTTTATATTTTGGTACTGGTGCAAATGTAGATGCGTAATTTATACCAGATAATACATCTAGTGGATTGTCTAGATAAACTTTAAGCTCTCTTTTTTCATTAATCTCCTTCAAAGTATCCAGTAAAAAAATAATTCTCTTTGTTGATAAATCTAAACTTTTTAACAACTTTATATCGAATATAAACACTACTGGAAGGTCTGAAAGATTATTTAAAGCAGGATCTTCATCACCAAGTGATTCTCCATTAATCCATACAAAATCAGGTTTTTGGTCAGAAGTTAATACTGTTTTTGGTCCAAAATTTTTTTCTATGTCTAAATCTACCTTGATATCTTTACTAGAGATACTCATTACTTCTGGCCAATTTTCAATAGGACAATTATTTATCAATTCACATTCTTTACATATTTTTGGTGCTCTTTTATTGACTTGGAATTTTGAAAACCCATATATCTTCCCTGTTTGAGAACCCATTACCCAGTGCCAACCTAATCTATTTGCAAATCTAGAGCCATCTACAAGATGCTTGTACATGTAATTTTCACTTTCTAGCCAGTACTGATTTGTTCTAAACATCTGATGTGATGAGTACCACATTCTGGTTTGATTTACCATGTAACCTGTTGATTCGAGTTCTTGTTCTACCGTTGAAATACAGTTCATTTTGTCGTTTTCAACTACTTCGTTAGGATCATTTTGAACATAAAAATTTAGAAATTCCCTGTTCTGGCTTCCAACAATGGCATATAGATGCCTAGAAAATTCTTGCCATAAAAGCTCATCTCTAAATTTAGTTTTATCTTGATATTCAAACGAATCTACGTGTTTCCATACTTCATTAAGACTCAAAAGACCATGTCTTATATATGGTGATAAGTATGAAGATCCCCTTTTTTCAGTTGGATATACATTGTTTCTCTTTTTTGCATAACCATTAATGTCCAAATTGTTAAGGGCTTTATCTGCAAATGACTGTCCACCTTTGAATATAGACTCCTGGTAATCATCACAAGTAATATCTTTAAAGAATGTATTTACTATTTCTTCGTTACTTGATTTTAAATTAATTTCAGGCATCTAAAAATTAATAGTCACCTTGACCAATTTTGACGTTTGAAATGATTTTGATATCCTCTTCTTCCACGATATCGAAATTTATTCTTTGTCCTTGTCTTAAAGTTCTAAATATAGAACCTTTTAGCGAACCGGCTTTTAAATAAACTTCTGATTTATCACTGTCTAGAACTACAATACCGTTACCTGAATTAGGATCGTACGACTTTACAACCCCCTGAGCCATTAAACTTTTTCGCCTCTTTGTCTAATATCTCTTACAACAGATTCAATACCACGCTTGTCGATGATTTTATTTCCTTTTGTGCTAACTTTTAACTTTATCCATCTTTTTTCGCTAGGTAGCCAATATTTTTTAGTTTGAATATTTGGTTTAAACCATCGTGGGTTTCTTTTATGAGAAAAGGAAACATGTTTTCCTGACCTCGGCACTCTACCTGTAACTTGACATCTGTTAGCCATATAATTCCCTCTAAAATACAAGTATAACTATAACTTGTCTAATAATTATTAGGTACTTTGATTTTAAATCTTTTTAGGTATTGTTTGATTGTGATGGAGAGAAGTTTAAGTTATTTAAGTGAAATTTCAGTTTCTGAATTGAAAGGCTTTGGTGAGAAAAGAATTAATTCTCTGAAGAAGCATGGAATCAATTCAGTTACAGATCTGATAAGAATCTTTCCTAGAAAACATTACGACCGATCAAAAATTATGAACTTAAGCGAAGTTCCACCAAATATTGAAAAAGAGATAACTATATTTGGCAAAATTACCGATATTTCAGTTTTTACAACAAAGACAAGACTCAGAATTACTACTTTAACTATTAATGACGAAACCGGAATTGCAAGAGCAAAATGGTTTGGTCCTCAATACATAGAAAGTAGATTCAAAAAAGATGATATTGTTGCGGTTGCAGGTGTTCCTGATGTCAAAAAAACAGGAACTGTAGAATTTAAGAATCCAGTTATTGAGTCTTTCTCATCCGAGCAAGACCTTTCAGAAACAGGTTCATTCATATCTTTTTATCCAAAAATTGATGGTGTACCAAACAAAGTATTAAGAAGTGGTATTAAACAAGCTTTGGAAAGAATTCCAGAATTAAAGGATATTATCCCAGATAAAGATAGAAACAAATTTTCTCTTTATACAAGATTAGACAGTTATCAGAAAATCCATTTTCCTGAAAGTTTTGAGGAATATAAATTAGCAAAAAAACGACTTGCTTTTGATGAATTCATATATTTACAAAGCTTATTTAGTCATTCAAAAGACATTTATAAAACAGAACAAAAATCTTATTCAATGAAAATAGATTCCTCATTATTAAAGAGTTTTGAATCAAAAATACCATTTTCACTAACCAATTCGCAAAAAAGTTGTATTAAGGAAATTTTTGAGGATCTTAGTAGTAATTCCCCAATGAAAAGATTGCTTCAAGGCGATGTTGGATCTGGTAAAACTATTGTTGCTGCAGCTGGTGTCTATGCAGCTATTGAGAATGGAAAGCAAGTTGCATTAATGGCCCCAACGGAAGTTTTAGCAGAACAGCATTTAAATTCTTTTGAAAAGTATCTGAATTTTTTTGATATAGATATGCATATTCTGACATCATCTGTAAAAGATAGAAAAAGCGTTATGAAAGTAATCGAAAACGGTGACCCAGCATTGATAATTGGGACACACGCATTAATTCAGGAAAACGTAAAATTTAATAATTTAGGATTGGCAATTATTGATGAACAGCAACGGTTCGGAGTAGAGCAAAGAAAAAAATTAATGATAAGTGATGATTTAACACCTCATCAGTTAGTAATGACTGCAACTCCAATTCCAAGAACAACTGCTCTTGCAATATATGGAGATCTAGAGCTCTCAATTATTAATGAAATGCCTCCAGGAAGAAAAAAAATTAATTCGAAAGTTTTTGCTGGAGGAAAACGTGAAAGTAATGAAGTTTTTAACATTGCACGTGAGCATTTGGAAAAAAAATCACAAATTTTTGTTGTTTGCCCATACATTGAAGAAAGTGAAAATAGTGATATTAAAGCTGCTGAAAAAGTATATGAGTTATATAAGTCAGAATTCAACAAATATAATGTCGAGTTACTTCATGGAAAAATGAAAGCCGATGAAAAAGAAAATAAAATGCTAAAAATGAAGAATGGTGAAATTGACATCATGGTATCAACAGTTGTCATTGAAGTTGGTATTGATATCACAAACGCAACATTGATGATAATTGAAAGTGCCGAAAGATTTGGTTTAAACCAATTACATCAACTCAGAGGAAGAGTTGGTAGAGGAGATAAACAATCTGAATGTATATTTCATATCACAGAAGGAAAAAGTTTTTCAAAGATAACTAAAGATGGGCAGGAAAGGTTAAATGCAATAGAACAAAACGATGATGGTTTTAAATTATCTGAGTTAGATTTACAAATACGTGGAGAAGGTAAAGTTACTGGTACATCTCAGTCTGGATTATCAGATCTCAAGATTGCTAATTTACGAACTGATTATGAAATACTTGAAACCTCAAAAGAGTATTTTACAACTATGGAAGATGAGGAAATTAAATCAGAACTTTTTCTAGAAGCTAACTTATTGTTTCCAAACTTTGGTAAGACAAAAGATTCTACATGAGAATTATTGCTGGAAAATTTAAGGGGTTGAACATTAAAACTATTAATGATCCATCAACACGACCAATGATGAGTAGGGCTCGGGAAGGCATATTCAATTCACTTCAAAATGACTTTAACAATTCTTTGGTACTTGATTTATTTGCGGGTTCTGGATCACTTGGTATTGAAGCGTTAAGCCGAGGTGCAAGCTTTGTTACTTTTGTAGATTCATCGGTAGATTGTAAAAAAATTATAGATAAAAATTTATCCGATATTGATCAAAATTTTACCGTTCTTGTTTTAAGCGTCCACGATTACATTACTCAATCTGAGAAAAAATTTGATATTATTTTTTATGATCCACCATTCTCTTTGTCAGTTAACGATATAAATACGGACTTAAACACTATACAAAATTTAATGGGAAATAACTCAAAACTTATTATCCATAGACATAAAAGTACAGAGCAGTTTGTTTATCCAGAAGGACTAGAATTATATATGGAAAAAAAATATGGCCAAAGTAATATAACAATATTGAAAAATGAAAATTTTAATACCAGGATCATTTGACCCACCAACAAATGGACATATCGATGTCATTAAACGATCATCTAGTGTTTTTGACGAGGTGATTGTTGGAGTTGTTGTAAATCCACAAAAAGAGTCAATGTTTGATGTAAGTGAAAGGGAAAGTATGTTGATTGAAATTTTAAAAGATTACAAAAATGTGGAAATTAAAAGTTTTGAAGGATTACTGGTGGATTTTGCTAAACAGATGAAGGTAAGTGCAATTGTAAAAGGTTTAAGAGCGATGACAGATTTTGATTATGAATTTCAAATGGCTCAAATGAATTTCAATTTGGCAGATTTTGAAACAATATTTATTCCAGCTTCTCCAGAATATGGATATGTTTCAAGCTCAATGGTAAAAGAAATATTTTCATACGGTGGCGATGTCAATGCACTAGTTCCATCAATTGTCGTTGAGAGACTAAAAGATGTCTAAAGAGGAAATATCTATTGAAGATGTCGTAAGTGGACAAGTAAAAATGGAATATGTTGATCAACTAGAATTACTAAGAGAAAATTTGTCTTCAAACTCTTTTTTAAACAATAAATCTAATAAAAAAGAACTACTTAAGCTTGTTGAAAACTTAATTGATTTAATGCCTGTCGAACTTCGAACTGCAAGATTTATTGTCCGAGAGCAAGAACTCTATTTAAAAAAAGCAAAGGATGAAGCTGAGGAAATACTTGCTAATGCTGACAAAGAGTCATCAAGATTAATATCAGAATCCTTTGTTTTACAAGAAGCAGTTGTAGAAGCTAATGCCCTTGTAAAACAAGCTGAACAAGAAGCAATTTTAAATAGAGCTAATGTTGAAGATAAACTTGACACTAAGCTTCAAGAAATTCAATTAAAATTTGATGAATTGAATGAAATTATTGAACGCGAGAAATCAAACTTAAGACAACCTAGAAAAATTTCTGATCCTGAATAAACTAAATGAATAAGCTTCAAACTCAATTTGATGTAAGTTCACTTTTACTAAGCGATAACAGTATTCATTTTGATGTACATGGTGTTTTTGATGTCAAATATGCTGGAAATGAAACCTTAAAAGACAAAACAATAAATCTAAAATTGGAAATTAGTAGTTTGTATGAAAAATTTTGGATAATTATGGATTTAGATTTTGATTTTAAGTCAGAGTGCTCAAGGTGTCTTGATGAAAATAATATTAATAAGCAAAGTACTTTGAAATTAGATTTTTATAAGAATCAGGAAAATGACTATGAGATTGACTTTAATTTAGAAAAAATTGATTTGTCACCAGTTATTTCTGAAGCGATTTTAAACGAAATGAAAATTCAATATATATGTAAATCAAGCTGTAAAGGCTTATGTTCAGATTGTGGTAAAAACCAAAATTTATTTGAATGCAAACATCCGAAAAAAAATATAAAAGAAAGTCCATTTTCTTCTCTAAGTGAGCTAGATTTGTAAGTTGAAAGGAAATAATTATGGCAGTACCTAAGAAGAAAATGTCAAAATCTAGGACAAGAAGGCGTAAAGCTCAACATAAAGTAGCAAAACCGCATTATATAATTGATCCTGAAACTGGTGTTGCGAAACAATCTCATAGGGTTAATCCTGTTGATGGGACTTATAATGGTCGCCAAGTTAAAGACCCTGAATCAAATTAATTAATCATGAGTACGATTGCTGTTGATGCAATGGGTGGTGACTCTGCTCCTGAAGAAGTTGTAAAAGGAGCTATTCTTGCAAAAAAAGAAGGAGTCGATGTAATTCTTTCAGGTGACGAAAATCTTATTAAAAGCTATCTTGGTGATGAAAAAATACCGGTTATAAATTATCCACAAGTTATATCAATGGATGATGATCCTGCAAAAGCCATAAGATCAAATAAAGATTCCTCAATTATTGGAGCATTAAATTTAGTAAAGGAAAAAAAAGCTGACGCGGTATTTTCTGCAGGCTCAACAGGTGCAACACTTATTGGTGCAATTTCAGTATTAGGAAAAATTAAAGGTGTAACAAGACCTACTATTGCATCTGTATTACCAGGTAAAGAAAAAGAGGTAATACTGGTTGATTCAGGGGCAAACTTAGAAGTAAAGCCAAAAGTTCTATATCAATTTGCAATCATGGGTTCAAAATTATCAGAACTTTTATTTGATATCGAAAATCCAAGAATTGGACTTATCAACAACGGTGAAGAAAGTTCAAAAGGAAGAGAATTAGAAAAAGCTACATTTAAACTTCTCAAATCATCACAATTAAATTTTATTGGAAATGTTGAAGGTAAAGATTTTGCAAATTCAAAAGTTGATGTTTTTGTTACAGATGGTTTTACAGGGAATGTTGTACTAAAAACTTTGCAAGGAGTTGCAAAATTACAGCAAGATCTTATTTCAAAATCTTTAAAAGAAAATTTATTCAAACCTCTTTTAATACCTGTAAAAAATGCAATATCACCTGTAAAAAGTATGCTTAATCCAAATTCAACGAATGGATCTTATTTACTTGGTGTTAATGGACTTGTAATTATTGGCCATGGTTCTTCAAACTCTGAAGCTATTAAGAACGCATTATTGTTTACAAGTAGAGCTGTAGAAAAGCGATTCATTAACAAATTTACAGAAGTTTCAAGTGAATTATGAATGTAAAGGATTTAAAAAAATTTGAACAAAATATTGGATACTCATTTAAAGATATTGAACATTTAAAAATAGCTCTAACTCATAAGTCTTATATTGATGAAGATCCAACTTCAAAAACCAATCAAAGATATGAATTCATCGGTGATACCATACTTGATTTCGATTTATCAATATTTCTATTTAACAATTATCCAAACTTAGATGAAGGCAGTCTTACAAAAATAAGATCTGGCGCTGTAGATCAAAATGCTCTCGTTGAACTTGGGAAGAAGATTGAGATAGGTGATTACTTATTGTTAAGCAAAGCAGAAGATAGCACTGGTGGGAGAGATAAAAGTTCAATCATTGAGGATGCTGTTGAAGCGTTAATTGCTGCAATTTATTTTGATGGGGGACTAAAAGAAGTAAATAATTTTATTTCAAAATATATATATCCATTGATTGAAAATTTATCAAAAAATCCAGGAGAAAAAGACTACAAAACACGTCTTCAAGAACATTTTGCTAAAAAAGGTAAAAAAGTAAATTATGAAACTTTATCAAAGGGTCCAGATCATAACAAAGAATTTGAAGCTACTGTTTTTCTTGAAAATAAAGCCATAGGAAAAGGAACTGGAAAATCGAAGAAAAATGCAGAACAAATGGCTGCAAAGAATGCATTTTCTGATATTACGGAATAAATCTTTTTCTAATTTAAGCAAAAATATAAATATTTAGTATCCTTAAAGGTAACAACAGGGTTAAATATATGCACTTAAAATCAATAGTTGCGAGTGGATTCAAGTCATTTGCTGAAAAAACTACAATTAATTTATCTGAATACACAAACGTAATTGTGGGTCCTAATGGATCTGGAAAATCTAATATAGTTGACGCTATTTCTTGGGTATTAGGTAATCAAAGTCCGGGTTCTCTAAGAACAAACAAAATGGAAGATGTAATTTTTGCAGGAACAGAAAAACTTGGAGAAAAAGGTTTTGCTGAAGTATATTTAGTCTTTGACCTAGGCGATAATAACAATTTCAATTCAAGTGAAGTATCTATTGGAAGAAAATTATACAGAGATGGTACTTCTGAATATTTCATGAATGGTCTAACTTGTAGGCTACTTGATATTCAAGAATTTCTAAATGATGTGGGTATAGGTAAGCAACAGCACATAATTATCTCTCAAGGCCAAATCACAGAAATTCTGAATGCTAAGCCTGAAGACCATAGAATTACTATTGAAGAAGCATCTGGGATACTCCCATATAAATTAAAAAAAGACAAAGCTTTAAAAAGAATAGAATCTGGGGAAAAAGAAATTAAAAGAGCAAAAGATGTTCTTCGCGAGATAAAAAAACAGATTGATCCATTAAGAAAACAGGCTGAACAAGCTCAGCTTCATAAGGAATTGTCTGAAGTTTTAAAATTTAACAAAACAAAACTTAATATTATCCAATATAGAAATTTCAATAAAAAGTATGATGATATCAAATCACAACTAGAAGAAGTAAACCGATTTATTAATGATCTTGAGTCTAAACTTGAAGTTTTCAAATTAAGCAAGAACAAACTTAGAAAAGATTTTGGAGAAAATGTTTCTGTAAAATCTTTTCTTTCAAATGCAATTACTGAAGTAAACAAATACAGTGAAGAATTTAAGTCTATTTATCAAATTTCAACTGAAAGGCAATTGTCATTAGAAAGAATAAAAGAACAATCTACCAGCGAATTAAAAAGATACACAAATCAGATTTATCAAAACAACAACCAAATTTCACAATTGTCCAAACTAATAATTGATAAAAAAGAAATTGCTACAGTTAACTCAAAAAAGATTGAAAGTTTGAATCTTGAAATTGAAGATGTAAAAAGTAAACAATCATCTAGTTTGGAAGTAAATGAAGCTTTACTTAAAAATGAGATTAAGTTCTTAAAGAATGATCTATCATCTAAAACCGACATACATGATAAATTTACAGACAATTTAAATAATTGGATCAAAGATGAAAAAATTATTAATAAACACCTAATGAAGCATGATAAATTCCTTAATAGAAAAAAATTAAATTCTAGATCCTTTAATAAAGTAAAGATTCATACAGATAGTTTGTTACATAGAGAGATTACAGATTTGAGTATTCAACAAGAAAATGCATTACTTAATAAAAATGAAATACAAAAAAGTCTTGATGAGAAACTTTCTTTAATTAGTGAATATAGCAATTCTGATAAATTTAAACAGACTTTAAAAGACAGGGAGGAATCATTACTTACCGAAAAGGAATATTTAGAAAATGAAACTTCATCAATAAATGAACAACTTATTTCATCTTCTGAAAAGATTAAATATCTTACAGATGAAAATAAAAACCTTTCTAACAAGGTCAAAGAATTAAATTCAAATGATAATTCTGAGGAAATAAATAATTATGAAGTTATAAATTCAAAAGCTTCACAAGCTTATAAGATTTTAAATGAACTCTCTTCAAATTTATCAGAGAGAAATCAAAAACTAGATGAAAACTATAGTGACAATGATGAGCAAATAAATGAAATTGAAGAAAATCTTGAAGATGTTTCAAATAGTTTATTTAATTACAAAGATAAAAAAAGTGACTTAATGGTTAAAGAATCAGAATATATGTCACAAAGAGCTCTTTATTACTCAAATCTAACAAACATAAGTGGCTTAAGTATTGATCAAATCAATGAATATGAAACTGGAAATGAGTCAATAAATGATATTGATAATATTATTTCAAAAACTGAAAACCAACTGGATGAACTTGGTACTGTAAATTACTTAGCCTCCGAAGATTTTGAATCTTTAAATACTAGATATGAAGATATATCAACAAACATAGAGGAATTGAATACAACTAAAAAAGAACTTTTAAAATATATAAGTGAAATCGAAGAAGAAATTAAATTTAGAATTGAGAACTCATTCAACACTATTTCTGTAAATTTTGAAGAAGTTTTTGAAAAGCTTTTCCCTGGTGGTAAGGGATCTTTAACATTAACAAACCCTGAAAACTTACTTGAATCAGGCATAGAAATAAGTGTTCAACCTAGAGGTAAGAAGGTGAAAAAATTGAGTTTACTTTCTGGAGGAGAACGATCATTAGCTGCGATTGCATTTTTATTCTCTGTATTTAAATCTTTCCCAAGTCCTTTTTACATACTAGATGAGGTTGAAGCTGCTTTAGATGACGCTAATTTACATAGAATGCTAAATTTACTTGAGTTCGTAAAGGAAGATGCACAGTTTTTAATTGTCACTCATCAGCAACAAACTATGCAGGCCGGCGATGTTCTGTATGGAGTAACTATGCAACCAGGATCTGGCTCAAGAGTATTTACAAAAACTAAAAAAGATTTTGAAACTTTAATTACGAAAGGGGAGTAATTGTCTTCTAACGATCAAAAATTAGCAGACTTAGCAAAAGAGATAGCTAAAAAAGCCTATGCACCATACTCTAATTTTCGGGTAGGCGCGGCTTTAATTACTGACTCTGGAAACATATATACAGGCTGTAATATTGAAAATGCTTCATATCCTGCAACAGTATGTGGTGAAGATGTAGCAATCTTGAAAGCTATATCAGAAGGTGAGACAAAGATCGATACAATTGCAGTTGCATGTATTGATGCAAAAAGCGAGACAGCAATATTTCCTTGTGGAATTTCAAGACAGAGGATGTCAGAATTCAATACTGAATATGTAATCGTCGTAAATGATAATGACTTTCAAAAATATAAGTTTGAAGAGGTATTACCTTTTGACTTTAAGTTTTAAATTATAAATTTTCAGTAATTTTTGGAACAATAGACAAAGTATCTGCGACTATTCCAAGATCAGAAATTTGGAATATAGGAGCTTCTTCATCCTTATTAATTGCAATAATATATTTTGAGTCTTTCATTCCAACTTGATGTTGGGTAGCTCCTGAAATACCTAATGCAATATAAACATCAGGTTTGACAGTTTTACCAGTTTGACCAACTTGTTGTGAATATGGCATCCAACCTGCATCAACTATGGCTCTTGTACCTCCAATTGCTGCATTAAGCTTACTTGCTAGATCTTCTACTAGAGATAAGTTTGAGCTATCAACCATTCCTCTTCCAGCAGATACAACTATTTTTGAATCTTCTAGCTGAGGACCGGTTTTCTCTTCAATAAATATATCAAATACCTCAGGATCTTCAGAATTGATTTCAATCGTCTCATAATTTGTGTTGCTAAGTTCTACTTGAACCTCTTCAAAAGATTTAGGTCTTATTAAAAGAAACTTTTTATCTGAAGTAATTTTTGAATTATATTCACTTTCTCCACCGTTTATTGAATTAGAAGTTATAACATTGCCTTCCTCAATCGAGAAGTTAATAACATTTGACACTTGACTGGAACTAAAATCAACAGACAAAAATGCTATTAGATCTCTACCAACATAAGTTGATGGAGCCATAATAAGTGAAATGGATTGTTCATCAACCATCGTTTTTAAAGTGTTTGCAACTGACCCAAGACTCAATTGCGTTTCATTACATTTTAAATATGTGTTTTTGAAACTCTCAGATCCGATGTTAGGTGATTCCTCTGTTCCCACTGTTGCAACTTCAAACTCTAGTCCTAATTCTTGTGATTTTGCAATGATTTCCAAAGTTCCACTTGAAAGCTTACCTTCTACTACTTCACCAATAATTAATGTTTTCATATAGCTTTTAATTCCTTAAGTTTGTCTATTATTACTTGAAAGCCTTCGCCCTCATCTACTATTTTTTCACCTTGTTTTGTTGTTGAGACATCTTTAATGTCTATAAATTCAATATTCTGAACAGCACTAAATTCGATATCGCTAAGTGATATTTTTTCAACTGGTTTAGATTTTGCCGCCATAATGTCTTTAAAGTTTGGATATCTTGGCTCTACACCTCCAGCTGTAACTGATAGGACACAATTTGATGGCATTTGAACTTTTTCTGAACCTGTTGATGTCTGTCTAGTAAGAGAAACAGTATCTGCTATATCTACTGCTTTTATATATGAGATACATGGCAATCCAAGCATTCTTGATACTTGTTGTGGAATTACACCTGAATATCCATCTGTTGATTCAGTACCAAAAATTGTAATATCAGCTTCAACTTTTTTGGAAAGTTCACTTAGGACATTTGCTGTCATTAATGAATTTGATCCTGAAAGAGAATCATCCTCTAAAACTAGTGCTTTGTCTGGGCCCATTTGTAAAGCTTGCTGTATACCCTTTTCTGTACCCATTTTTCCCATAGAAATAACAGTTACTTCTGCGTCAAATTTTTCTTTTAACTGTAACGCGACTTCAATACCATATCTGTCTGTATCATCTAATACTTGTTCATCCGGCCTACTTACAAGACCTTCCGAATATGTAATATCTAAAGCGGGATCTGGAATTTGTTTTGCACAGACTGCTATTTTCATATTTTCTATTTTAATATTACAAATTTAAATAGCTAAATTAATTTGACCTAAAAAACTTCTCATAAAATTTTGAAATGTTTTTGAGGTTTTATCTGCAATTTCTATTACTTCTTCATGAGATAATGGTGAATCAGAAATGCCTGCTGCTAAGTTGGTGACCAATGAAAAAGCAGTAACATCAATTCCAGAATGTTTTGCGACTATTGCTTCTGGAACAGTGGACATTCCAACTAAATCAGCACCAATAGTTTTTGCAAAATTAACTTCCGAAGGAGTTTCATAAGTTGGTCCAGTAAACCAAGCATAAACACCCTCCTTGTATTCAAAATATTCTTTAGAAATTTCTTTTGCTAATGCTCTAAACTTCGAATTATAAACTTCTGTCATATCAGGAAATCTTGGTCCAAATTCATCTAAATTTTTACCTATTAAAGGGTTATTGCCCGTTAAATTTATATGATCTTTAATTGCAACTATGTCTCCTGGTGAGTAATTAGCATTAATACCACCTGCTGCATTAGTTACAATTAGATTTTTAATTCCTAAAGTAGCTAAGACTCTAGTGGGTAATACAAGGTCATGAATGTCATAACCCTCGTAATAATGTGCCCTACCAGATAATATTGCGGTTATTTTATCTTCAACTTCTACAAAGGTCAGAGTTCCAGAATGCCCTTGTACGGCTGGTTTTATAAAGTTTGGTATTTCCGAATAATCAAAAGTTGCAATTGGATCAAAGCTATTTTCAAAGCCTCCCATACCTGAGCCTAAAATAATTGCAGACGAAACCTCTGAATTAAAGTTTTCTTTCAGATAATTACTTGCTTCATTAATTTTATCTAACATTTTGTTTCTATCAGTCATGATAAATGATTGGCACTGCTTTTACCTGGAAATATATTTTCGATTTCATAAATATCTGAAATAGTTGAAGCAATATCTGAAAAAGTATTACCTTCACCAATATATTTCGGATTTAGATTCTTTTTGTAAATAACAAAAGGTACATACTCTCTAGAATGATCAGTTTTACCATCAGTTGGGTCAGTACCATGATCACCAGTAATAATAATTATATCATCATCATTCAAGACACTCATTAGCTTATCTAAACCATCATCAATAATTTTTAAACCTTCATAATATCCTGCTGGATCTTCTCTATGTCCGTAAAGCATGTCTAGGTCAACTAAGTTAATAAAATAAAAATCATAACTGTTATCTTCATATTCATTAATCAATATTTCTAAACCATTTTTATCACCTTCTGTGTGAATTGAATTACTGAGAAATTCATCACCAAATAAATCAGAAATTTTTCCAATTCCCAGAGAATTTTTTCCATATTTAAATAATTGGCTAAGAATTGTTTCTCCTGGGGGAGTAATTCCAAAGTCTTTTCTATCGTAAGTTCTTTGAAAATTATCTTTCTCACCAATAAATGGTCTAGCGATTACTCTGCCAATATTGTATTCGTTACAATATTCTCTTGATATCTTGCAAATTTTATAAAGCTCATTTACTGGGAGAATATCTTCATGAGCTGCTATTTGAAAAACTGAATCACCTGACGTGTAAAGAATTAATTTTCCGCTTCTAAGATGTTCTTCACCAAGTTCATTAATTATTTCTGTTCCAGATGCATGATAATTTCCTATAAATTCGTATCCTGATTCTGAAGATATTTTATCAATTAATTCTCTTGGAAAACCTTTTGGAAATACTGAAAAATCTTTTTGTGTTATTAATCCACCAATTTCCCAATGCCCAGTAGTTGAATCATTTCCTTTTGATGACTCTGCAAGCTTTCCTACAATAGAGCAAGTTACTTCATCTTTGAGTCCGTTTATATTAGTGATTGCTCCAAAACCAAGCTTTTCAAAAGTAGGTAGATCAAGCTGACCATTTGCTTTTGCTACATTACCAAAAGTATTTGCGCCTATGTCACCATAATTCTCAGCATCTGGAGCTTCACCAACACCTAGGGAATCTATTACAATCAAAATGCATTTAGACATTATTTTTAAGTTGTTCCAAATAGCCTATCGCCCATGTCCCCAAGACCAGGAACAATGTACCAGTTATCATCTAATTTTTCATCTATTGAAGCAGTTACTAGCGTAATGTCAGGATGGTTTTCCTTGATTTTGTTTATGCCTTCTGGTGCTGAGATTACTGTTAAGGCATGAATATTTTTAGGATTATATTTTTTTACAGTTTCTATGGCGAACGATAATGAACCTCCAGTTGCTAACATTGGCTCTAAGATAAATACATTTTTATCGACTAAATCAGGAAGTTTTTCATAATAATTTTCTGGTTGAGCTGTTTCTTCATTTCTTTGAACTCCGATATAACCAAATGAGATATTTGGTATTAATTGTTGTACGCCATCCATAAGTCCAAGACCAGCTCTTAAAACAGAAATGGCAACCGAATTATTCTCAATTTGTACACCTTTAGTCTTTGTAAGTGGTGTATCTATTTCTTTTGAAAGAGTAGTGAGATGTTTTGTAGCTTCAACGACTAAAAAATAAGAAAGTTTTGATGCAGAATCTCTAAATGTATCAAAATCTGTATTTTTGTCTCTTAAATTAGTTAGGTAATGATCTTTAAGAGGATGTGAAATTTCTATTAATTCCATATTTCTTAGGGTACATTAAATAATTTATCTTTACTAGCACTAATTATTTATAGTAAATATAATTCATAAGTCATTAAGTTAAATGTTAACTAATATAGTTAATTGCTAATAGATAAGGATTTAAATGCCAGTAAAAATAAGGCTAGCCCAGAGAGGTAAAAAAAAGAATAGAACTTTTAGAGTTATTGTTGCTGATTCAAGGTCTCCTAGAGATGGAAAATTCATAGAAGATCTTGGATTTTATAATCCACAAGATAATCCCTCATCAGTTGAAATTGATGTAGAAAAAGCTGTGTCATGGTTAGAAAAAGGCGCTCAACCTTCAGAAAGAGCACAGAAGATATTGGAGATATCGGGAGCATGGGCACAGTGGAGATCCTCAAAGGGTGAAGTTGTATCCATTCCCACACCTCCAGAACCAAAAATAAAAAGTAGCTCAAAAGCACACAACAAGAAAAATGAAGATCAAGCTGATGATACTAATGAAGAATCCGCTGAAGAAGAAAATAAAGGCGAAGAAGAATGAGTGATACTGGAAAAATAGTCAGAAACGTTGTTGAATATATAATTTCACAAATTGTAGAAGATGAAAAATCTGTAAAAGTAGATATCTCATCTTCAGATGATGAGAACGTTGCTATTGAAGTAAGAACCGCTCCTAGTGACATGGGAAGAGTCATTGGAAAACGTGGTAGAGTTGCACGTGCAATCAGGACTGTAGCACAGGCTGCTGCAGACGAAGAAGGTCTTCAATCAACTGTTGAATTTATTGACTGAAAATAGATCATATTTAATTGGAAAATTAGGTAAACCTCACGGTCTTCAAGGTTATCAATATATAAATATTGACAAATATTTTAGAGATATAAAAATGAATGATGTTTCAGTCGTTATAGATAATAATTCCTTAGTAATCGAAGACTTTAAATCACATCTTAAAGATAGAAATTTAATTAAATTTAAACACATCAACTCAATTGATGAAGCTGAAAATAATAGAAACTTTGACGTCTACATAGTTGATAAATACAGAACTTTAAAAAATAAAGAACTCCTACCGTGGCCAGGATTTTTTATTAATTATGATTTATCAAATGAAGTTATATTGCTGGATTACTTTTATTCTTCAAATTTAATTCTTTGTAATATTAAAAAAAATGATGAGGTATACGTTGTATCTTATGACAAAGATAATTTTTTTTATGAAGATGGTAATCTTTATTTAACTATTAATTAACCAGTCATATATTTTACTTGTTGGTTCATCTTCTAAATATTCAGGATGCCACTGTATTCCAATTGCGTCCCAGCCATTGGTTATTTCAATTCCTTCGATAACTCCATCATCAGATCTTGCTGAAATAATTAAATCTTTACCTAATTTATCGATACCTTGATGATGTATGCTATTAACTTCAAAATTGTTTGACTGCACAATGCCTTCTAATTTTGTATCTTTTTCAACGATTATTCTATGAACATATCTTCTTGCGTCACCATAAGGTTTTTGATGTTCAATTTCATTAAAACCACTTTTTTTTAGATCTTGATGCAGTGTTCCACCTTTGTAAACATTTAATAGTTGATGGCCTCTACATATAGCCAGTGTTCTAATGTTTTTATTTTCAGCCTCTTTAAGTAAGTTTAATTCTGTTGTGTCACGTAAATCATCTACTCTTTCTACCGTATCATCTTGGTTTTGGTCATACATTTTGGGATTTATATCACCTCCACCAGTAACTACGAGTGCGTTTATTCCAGATAAATTAATTGTTTCCCTATTTTGTTGCGGGATGATATTAACTTGTGCTCCATGATTATTACATTGTTTTATAAAATCAAAATTTAAAACTGAGCATTCAATTTCACCGGCAGACATTTTTACATCTTTATTTCCTGTACTAATTCCTACTATAAAATTATTCATTTATATAAAACACAGTTTGAACTTCAACACAGACATTAAGTGGCAAACTTGAAACTCCCACTGCAGACCTTGTTGGTTTTTCCGAAAAGAACTCATCTAATTTATCAGTAAAACCATTTAATACTTTAGGTTGATCTATAAAGTCCGGTGAAGAATTAACAAATCCTAATACATTTACAGGAATTATTTTTTTTACATCTGAAATTGTTAAAAGTGAAGCAATAGTAAGTTCCGCACATAATGACGCTGCATCGTACCCTTCCTCTATAGAAATTTCATTAGGAATTTTACCGATAATTTTCTTTTCGTCAGTGATAGGAACATGTCCTGAAGTATATATAAAGTCACCAATCTTTTTCACTGTTACATAGTTACCAGCTGCTTTTGGTGCCTCAGGCAATTTATCATTCATCTTTTGATAATTTTTCAAGTAAATCTACAACACGATTTGAATAACCCCATTCATTGTCATACCAGCAAACTACTTTGATATGGTTGTTATTTAGTATTTGTGTTGATGAAGCATCATAAATACTTGAATGAGGATTCTTGAGAATATCTGTAGAAACAAGGGGGATGTCTGAGTAATCTAGAATTCCTTTAAGTTCATTTTCAGAAGCTTTTTTTACTGCATTATTTATGTCTTCAATTGTTACTTCTTTTTCTACTTCAACAACAAGGTCTACAACACTACCATTCGGGACAGGAACTCTCATAGCCATACCATCAAGTTTTCCATTTAACTCGGGTAAAACCATACCAACAGCCTTAGCTGCACCAGTAGATGTTGGAATTATATTTTGTGTTGCGTTTCTTCCTCTCCTAAAGTCGCTGTGAGTTGTCTCTGCTAGGGCTTGATCATTTGTATAAGCATGAACAGTTGTCATCAATCCTGATTTAATTTTAAAGTTATCATTTAACACCTTTGCTATTGGAGCTAAACAATTAGTCGTACATGATGCATTAGAAATCAATTTATCGTCTGGATTTAAGGAATTGTCGTTTACACCTAAAACTACTGTTGCATCTATTTCATCTTTAGGGGGTACTGTTAGGACAACTTTTTTTGCACCTGAGGAGATGTGTTTATCTAATGAGTCTTTATCTCTAAAAAAACCAGTTGATTCTACTACCAAATCAACACCTAAATCACTCCAAGGAATCTCTCCAGGATCACTGTGGGATATTAATTTAATTTTTCTGTCCCCAACAATTAAGTAATCATCCTCTAATTCAACATTCAGGTTTAAAATTCCCATTATTGAATCATGTTTAAATAGATATGATAATGTTTCTTTATCACCTAGGTCATTAATTGCAATTACGTTTAAATCTGAATTTGATTCAACAATTATTCTTAAAATAGACCTACCTATTCTTCCAAAGCCATTTATTCCAATATTATTCAAATTGCTCCTCCGATGATTTCACCGCTTCAATTATCCTTGAGGCATAACCCCATCCATTATCAAACCAAATGATTAGTTTTAATTTATCTTCATCAATACACATAGTTGATAATCCATCAATTAACCCGGAGAGAGAATTTCCAACCACATCTGAAGAAACAATTGGATCATAAGTAAATCCAATAATATTTTTCAATGAATTATCTTTGATTACTTTCTCAAGATAACTATTCACCTCATCTTTAGATGTTTTAGTTTTTAAATTCAAAGTCAAATCGATCGTACTTCCATCTGGTACGGGTACTGTCATTGAAAACGAAGCTATTTTATCTTTAAGCATTGGTAATGCACTCTCAATAACCTTTGATGAATTAGTAATTGATGGAATAATATTTTCTCCAGCTGCTCGATTTTTTCTAAATCCAGCACCCGCTACATCAGCAAGACGATTCGAATTTGAATATCCATGAACCGTTGTTAAAAATACTTCATTAATTCCATACTCAGACTCAATAACTTTTAGAATGGGACCAACCGCGTTTGCAGTGTTTGAGCCAAAAGAAATAATGTCTGATTCCAAACTTATTGATTCATCGTTACATCCTGACACGAGTAATGGAATATTCGAAAAATCAACTGGAGTTGAAGCTATAAATACTTTCTTTGCACCTTTAGATATATGATTTTGAGCTTCATCTAAATTTTGAGATTTACCAGTTGCTAATATGACTATATCTGTATTTAGACTTGTCCAGTCCGATTCATCTGCATTTTTCCATGAATTAAAGATAGTTTCTTTTCCATTAACCGATATTACGTCATCAGAGACATTTACTTCATGACTCAATTTTCCATAAATTGAATCGTATTTGAGTAAATAAATTAAATTATCTTTATCTGCAGTATCAGATACAGAAACGATATTTATATTATCTTCTTCCAGAGTTTGTCTAAAAATGTCTCTACCAACTCTTCCGAAACCAACTAAAGATACGTTAACCAACTGTCATTCCTCACTTCTGTTTTTTTACAAAAATATTGGTACAATCAAATAATAATATTATCGAATTGTTGAAAATTATGTCTAATTTAGATAAAAAAATTGAAAATTATATTTTTGGAAATATTCCAACTTCAGAATTACTTGATAAGGCCTATGATATAAAAGTTCAAAATTTTGGTAAAACAATAACATACAGTCCTAAAGTTTTTATCCCTTTAACAACATTATGTCAGGACTCTTGTGCCTATTGCACTTTTGTAAAAACCCCAAAAGAGGGAGGTACTTATCTTACATTTGAAGAAGTTGATGCTATCGCAAATGTGGGAGATAAATCAGGATGCTTTGAAGCTCTATTTACGCTTGGGGATAAACCAGAAATTAAATGGACTTTTGCAAAAGAGGAATTAAGACGATTAGGTTTTAGTACAACTTTTGATTACTTGATTGAAAATGCAAAAAGAGTAAATGAAAAATACCATTTATTTCCTCACATTAATCCTGGTTTAATGTCAAGAAAGGAAATTAAACAATACAGGCAATATTCACCATCTGGTGGCTTAATGCTTGAATCCTTTTCAAAAACCTTATCTCAGAAAGGTAATGCACATTATGGTGCAAAAACTAAAGATATAAACTTAAGATTAGAAACTCTTGAAAATGCAATGAATGAAAAATATCCAATGACCACAGGTCTATTGTTGGGAATTACTGATACTAAAAATGAAATCATTCAAGATATATATCAACTTATTCAAACCTGTAAAGTAAATACATCCATTCAAGAAGTGATACTTCAAAATTTCAGAGCAAAGCAAAATACATTAATGAAGAATCATTCAGAAATTGTAAACGATCTATTTATGAGAATAATTGCAACAACACGGTTATTTTTGCCAAATCACATTTCATTACAAATACCTCCAAATTTAGCAAGCAATATTGAATTATTTTTAAAATCTGGAATAAATGATCTTGGAGGAATATCTCCAAAAACAATTGATTGGGTTAATCCAGATCATAAATGGCCAAATTTAATCGAACTTAAAGACGTAATTAAACAAACAGATCAAAATCTTATCCCTCGTTTACCTGTCTATCCTTCATATATAAATAAAGATTGGTTAAGCCCAAGTATTTATGAAAAAGTAAGTAATGTAGTTAATGAAAATGGATACCCAAAAGAACATGAATTTACTAAATAACATATCTTTTTTGAGGATTCGTCCGTGTGATTCAGATAATGAAATTTATCTAAATTCAAGAAAAAAAGAGGGAACTTCATCTTTTTATATAGACAAACCCGTTGATCTTGAAAAAATACATAAAAAAGATTTCCAAACAATTTCAGACAACAAACATGATGAATCATTTCAGTGGTTTGTAACTTACAAAAATTGGAAAGAATTTGAAGATGTTGATTCCCACAGGATAGTTTATAGATCCTCTAACAATTTAGAAAATGACATTGAAGTAATTACAAGATTAAATCCATCCTATGTACTTCTAACAGATTTAGAAAACATTAAATTTCTAAAGAATATTCAACCATCACTTAATTTTAAAATATCAAAATATGTTAACTCCATAGAGGAAGCAAAAGAATCTATGGCAAAAGGAGTCCAAGATCTCTGGCTAAGAGACTGGAGTTATAAAGATATAAAAGAGTTAAAAAATAATTCAAATTTTGAATTATTCGAGAGAACACTATTTTCACTTGTTAATGTAAATAAAGCTCGAAAATTACTATCAAAAATTCAATTTACTAATTTTTTACAATTACGAGATGTAAGAGGCTATAAACGATTTCCTACAAATTGGTCTCCAGGCTCTGGAAAGGAAATTCCAAAACTAAATGGATTAACATATAACCTTTCATCTTCCTTCAAATCAACTAATTTTGAAAAAATCTTATCTAAAGCTCAAGAAGGAAATGAGATTAGTAATGATGAATTAGAAGAACTTTTTAAAACGTCTGGTATGTATATAAACAAAATCGCAGAAGTTGCAGATAATTTAAATCGTTCAATTAATAAAGATGATGTAACATTTGTCAAAAATCGTAATATTAATTACACAAACCAATGCTATTTTAAGTGTGGCTTTTGTGGATTCTCAAAAGGACCAAAAAGTCTTAATCTCAAAGAAAAACCATATAACCTAGAGCCACAAGAAGTTGTGAATCGAAGTGTTGAAGCTTTTAACGACGGAGCTTCTGAAGTATGCCTCCAAGGGGGTATTCATCCTGAGTACACGGGTAAATTTTATCTAGAACTTGTAAAACAGATTAAAAAAGAAGTACCTGATTTACATATACATGGATTTACTCCTTTAGAAATTTGGCAGGGTGCTGAGACTATAAATTTAAGTGTCGAAGATTACCTAATCTTACTAAAGGATGCAGGATTAAATACACTACCAGGGACAGCAGCTGAAATACTTGATAACAGAATAAGAAAATATTTATGTCCAGATAAAATTACATCTGAACAATGGGGATATGTTATGGAAGTGGCCCATTCTTTAGAAATTAAATCTACAGCGACAATTATGTTTGGTCACATTGATGATATAAAATCTTGGGTCAATCATTTTGATTTAATTAAAATGATTCAAAAGAGAACTAAGGGCTTTACTGAAATAGTTCCATTGCCTTTTGTACACATGGGTTCTCCAATTTTTCTTCAGGGAAAAAGCATGCCAGGACCTACTTGGGATGAAGTAACTTTAATCCATGCTCTTGCAAGAATTTATTTTTATGGCTCAATTGATAATATTCAGGCAAGTTGGGTAAAACTGGGACACGATGGTGCTTCAAAACTACTTCATGCAGGTGTTAATGACCTTGGTGGAACACTAATTAATGAAAATATTAGTAGAGCTTCAGGTGCTGATCATGGTCAGCACACAACCGATATAGAATTTGTTGAACTTATTGAGAAAAGTAATAAGAAGCCTTTTTTAAGAAATACTCTTTATACAGAAAAAAAGAGCTTGTCTGCAATTTCAAATTTAGAGAATGTTATCAAACTTTAACGTTATTACTTTATTCCCTGAGATATTTCAAAAGTGGATAAATGTTGGCGTTCTTTCCCATGGTATTAAAGAAAAATTATTTGAATTTAGCAGCACTAATTTAAGAGATTATGGCATTGGTAGTTATAAACAAGTGGATGACGCTCCTTACGGTGGAGGACCAGGGATGGTATTAATGGTTGAGCCTTTAGATTATGCAATTAAGGAATCGAAGAAAGATATCAACATATTTTTATCACCAAGCGGACAACAATTAAATGAAGATTTGATACAAGATCTTCACGGATATGAATCAGCGAATATTATTTGTGGAAGATATGAAGGCTTTGATCAAAGAATAATCGAAATGCATAGCGATTATGAAATTGCGATCGGACAGACGGTTGTATCTGGTGGAGAGGTTCCTGCGATGTTTTTAATTGAAGCTTTAGTAAGAAAAATTCCAGGAATTCTTGGGAATTCAGAATCTCTAACAAATGAATCATTTACAAACAACAAATCTGATTTTCCTGTATATACAAGACCTGAAATTTATGAAAATCTTAATGTTCCTGAAGTCTTGTTATCTGGTGATCATAGAAGAATTGAAGAATGGAAAAAGAATAATTTAAAAGACATTTAAACTCTTTTTATATCTATAATTTCAATCTGAGGGAACATGAATTTAATACAAGAAATTGAAAACAATCAACTCAAAACAGATTTACCTGATATTAAATCTGGTGATACTGTAAAAGTTAATGTCAAAGTTTCAGAGGGCAATAGAGAGAGAATTCAAACCTATGAGGGTGTTGTTATCTCTTTAAAGGGTGTTACTGTCAACAAAACGATAACAGTCCGCAAACTTTCTTTTGGTGTTGGTGTTGAAAGAATATTTCCAATACATGCGCCAATTATTGATTCAATAGAAGTTACTCGAAAAGGTAAAGTAAGAAGATCAAAACTTTATTATCTAAGAGATAGAATCGGAAAATCTGCAAAAATCAAAGAAGACAGAACTACCTAAAGTAAAATAAAATTATTATTAAATTTCTTAAAAATTTCACAACTATATTAGCTGCCTTTGTAATAGCTACTGTTTTAAGAACATTTTTATTTCAAATATATTTCATTCCAAGTTTGTCAATGTTCCCAAATATAAATATTGACGATAGAGTTTTAGTTGTAAAAGATGAGATTATTGATTTCGAATATAATTTAGGTGATATTGTCGTATTCTACGCTCCACAGTCCTCAATTCCATTAAGCACCGATCTATTGATTAGTAATTTAAAAATATGGAATTTAATAACTCAAAATGAAGTTAATGATCAAGCCACGGTTTATATTAAGCGAATAGTAGGTACACCTGGCGATCAGATAAATATAGAAAGTAATGGATCAATTTTCGTTAATGACATTGAGTTAGAAATCAAAAATGTAAATAATACAAACAACGGAGATACTTTTGAAATTAAATTATCTGAATATGAATATTTTCTTATAGGAGATAACAGAGAGAACAGTTTCGATTCAAGGATGTTTGGTCCTATCTCAAGCGATAGAATAATTGGTAAAGCCTATTTTAAAATATATCCGTTTAGTGAATTCAAGAATTTAAATGATTGAATATCAAAATTGGGCCAAAAATAAAAATCAAAGAATTATCGGCGCTGACGAAGTTGGTCGTGGTTCGTTAGCTGGGCCTATTGTTGGAGCTGCCGTTAAGCTTGAATTTCAACATTTAGATTTGTTAAGTGATGTAAAAGATTCTAAAAAATTATCTCCGAAAAAAAGAGAAGAAATTTATGAAAGGGTAAAAGAAAATAGAATCGAATATTTTATTTCAGAATGTTCAAATTTACATATTGACCAAAATGGCATATCTGTCTCAAACAAAGAAGTGTTGTTTAATTCCATCAATAAGTTGTATCAGAAATCAGACAAGGTCTATGTTGATCATTTCAAAATAGACAAATTTGGTTCCATATCTCTGGTTAGGGGAGAAGATAATAGTTACTCCATTGCACTGGCAAGTATTATTGCAAAGGTCTACAGAGATAATTTAATGGTTGATTTTGGAACAAAATATCCTCAATATTTATTTGAAAAAAATAAAGGTTACGGAACAAGAGAACATTTAAATATGATTGAAAAATATGGAGTTTGTGATATCCATAGACTTTCTTTTAACTTAGGGCCCACGCAACAACTGCAACGGTAATGATTAACGCAAATATGATATTTGCATAATCTACTCTGTTAGCCTTATATGGTTTATTCGGATCAAAGCCCATGTCTACATTCTATATAAAAACTGATTAATATTTATATTATGGTTTTAGAAAGTAACGTAACAAATAACTCCTTGATTATTTCTTTTAATAGTCCAAAAACCTCTAATTCTATATCTGCTGATGATTGGAAAGAGTTAAAAGAGAAAATTAAAGAATTTGAAAAAAGTGACACAAAATATTTAGTTTTAAATAGAGTTAATGACAACTTCTCTTCCGGTGCTCAATTAGCTGAAAATTTAAATGCATCTATGGAAGATGTTTCTGAAGCTTCAAAAATGTTATGGGAATGTAAAAAACCTGTGATTGCTGTTGTAGATGGTGTCTGCGCAGGTGCTGCTTCAAATATGATATTGCTTAGTGATTTCATTATTGCAACACCTGAAACAAGATTTATCGAAGTCTTTGCAAGAAGAGGTTTAGTCGTAGATTTCAGTGGTTCGTGGATCTTACCAAGAATAATTGGAGTTCAGAAAGCCAAGGAGCTTATGATGACTGCTACTGAGATAAACGGGAATACATTAAATGATTACGGGGTTCTCTACAAACTAGTTGAGAAATCAGATTTAGACAGTGAACTAGATAATTTAGTTAGTCTTCTTGACAAGCAAAGTTTTATATCAATTTGTATGATAAAAGATCAAATAAGAAAAGGTTTGAACACAAACTTTGATGAGTCTTTAAGTAATGAAACTGACAATCAAAATAGCAGATTTGTACATTCGGATGTAATGGAAGGTATGACTGCATTTATAGAAAAAAGACAACCCGATTATAAAAATACATTGGATGCATAAATTAAATTAATATTTATTCAAATTAATGAATAAATATGCAATAATAATTTTATACAAATGGAGGTCTATAACTTGAAAAGTAAAAAGACATTAATTTTATTTTTCGCTTTAGCAATGGTAGCAACCGCATGTTCTAGTGCGGCGGTTCCTTGTGATGAAGTAGAAATTACAACTGGTGAAAATGGTTTACCAGATCTAGATGGATGTGAGTTCACATTTGCTGTTGAAAATGCATACTTACCTTTTAACTACATTGATGCCGAAACTGGTGAAGCAATGGGTTGGGATTATGATGTATTCAACTACATGGGTGAATTGATGAACTTTACACCTGTTTATGTTCCTACAGCTTGGGATGGAATGATTCAAGCAACTGCTGATGGTCAATTCATGATCGCTGGAGATGGAATTACAATAACTGCTGAAAGAGATGAGATTGTTGATTTTTCAGTTGGTTATATTAATTTAGCTCAAAGAGTACTTGTAGCTGTTGGTAATACTGAAATTACAAGTATTGAAGATCTTAAGAGTGGTGATTACATAGTTGCAACTCAAAAAGGAACAACTAATTACGATTTTGCTGTAAATGCTTTGGGTGAAGACAAAGTAAAAGCATTTGATGACTTTAACTTTGCTATCCAAGCAGTTATATCTGGAGACGCTGATGCATCGATTATTGATGAAACAGCTGGTCTAGGTTACATGGGAGCAAACAAAGGTGACGTAAAACTTGTTGGCGGAGACTTAACATCTGAACAACTTGGATTCGCGTTTCCTAATGGAAGCCCACTAGTTGATGTTATCAACAAGGGTCTTGCAGAAATGGAATCAAATGGAAAACTTGCAGAAATAAATGCTAAGTTTTTCTCTCCTGATTTTACAGTCACTTACGATGACATTGCTGAATGTGATGAAAACATTCCTGCAGAGTACATACCAGATGATTGTGAATTATAATTTTTAAATTTTAAAAAAATTTAAATTTGTAATAGGCACGGAAGTCCGTGCCTATTGCTTTATTATGGTGGATAATGAAAATAAAAAATTTACTTAAAGCTGAAAATTGGTGGATAATCATTCTAGCTTTCACTATCATTTGGATGTTATTTACGATATTCACTGAGCCAGAATATACAAAAGCACTTAATTTCATAATCCCTGGATTAAGAATTACATTTCTATCAACAATAATTTCTTTTCTTATAGCAATTGTTTTAGGTCTTATATCGGGTATTGGTCGAATTTCTGATAATAAGATAGCCAGCACTTTATCTAGAACATATATCGAATTTATTAGAGGAGTTCCTGTTTTGATATTAATATTCACTATTGCTTTCGTAGTAGTTGTTGATGCAGCTGAATTTCTAAATATTAATAATGGAAATGTTCCAATGATTATAAGAGCAATAATTGCTTTATCAGTATTTTATGGTGCATATATCGCTGAGGTTTTTAGAGCAGGTATTGAATCTGTATCATCTGGTCAACGTGAAGGTGGAGCATCCCTGGGGATGTCAGAAAGACAAATAATGAGATTTATAGTACTTCCCCAAGCTTTCAGAAATATGCTTCCTGCATTAGGTAATGACTTTATATCTATGATGAAAGACTCATCACTACTTTCTGTTTTAGCAGTTGAAGATTTGACTTACAGAGGTCGTTTATATTCTGGTAGTACATTTAGATTTGCAGAAACATACCTTGTTCTTACAGTTCTCTATCTTATAATTACTTTATTGCTTTCAGGTTTACAAAGAAGGTTGGAACGAAGGCTTGAAAACACAGAATAAAGAATTACTAGAAAAATACATAAATTATCTTGAAAATGTAAAAAACTATTCAGATCATACATGCACGGCTTACAAAAATGATTTAGAACAATATTTAGATTATTTAAAAAATACAAAAAAAAATTTATTTGATAATGAAGATTTTGTCGATTATTTATTTAGTCTTGAACTTGCAAAGTCTACAATCAATCGAAAACTAACTTCAGTTAATAACTTTCTATTATGGTCCTCAAAACTTGATAAATATAAAGGAAAAACATTTAGAAAATCAGAAAATCTTAAAACAGAGAAAAAATTACCTAATATTTTGACATCAAATTACATAAATAATCTCATAGATAAATTGCCAACATCTACAGCTAAAGATGTTCGTAATAAAGCAATTATTGAATTACTTTATTCTTCAGGTTTAAGAGTTTCCGAATTAGTTAATTTGAAAGTAAATGATGTAAAAAATGATCGATCTTTGCGGGTTATTGGAAAAGGAAGAAAAGAACGAATACTACCTATGACAGACCAAGCATATAAAATTATATCACTTTGGTTAAAAAATAATCGTACAGAATTTCTAAAAAATAATAACAATCAATTTATATTCTTAGGTGTAAGAGGACATCAAATTACTGATAGGGAAGTAAGAAGAGTTGTAAAATTAATTACTGGAACCTTCCCTCATAATATTCGTCATACGTTTGCTACTCATGTACTTGATGGTGGTGCTGATTTACGTGTTGTTCAAGAACTACTAGGACATTCTGATCCAGGAACAACTCAGATATATACTCATATATCAAAAAAGAAGCTTCAAGAAAAATATAAAAGAACTCATCCAAGGGGTTGAATAAAACCTTTATTTGATTATCATTTAGTTTAAATAGACACCATATTTGCAAGTTTCCTTGGTGAACGAAAGTTTGGAAACCGCGAAAGCAAAGAAATATGGGATGAATAACCAAAGGAGAAATATGTCAACAACAATGAAAGACCTGCTCGAAGCAGGAGTTCATTTCGGTCACCAAACACAACGTTGGAATCCAAAAATGGATAAATATATATATGGTGATAAAAGTGGAATTCATATACTTGATTTAAGAATTACTTATGAGTCACTTGAAAAAGCACAAGATTTTGTTCAGAAACTTGTAGCTAACAGTGGAAAGGTTTTATTTGTAGGTACAAAACCTCAAGCACAAAAAGTTATTGAGGAACAAGCATTGAAAGCTCAAATGCCATATGTAAACCACAGATGGTTGGGAGGTATGTTAACTAACTTCAAAACGATTATTAAAAGAGTTGTATATCTCAATGAACTTAACGCTTTGGAAAGTTCTGGTGAAATAAATGCTTATCCAAAACCTGAAAGATTACGAATCAGAAGAGAAATTGATAAATTAACCAAATCTATTGGAGGAATAGCAAATATGAATAAATTGCCAGAGGCAATATTTATTGTTGATTTGTTAAATGAAACTACTGCATTAACTGAAGCAAGCAAATTAGATATACCTATTATCGGTTTAGCGGATTCTAATGTAGATCCAGAAAATGTTGATTTTGTTATTCCGGGTAATGATGATGCTATTAGATCCATTGAGGTTGTAGCAACTGCAATAGCTGATGCCTGCTTGAAAGGTCTTGGAAAGAGAAAAGAAGTAGAAGATGGAGAAAATCAAGAATGAGTATTTCAGCTTCAGACGTAAAAAAGCTAAGAGATATGACAGGCGCTGGCATGATGGATGCTAAGGAGGCGCTAAAAGAAACAAACGGCGATTTTGATGCTGCCGTAAAGTATCTGAGAGAAAAAGGGTTAGCTGATTCTAAAAAAAGATCTGATAGAGAAGCAAATCAAGGCACAATTGGTGAATACATTCATTTTCAACAAGATAGAGCAGTAGCTGGAGTTTTAGTTGAATTGGCTTGTGAAACAGATTTTGTTGCTAAGTCACCAGAGTTTAAAGATATTGCAAAACAAATTGCTATGCATGTTGCAGCAATGAGACCTGGTTATCTAAATATAGAAGATATTCCAGAAGATAAAATTAACGAAGAAAAAGAAATTATTTTAAAACAATCTGAAAACGAGGGTAAGCCAAAAGAAGTTATGGAAAAAATAGTAGAAGGTAAAATTTCATCCTTTTACAGTGAGACTGTTTTAAATGAACAAATATTTGTAAACCCTGAAATTTATGAAGGAAAAGTTGGGGTAATGATTGAAGAAATGTCTGGTAAATTAGGTGAAAGAATTTACATTAAGAAATTTTCTCATCTAGAGGTGGGCAAATAAAACATGTCCAGAGTTTTACTTAAACTTTCTGGAGAATCATTTGCAGATCAAGATACTAATTTTGGTATTGAATCTAATACACTAACTAGAATTGCTGACGAAATTTCAAAGGCTAGTGAAACAGGTATACAAATTGGAATTGTTGTAGGCGGAGGAAACTTTTTTAGAGGAGTAAGCGAATCTGCGAAAAACATGGCTCAAGCAAATGCTGATTATATGGGTATGCTTGCTACTGTAATTAATGCAATTGCCCTTAAGGATGCACTAGATAAAAATGGAACAAATACAAGAGTTCAATCTGCAATCACAATGACATCTGTTGCAGAGCCATACATAAGATTGCGAGCAATTAGACACCTTGAAAAGGGTAGGGTTGTTATTTTTGCAGCTGGTACAGGTAATCCATATTTTACAACTGACACAGCCGCATCTTTGAGAGCAGCAGAAATTGAAGCTGAAATAGTTCTCAAATCAACTCGAGTTGATGGCGTTTATAGTGATGATCCTGAAAAAAACTCTTCTGCTGAACTTTATGAGCAACTTACCTACAAAGAAGTATTAGATAATAAACTTTCAGTAATGGACTTAACAGCAATTACATTATGTGAAGAAAACAATATGCCAATAAGAGTCTTTGATGGAACAAAGGATGGAAATATTTTTAAAGTTTTACAGGGTGAAAAAATGGGAACAATAATTTCGTAATTATGGCAGATAATATCATTTCAGAAGTTGAACTAGAGATGGGTATTTCAATTGAACATCTTGTTGAAGAGTTTGGAAAAATTAGAACTGGAAGAGCTAATCCAAGTTTAGTTACCGGCATACAGGTCGAATATTATGGTGTGAAAACACCTCTTCAACAATTAGCATCTGTCAGTGTTCCCGATCCTAGATTGCTTGTAGTTCAACCATTTGATAAAAACTCATTTGAAGAGATTGAGAAAGCTATCCAAAATGCAGATATGGGGTTAAATCCTGCAACTGATGGAGATATTATAAGGATACCTATACCTGCTTTGTCTGAGGAAAGAAGGAAAGAATTAACTAAAGTCGCCTCAAAAGCTGCAGAAGATACAAAAGTTTCTATTAGATCTCACAGAAGGTCAGGAATTGACCAGCTTTCAAAGTTAAAAGATGATTTACCAGCTGATGATTTGAAAAGATATGAAACTCAGATACAAAACCTGACAGATAAGTTTGTCGAGAAAATTGATGAACTTTACAAAATAAAAGAAAATGAGTTACTCGAAGTTTAAATTCTTTTTTTCTTCAGATGAAGAAGGAACATTTTGGCCAGGTGTTGTTGAGCTACCGGTAGATAATGAGGTGTCTGGTGTTGAGCCAATTAATGATGAAAATAAAAATCAGCGAATCATTACAGGTGTAATATTATTTGCAATTCTCTCCTTATTTTTTATTTCTAAGCTAAGTGCTTTCATATTGTTTGTATTAGTCGCATTCATCGCTGCTAAAGAATGGTTTGACCTTTTTGAATATAGTATTTTCATACCATATCCTTTACTCTTATTTTCAGCACTTGCACCATTGTTAGTTGTTTATTTTTATGAATTAT
The DNA here is from genome assembly GCA_902619825.1 of uncultured Candidatus Actinomarina sp. Classification (GTDB taxonomy): domain Bacteria; phylum Actinomycetota; class Acidimicrobiia; order Actinomarinales; family Actinomarinaceae; genus Actinomarina. Next base: position 110,312 of record CACNFT010000002.1, read on the forward strand.
CAAACATATTTATTCCATATTTTATATTTCCACTTGGATTGATAATTTATTTAGGTTTTTATACAAATTTTTCAATTTATGAAAAGTTTGGAAGCGCTATGGTTTTTCATTCATGGTTTTCAATAGGGATTGCATCAATAGGGTGGCTTTTAAAATCTCAAGAATTAATTTTTGTCTACCTTTCAATAATTGCAATTGCAATATCTGATATTTTTGCATATGAGATTGGCAAAAGATTTGGTTCTAGAAAACTTGCTGAAAATATATCACCAAATAAAACTGTAGAAGGATTTTTAGCTGGTTTGTTAATTGGAACTTTATTTATGAGCTTTAATATTGCAATCAATCTTGATAAAAGTTATCTTTCATCATTTTTAGTTTCAACAGTATTTATCTCTTTAGGAGTTGTTGGTGATTTATTTATGTCAAAGATTAAGCGATCAATTGATGTTAAGGATTCTGGTACTATATTTCCTGGTCATGGTGGTTTACTTGATAGAATTGACTCTTATTTAATTAGTTTTCCTTACCTTTTAATTGTTTTACAATTTTTTTATTTAAATCTCTAGGTGAGATAATAAGTATATGAATGGGATATTGACTATATTAATGCTTACCTTTTTCGTGGTAATGCATGAAGCAGGACATTATTTTGCTGCTAGATATTCTAAGGTTGCTGTTTCTGAGTTTTTTGTTGGTTTTGGCCCAAAAATATTTTCTTTTAAACGAAACGGTACAGAATATGGTTTAAAAGGGATCCCATTCGGGGGATATGTAAAGATACCCGGTATGGACGAGTCTGAGCAAGTTGAAGGATATGAAGATAGTGAATTGTTTCATACTTCAAAATGGACGACAAAACTTTTTATTGCCTCTGCAGGGATAATTGTTAATTTTTTAACAGCCTGGATTATGATATTTGCGATCTTTATTACAAATGGAGTTACACAGCCAACCTTGAATATTGAGACGATAGGTGATTCAATCAATCAACAAGATATTTCTCCATCTCAATCAGCTGGTCTTAGACCTGGGGATACAATAACTCAATTTAATGGTCAAGATGTTGAGACTTGGGACCAACTAGTTTCGATTATAGAAGTCAATCCTGGTCAAGAAGTCAGTATTAAATATCTTCGGGGTAACAGTGTTTATCTAACTTCTGCAATTTTAGAAACGCGCAACATCAATGGTTCAGAAATTGGTTATCTTGGTGTTTCACCAGTAATACAACAAAAAGATGTTGGAATTTTAGATGCAGCATTATTTACTACAAGTTTAGAAATTGAAATGACTATCGCGGCAGTAGATGGAATATTTACTTTACTTAGTCCAGATAATATCAGGACACTACTGGGTACTTACTCTGGAGAAGTTGTTCCCGACGAAGCTAGACCATTAAGTCCAATAGGCCTTGCCCAGGCTGGAAGTCAAATTGCTGATAATGGATATGTAAATCTTTTCAGCTTACTTGCTTTTGTTAATGTTTTTCTTGCCGTTTTTAATGCAATTCCCTTGATACCTTTAGATGGAGGTCGAGTTTTGTTATCTTTGATTGAAGGAGTAACAGGGAAAAAAATATCAGATAAAAAACTTTATCCTGTTGCAGCTGTTGTAATATTTGTATTCGTTTTTATTGGAATAACAGCATTTTATTTAGATATAACGCAACCAATTAACTTATGATATACAGCAGAAGAAAGACATCTCAAATTCAAGTAGGTAAAGTTGGAATTGGTTCTAATTTTCCTATATCAGTGCAGTCGATGACAACTACTAAGACTAGAGATGTAGACGGTACACTTGCACAGATTTATGAAATTGCTTCAAATGGAGCGGACATTGTGAGAGTTACTTGCAATGAGGTTGAAGCTGCTGAAGGTCTTGTTGAGATTACCCAAAGAAGCCCAGTCCCTATTATTGCTGACATACATTTTCAGTATAAGTTAGCGCTTGCTGCAATTGATGCAGGTGTAGACGGTCTGAGACTTAATCCTGGAAATATTAGAAAAGAATCGCAGATAAAAGAAGTAGCAAAAGCAGCATTAAGTGCAAACATCCCTATACGAATTGGGGTAAATGGTGGATCACTTGATAAAGATTTACTTGAGAAATATGGAGACGCTACTCCTGAAGCTTTGGTTGAGTCAGCTATGACAGAATTAAAGTACCTTGAGGATGTTGATTTCTTTAATATAAAGATTTCTGTAAAACATTCAAACGTACCACTAATGATTGAGTCATACAGATTGCTTGCAGAGAAAGTTGAGTACCCTTTACATTTAGGGGTAACCGAAGCAGGGCCTCTACCAGGAGGACTTATAAAATCAACGGCGGGTATATCAACATTATTAAATGAAGGGATTGGGGATACAATAAGATATTCATTGACCGCCGACCCTATAGAAGAAGCCAAAAGTGGTAGACAGCTACTCGAATATTTAGGACTCAGAGAGAGAAATTCTCTCGATTTGATTGCATGTCCAAGCTGCGGCAGGGCAGAAGTTGATGTTATTAAAGTTGCTGAAGAAGCACAAGAGGCATTGAGTAAAGAAGATATACCCCTTCAGGTTGCTGTTATGGGTTGCGTAGTCAATGGACCCGGAGAGGCTAGATCAGCAGATCTTGGTATTGCTGCAGGAAAAAATAAGGGCCATTTGTTTATACGCGGTGAGGTTGTGAGAGTTGTAAATGAAAAAGACATGGTTACTTCTTTACTGGATGAAGCCCGTTTGATTGTAGAAGAAGGAATCGAATCTAGATTGGCAGCTGCAGATGATAATGCAGCAGAACTAGCTCAAAAAGATGTTGAAGATTTATTAAACTCTCAAGGTGATATAAATAACTTTACGGAGAGAAAAAAATCAGTTGTTGAGATTACTTCAAAACAAGATAATGATTAGTTAACGTAATAGAATATACCTATGGTAAAAAAACTGACTCCCATGTCTGAGGATTTTAATCAATGGTATACCGAAATTGTACAACTAGCTGATCTTGCCGATTATTCACCTGTAAAAGGAACTATGGTTATTAAACCTTATGGCTATGCGATATGGGAAAATATACAGTCTTACTTAGATAAAAGATTTAAAGAGACAGGTCATAAAAATGCGTATTTTCCAATGTTTATACCCAAATCATTTATAGAAAAAGAAGCTGAACATGTTGAAGGCTTTTCTCCAGAGTTAGCAACTGTTACACATGCTGGTGGTAAAGAATTGGAGGAACCATTAATTGTTAGACCAACTTCTGAAACGATAATAAACCATATGTTCGCAAAGTGGATATCAAGCCATAGAGATCTACCGATGCTTATCAATCAATGGTCAAATGTTGTCAGATGGGAAATGAGAACAAGACTATTTTTAAGGACATCAGAATTTCTATGGCAAGAGGGGCACACTGCTCATGCAACAATTGATGAAGCTAAAGAAGAAGCATTAAAAATGCTAGATATATATGAAGAGTTCGCAAAACAAGCAGCAGCTGTATCTGTTATCAAAGGGACAAAGTCAAATATAGAAAAATTTGCAGGTGCTACAACAACGTATTCAATTGAAGCAATGATGAATGACATGAAAGCACTGCAAGCAGGTACCTCTCACGAATTAGGACAAAACTTTTCAAAAGCATTTGATATTACATTTTCTGATGAGAATAATGAATTACAACATCCATATCAAACTAGTTGGGGAGTGAGCACAAGATTGGTAGGTATGATAATCATGGCTCATGGAGATGATAAAGGTTTAAAACTTCCACCTAAATTGGCACCTCATCAAATAGTCATCGTTCCGATAATCCCAAATGACAAAGATAAAGATTCAGTAATGACAGTTGTTAATCAATTAAACGACTCTCTTAGTGAATTTAGAGTAATTGTTGATGATAGATCAGAAGTTTCACCAGGTTTTAAATTTAATGAGTGGGAGCAGAAAGGGGTTCCATTGAGAGTTGAGGTAGGACCTAAAGATATTGAAAAAAATACAATTCTTGTTTCTAGAAGAGATGATGAGTCCAAAAATTCATACCCTATGGATGATGTCCAAAAAACTTTAAAAAAACTTCTTAATGAAATTCAAGATAACTTATATAAAAATTCTGAAAATACTCTTAAAAACAATACAACGCATGTTGAATCTTTTAATGAATTAACAGAAGTATTAAACAGTAAGAAAGGTTTTGTATCGTGTTTTTGGAAGGAAAATAAAGAAGATGAGTTAAAAATTAAAGAGGAGACTAGCGCAACCCTTAGATGTTATCCTTTAGAAAATACTGATTCACAAAAAGCAGTTAATTCAGATTCTGAAGATGGTAATTTTACTATATTTTCTAAAGCTTATTAAAAATTCTTTATCTTAAATCAAAATTACGTTAAAATTAAATTAACAACTTAACTACAAAATAGTGGGTTCAAAGCCCACTTTTTTTATGAATGGAGGTGATCAAGTGGTTATCAAAAACAACATCTCCCTTGCTATTTCAACATATTTGGAAACTGAAAATCTTGAATTATATGATTTAAACATTGCAGGCAACGAATCAATTTCTAAAGTCGAGGTATTTATCTTTTCACATGAAGACCAGGAATTGAGTACCTTTGAGAGACTCAATTATCAAATACAAAGACTTCTTGAAGACATAGGGCTTGAAAAAGGCACTTATGAATTAATCCTTTCTAGTCCAGGTGTCGAACGTTCTTTAAAAACAAAAAGACATTTTGAATTGGCTCTAAATGAAGAAATAAAAATAAATCTCATTAATCCAAAGAATGGAGAGTACACATTCATTGGAAACTTGGTGAATATAAACGATAAAGATGTACAGATATTAAATGATGGACTGACTCATAATTTTGAATACGAAAATATTAAGAAAGCAAATATTAGATTTAACAAATTTAGGCAAAAAGTAAAAAGTTGAGGTAAATATGAAATTAGGAAGTGATATTAAACAAGCTATAGAATCTCTTGCTTTAGATAAAGGTGTCGATGTAGATAGTATGTATGAAGCTTTGGTATCAGCCTTCAGGTCAGCTTATATGAGAATTCCTGGAGCTGCAGAAGAAGCAAGAGTTACGTTAGATCCTGATAGTGGTGAAATAACTGTTTATGCTCAAGAACTTGATGTTGATGGAAATGTAATTAAAGAATGGGAACCTGATATAAGTGATTCTGACTTTGGAAGAATAGCTGCTCAATCATTCAAACAAATGATGTCAACAAAAGTAAGAGATGCAAAAAGGGCTACTGTACTAGATGCATATATTGGTAGAGAGGGTGAGTTAATTACTGGTATTGTTACTCAATTTGATCCAAGGTTTAACCAAACAATAATTGACTTACAAGACGCAGAAGCTGTAATCCCATCTAGTGAACGTATACCTTTTGAACGTCTTGAAAGAGGAAACCGCATAAAAGCATTAATTACTGAGATAAGAACTGAGTCAAAGGGTATACCTATTGTTGTCAGTAGAAATAGGGCAGAATTTGTACAAAGAATGTTGGAATTAGAAGTTCCAGAATTAACTGATGGAACTGTTGAGTTACGAGCTATAGCTAGAGAAGCTGGAAGTAGAACAAAGATTGCAGTATTCTCGAACGATCCAAATGTTGATCCAAAAGGAGCATGTGTTGGTTCACGTGGTTCTAGAGTTAGACAAATAGTTAATGAACTCAAAGGTGAAAAATTAGATGTTGTTGAGTGGAGAGAAGATAAAGTAAGATTCATAATTGAAGCTCTTGGTCCAGCTGACATTGATGAAGTTATTCTTGACGAGGATACAAAATCAGCAAAAGTAATTGTAAAAGATAGTCAACTTTCACTTGCTATTGGGAAAGAAGGACAAAATGCGCGTCTCGCTGCCAAATTAACTGGTTACAAAATCGATATTGAGGGTTTAGGAGATTCACCTCCTGAGGAGGAAGAGCCTACAAAAGAAGAAGAATAGATTAAATGGCAAAAAAACGTATTCACCAAATAGCAAAAGAACTTGATATTGCATCTGCTGACGTGCTTCATAAAGCAAAAGAATTAGGCTTTGAAGTTAAAACAGCATCATCAGGGTTAGTACCAGAAGATGAAGAATTGTTAAAACTAGCTTTTGCAGAAGAATCTTCAGTACTAGACATTGAAGAAGAAACAAATGTTGAAATTAATGAGGAAGCCACTCTTACAGAAGAAGATAAAGTAATTGAAGAAAATGAAACAATTGATGAAGCTGAAAATGTAGATATAAACATAATTGAAGTTACCGAAGGATCAACTCCAGAGGAAATAGCATCTATATTTGATCTTGATGCCACTACAGTTGTTGCAGACTTGATGTCACTTGGCATAATGCAGTCACTCACTTCGACATTAAATAATGATGAGATTGAAAAACTTTTTGAAAAATATAATGCAATACCAGAGTTTGTAGAAAAAGTAGAAATAAAAAGATCAGACATAATTGAATCTGAGAAATTTGAAGATGCCCCAGATTCGTTGAAAACAAGACCTGCAATCATAACTGTTATGGGCCATGTCGACCACGGAAAAACGAGTTTGTTGGATTATATAAGAAAAGAAAAAGTTGCTTCTGGTGAAGCCGGTGGAATTACACAACATGTTGGTGCATACAATGTAACTAATGAATCAGGAAGTGTTACTTTTATAGATACTCCAGGCCATGAAGCTTTTACCCAAATGAGAGCCAGGGGAGCAGATGTAACAGATATAGTAATTCTTGTTGTTGCTGCAGATGATGGAATAATGCCTCAAACAATAGAAGCAATTAATCATACAAAAGCTGCAGATGTCCCAATGGTTGTAGCAATAAATAAATGTGATTTGCCCGAAGCAAATCCAACACTAGTAAAAGCAGATCTTACAAAATACGAAGTAGTATCTGAAGATTTAGGAGGCGATATTCCAGTCGTTGAGATTTCAGCGACTACCGGTGACGGTATAGATGATTTATTAGAAACTCTAAATTTGGTTGCCGAGATTGAAGAATTAAAAAGCAACTACGAAGCTGATCCATCTGGCTTCATAATTGAATCAAGGATGGAGGTTGGCAAAGGTAACGTCGCTACTGTAATTGTAAAAAGGGGAACACTCAAAGCTGGTGACTTTATTTATGCTGGAGGAGCATTTTGTAGAGTTAAGTCCCTGTTTGATCATAATGGAGTGACATTGAAATCAGTAGCCCCTGGTTCACCTGCTGACATTATTGGTTGGGACACTTCTCCCATTGCTGGAGACCAATTTGTTGCTGCAAAGAATCAAAAAACTGCGAAAAACAAGGCTGAAGAAAATCAAAATAAATTAAAACAATTCGATGATACTTCTTACACAGTCGAATCTCGTGTATCAGAGATGATGCAATTACTTCAAGAAGGTGAATTAAATACTATAAATATAATTGTTAAAGCTGATACAAATGGTTCTGTTGAGGCAATAAAAGACAGTCTTTTAAAACTTTCTGATGGTGATGTAAGTATTCAGATTGTACATGCTGCTGTTGGAGGTATCGTATTGTCCGATGTGGATCTAGCTAGTGCAACAGGTTCAATGATTGTAGGGTTCAATGTAAGACCTGATAGTCAAGCTAGAAATATGGGCCAAAGTAAAGGTATTGATATTAGAACCTACAACATTATTTATGAATTGATAGATGACATAAGTGAAGCTGTAGTTGGTGAACTTACTTTAAGAACTGAGGAGTCTGTAATTGGTATGGTGGATGTCAAAACAACATTTAAAGCTCCAAAAGTCGGTGTTGTAGCAGGTTCAGTAGTTTCAGAGGGTAAAGTTGAACTTGGAGCTAAAGCTAGATTGCTAAGAGATGGAGTTGTTATATACGACGGCAGTATCGTTTCTCTGCGAAGATTTAAGGATGACGTAGAAAGCGTAAATGAAGGTCTTGAGTGTGGTATTGGCTTATCTGATTATAAAGATATCAAACAAGGTGACGTTATTGAAATCTTGGGAGAAGTTGCAGTCTAAGTCTTATGGATAAGAACTTAAGAGGTGGAAGAATAAACAGAATCAATCCAATGATTCAACAAATTGTTTCTGATTGTTTTTTAAATAGTTCTGATCCAGATCTAAATAAAGCAACTGTTACATATGTATCGACTTCACCAGATTTGAAAAAAACCACCATACTCGTCTCTTCAATTGAAAATAACAAATCATCACTTAATAACTCTCTTGCAAGAAATAAACAAAAGATTCAAAAAGTACTTTCAAAGGAAATGAAAACTAAATATGTCCCTTCAATTACATTTGAACTGGATAAATCATTTGATGACATCGATAGAATAAATAAGATTATCGGAACAATAAATGAAAACTAAGTTAATTGATTATGTTGATAATGGTCCAATTTTTATAACTGGTCATGTAAATCCAGATGGAGATGCTTTAGGATCTGCTTTTGCCTTAAAATTATTTTTAGATTCACAAAGTATTATATCTGATGTGGATTTCGATATAACAACTAAATTACCATCTAATCTTAATCACCTACCTTATCACCTAATATCTGATGACTTAAAAGAAAAATACAACACTGTATTTGTATTTGATTGTGGAAATTCATCAAGGCTTGGTAAATACGAAGAAGTTGTACTAGCAGCTGAAAATGTTGTCGTAATTGATCATCATGTTGATCCATCTTTTGGAGATGTACAGATAATTGATCCTCATGCAGCGAGTACAACACAAGTTTTGTTCAGACAATTTAAAGATGAAAATATTGAAATTAATGAAGAAATGGCAAACTGTCTACTTACAGGTTTAATTACCGATACGGGTCGTTTTCAATACTCAAATACAACTTCAGAAGTATTTAGTATTGCTGCTGAGCTTTTAGGCAATGGAGCTAATCTTTCTAAAATAAGTGAAAATATATATGGTTCAATAGAGTTCAACGCATTAACTCTTCAAAGCAAGATAATTGAAAGAATAGTCCTAAATGAAGACTTACAATTTGCACATTCAATTGTATTTCAAAATGACTATAAAGATTATCAAGTAGAACCAGAAGAAACAGATTTTCTTATTGACGTTGTAAGACTTGTTAAGGAATCAACAGTTGCATTACTTATAAAAGAGCAAGAAGACGGTTCATTTAAGGGAAGTCTAAGATCTAGAGGCGATATAGATGTCCAAAAAATTGCTTCTATTTTTGGTGGAGGGGGACATGTAGCTGCAAGTGGTTTTTCTAGTAACCAATCACCTGAATTTATTCTTGAAAAAATTGAACATGAAATTAGAAAATCAATCTGACTTTTATTTACTTTATAAACCTGATAGCTGGACATCTCAAGATCTTTGTACATTTTTTAAAAAAAAATATAATTTTAAGAAGGTTGGACATTCCGGAACATTAGATCCAAGCGCGGAAGGATTAATGTTGATCGCAACAAATAAATATACAAAATTATTTGATTACATTGACAACACTCATAAGACATATGAATTCGAGGCTTTGTTTGGGTTTGAATCAGAAACCAATGATACTGATTCAGAGTTGGTAGAAATTGAGTCAATAAATTTGGAAAGTAAATTAGAAGAATTGGATAAGGGTATTTCAGGACTTACAGGCAACATTAAACAGGTACCTCCAATTTATTCAGCTATAAAAGTAAAAGGTAAACGACTATATAAGTATGCACGACAAGAAAAAGAAGTAGAGTTGCCGATACGAGATGTAGAAGTGAATAATTTCAAATTAATTAGTTATGAGGGAAATAAAGCAAAATTTATAGCAACAGTAAGTAAGGGAACCTACATCAGATCATTAATTGTAGACTTGGCTAAATCAATTGGTACAAAAGCAGTGGTATCTTCAATTAATAGAATTGAAATTGGAACTTTAAATAAAAATAATGCAAATGTTATTAAAAACATTGAACAGTTAGAGAGATCAATTACACCTGAACCATTAGATTGGAGAATTTTGTTTGATATCCCAACTATTTCAGTGGAGGATTCTGTTTTAAAAGACATTAAAAATGGAAATTTTCTGAAAAGTTCATTATTTGGAACTGATGTTCCACATATAATAGAAAATAAAAATTCAATTGTTGCCATTTATGAACCATACAATGAAAATAAGTTCAAACCACAAAAAGTTTTAATATGAAAATTTACGAAAAATTAGATACAACAGCAAAAATTAGTGATAATTCTGAAATTATCTGCATTGGTGCTTTTGATGGAGTTCACTTAGCCCACCAAGAGTTATTCAAAAAAACAAGAGATTTAAATAAACAATTCGATATTGTTACATTCGACGTGTTGCCCAAAATTTATTTCAATGATTCTCTTAAACCTTTAGTTTCAAAAAAGGAGAGAAGTGAAATCTTTGAAACATTTATACCAAAAAATTTAATTTATTTAAATTTTGAACAATTCAATCGAATATCATCTGGTGATTTTTGTACGTTCTTGCATCAAAACCTTGGGATAAAAAAAATTGTTGTTGGTAAAGATTTTAAATTTGGTAAAAACAGATCTGGAGATATTAATTCTTTGATTGATTCTTTTGGTGAAGATAATATTTTTCTCCTAGAAGATTATTTAATAAATAATGAAAAAGTTTCATCTACTAAATTACGATATTATCTATCTTCTGGTGAGATTGATAAAGCTAATAATCTATTAGGTAGAGACTATTGTCTCACCGGTAAAGTAAAAAAAGGGAAACAGTTAGGAAGTGAATTAGGTTTTCCAACTGCAAATCTCACACTAGATGAAGAAGTCTTTTTACCAACATTCGGTGTATATTATGGTGTTGTTGAAGTTGATAAAAAAAGGTTTAATTGCATTGCTAACATTGGATTAAATCCAACTGTTGATGATGAAGATTCTGTAAAAATTGAAGCACATATTTTAAATTTTAATGATGATATATATCACAGGGAAATAAAGCTTTTTTTGAAAAATTTTATCCGTGATGAGCAAAAGTTTGAAAATATTGATGAGCTAAAAAACCAAGTTTTGGATGATATTGAATCCGCAAAGAAATACATATAATTTACACTTTAGATCTATTGACTACTAATATTATTTCGAATGACAACCAAAGAAAAAATAATTAAAGAATACGGTAAATCTGAAAATGATACTGGTTCAACTGAAGTACAGGTTGCTTTACTTACACAAAGAATAAATGATTTAACCGATCATTTAAAAATACACAAGAAAGACCATCACACAAGAAGAGGATTATTGATGCTTGTGGGTAAAAGAAAAAGGCTTCTTCAATATCTTGAAAATCAAGATGTTGAGAGATATCGTTCTTTAATTGATAAACTTGGTTTAAGAAAGTAAATAAATATAAGATAGAGCGTTGTTAATTGAGAGCTTTTAAGGAAAGCTGGCAATTAATAACCTCATCTTGGAAATGAGGATAAATGTCCGTAACAAATGTCACATGCAATATTGGTGATAAAGAAATTAAATTTGAAACAGGTAAATTAGCTCTCCAGGCTCCTGGTTCTGTAGTTGTAACATCTGGAGATACAAATGTACTTGTAACAACAGTTGCAAATGAATCAGTTAGAGAAGGAATTGATTTCTTTCCTTTGACTGTCGATGTCGAAGAGAGAATGTATGCCGCTGGTAAAATTCCTGGTGGATTTTTTAGAAGAGAAGGAAGGCAAACAGAGAAAGCAATTTTAGCTTGTCGATTAATTGATAGACCACTAAGACCTTCTTTCAAAGATGGTTTTAGATGTGAAACACAAATTATTGCTACAGTTTTGAGTGTTGATAACGAAAACGAATATGACGTTTTATCTTTAAATGCTGCCTCACTTGGTTTACAACTTGCTGGTATTCCATTGGAATCACCAGTTGGTGCAGTAAGGATGTCTCTCATTAATGATGAATGGGTTGTACAAGCTACAAATACAGAACAAGAAGATTCAATTTTTGACATGGTCATAGCTGGAAAACTCAATGAAAATAATGAAATTGATATTGTGATGGTTGAAGCTGGCGCTAAGGAAAATACATTTGAAAAAATAGACGAAGGAAGCCTTGCTCCATCTGAAGTAATAGTTGCAGACGGTATAGACATGTCTAAAGATTATATTTTATCATTAATAAATTCACAAAAAGAGCTTGTTGCAATGAATGATATCCCAACTGTTGATTGGCCACTAATTGAAGATTACACCGATGAACTAAAGTCAAAAATTGAAACAAGTTGCAAAGACGAACTTAATGAAATTGCCTCAATAATTGATAGGTCTGATAGAAGTTCACGACAAAATGAATTACAAGAAAAAGTTGTTGAAGAATTTTTAGATGAAGAAGAGGATAACTCTAAAGCTATCAAATTAGCTTATAAATCAATATTTAAAGAATTAGTTAGGGATAGAGTTGTTAGTGGAGGTCCAAGACTTGATGGAAGATCTCCCACAGATATTAGAAATATTTCTTCTGAAATCAATTTGTTACCTATGGTTCATGGATCATCTTTGTTTCTTAGAGGTGAAACTCAGGTATTGAATGTAACAACATTGGGCATGTCAAGGCTTGAACAAATGTTAGACACTATAGATACAGTTACCTCAAAGAGGTATATGCATCATTACAATTTTCCACCATATTCAACAGGTGAGGCCTACATGATGAGGGGACCAAAAAGAAGGGAGATAGGCCATGGTGCTTTGGCAGAAAAAGCGATACTACCTGTTATTCCTCCAAAGGCTGACTTTCCCTACACCATAAGAGTTGTGAGTGAAGCTATTTCATCAAATGGCTCTACTTCTCAAGCATCTGTATGTGCATCAAGTCTTTCTTTGATGGCAGCCGGTGTGCCAATTAGAGAACACGTTTCAGGTATAGCAATGGGTTTGATATCTAAAAATAATGAATTTGTAACTTTAACCGATATTTTAGGTGCAGAGGATGCATTAGGTGATATGGACTTTAAAGTTGCGGGAACCAGAGGAGTAATAACTGCTCTTCAACTAGATATGAAAATTGAAGGTCTACCATCCGATATTTTAAGAAAAGCTCTTGAGCAAGCAAAAGATGCACGACATCATATCTTGGATATCATGGAAGATACTATTTCAGAACCGGCTGATTCTTTATCTGGTAATGCTCCAAGACTTGAATCAATTGAACTACCTAAAGATAAAATTGGCGAGGTAATTGGGCCTAAAGGAAAAAATATTAGGAAGATTGAAGAGGAAACTGGTGCAAGTGTTGAGATTGATGATGATGGAATACTCACACTTGGTTCAACAGAACAAGAATCTCTTGATACAGCGAAAGAGATGGTAATGGCAATTATTGATCCTGAGGAACCAGAATTAAATCAAGAGTACGAAGGAGAGGTTGTTAGTCTTGCTAAATATGGGGCGTTTATTAACATTCTCCCTGGAAGAGATGGATTAATGCATATATCAAAATTTCACTCTGAAATTAGAGTTAGCGACCCCGAAAAGGTACTTACAGTAGGAGACAAAATTCAGGTTGTAGTTGACTCAATTGAAAATGGAAAAGTTGGTTTAACACCTGTAAACGATATAGAAATACCAGAAGATGCTATTGAGAAGAGACAATCTGGTAAGAAAGAGAGAAAACCAAGATCTTCAAAGCCTCGTGAAAACAATGATGGTAATAAGAAAAGAAAGAGAGTTTCTTTCGAAGACGAATTTGAAAAGGGTATTTAATTACTTTCGATTTGCAGTAAGTTTCGTTGGATTTGTTGATTCCGTTGTGATGTAAGCGTCTGGACTAATAGTTGAGACAATTTTCAGAACTTCTTTAACTTTTTTTCTTGGTGTGACACACCAAGAAATAGTTACTTCTCCCTCCATACCTTCTCCATTTATTACAGTTACACCATGTCCATTACTCCGTAGTTCTTTCGCTAATTTTTTACTATCACTATCTTTTGGAGAAAAAATACGGACAACAACATCACCAATTGCAATAGATGATTCAATGTACGATCCAACTATAGTCCCTGCAGCAAATCCCAAAGCATAACCTACTGCCAAATAAGGATCGTTTAAATCTTTTATAACTTGAGATATAGCAATAATCCAAATACCTGATTCAATAAATCCAAGAATTGCACCAAAAAATGGCTTTCCTTTATTTACATAAAGTGTTCTTAAAGTTCCTAAACTTTGGTCGATAAGACGAAGTATAAAAATATAACCAGCTGCTAAAAGTAATTCCATAATTAGCTTTTAAGTTTTAAAGTCATATCGTCGTAGACACTTTTCATCTTTTTATGAGTTTCTTTTACAAGGTCTTCTATATTTTCTTTTGTATATTTAGACATGTCTATAGGTTCTAATGTCTTAATGAATGCTTTTCCACTAGTCATGAATTTTCGACCCTTAGGCCAAATATCACCAGTACCAGCTATCACTACTGGTAAGATCCTTACATTATTTTGTTGTGCTATGTGAAATGCACCACTTTTAAATTCTTTAAATTCATTTTTATCCACTCTTGTTCCTTGAGGGTAAACCATTAAAGACCACCCATTCTTAAAAAGATTTCTAGCCTGTTCATTTATTGATTCTCTATCATTTGGATTGTCTCTATCAACTTTTATAAAGTTAAATGCTCTGGCTGCTGTTCTGAAGATAGGTAATTTATAAACTTCTTTTTTAGCCATGAATGCCCATTTAATTTTAAGAAGTTTGAATAATATTAACGAGTCAATATTTGATAAGTGGTTTGATATAACAACATATGATTCATTTTTTTTATATTCGACAGCTTTTGTAAATGTAGTTTTTGCTCTAGCTGCCCATAACCATGGATTTACCCATGATTGTGCAATGTGATATTTTAGAGAACCGTACTTACTAAAAAGGCCTACTAACCAAATACTGTAAGTTACTGGAATTGTATAAAGTACCATAATAAATAAGTTGATCCAGCTTAATAATTTATTCTTGAGCATGGGCTTATATTACAGTGATATCATATTCATAAGTAAAAATGGACGAAAAAAAAATTTTTAGAAGTAACTTAAAAAAAGTTGATTACAAAGAATTTAATCTATCGAATAAAAATCAAAAATTTATATCAAAATTAATAGAAAGGAAAAAAATATGTACATATATTCCATTGGACTCTGAACTAGATATTAATTTATTCTTAAATACATTTTTAGAAATTCAAACAACTTTTCTTGATGATAATGAGTTAAATGTTTGTCTTTTGAAAGAACCTTTTGTAATCAACAAACTTAAAATTATGGAACCACAAAATATAGAGATAGCTAACAGTACTGAAATATTTTTTGTACCAGGATTGGCATTTTCAAAATCTGGAGTACGACTCGGTAGGGGAAAGGGACTTTATGATAGACTTTTAGCAAAATATCCAAATTCAATAAAGGTAGGAATATGTTCAAGTGTAAATCTTTATGATAAGTTACCCCAAGAATCACACGATATACTAATGGATTATGTTCTCACAGAGAACGAAAATTTTAAAATACATTAAAATTACAAATTATGGATATAAGCATCAATGTTGGTTATTTTGGACCTCATATTTCAGAAGACAAAGATTTAATCAAAAAATTAGACGATATAGGAGTATCTTGTGTCTGGACGGCTGAAGCTTATGGCTTCGATGCAGTAACACCTCTTGCATATTTCTCCGCTTTGACTGAGAAGATGAATATTGGTTCAGGTATTATGCAAATTCCTGCAAGAACACCAGCAATGACAGCAATGACAGCTGTAACGCTTGATCAAATGTCTAAAGGTAGATTTAGATTAGGTTTAGGTGTTTCAGGTCCACAGGTTGTGGAAGGTTGGCACGGTGTACCATATGGAAAGCCACTTAAAAAAACTAGAGAATATGTAGAACTAGTTCGAAAAATTATTAGCAGGGATGGAAAAGTTGAACATCATGGCGATTATTATGATTTACCCTTAGAAGGTGAGGGGACAACAGGTTTAGGTAAGCCACTTAAGCTAATTGAGCAACCGTTAAGAAGTGAAATTCCAATATATTTAGCTGCAGTTGGATTAAAAAACGTAGAACTAACAGCAGAAATTGCGGAAGGATGGTTACCGTTTATGTACTCACCAATTAAGGGTGAGGATATCTATAAAGAATCTCTAAATAATGGATTCAAAAAATCTGGTGATTCTGATAAAAAAAATAAATTTGAAATTGTTACAACTGTATTTGGTCGTGTTTGCGAAGAGGATGAAATTGATCAATATCTATATCCCGCACGAAATATTTATACGCTATATGTTGGAGGTATGGGCGCTAAATCAAAAAACTTCTACTACAACTTATTTTGTGAATATGGGTATGAAGATATTGCAGATGAGCTTCAAAATCTTTATTTGAGCGGTAATAAAAAAGAATCTGAAGAACTTTTTCCAAAAGAGTTGTTAAATGAATTAACACTTGTAGGTACCAAAAAAGACATAGAAAAGAAATTAGAAACCTGGAAAGAAAGTAACATAACTGAGATATCTCTCTCGCTTCCAATTGATTTTGAAACGGTTAAATTTATAAAAGAATTATTGTGAAAATTCTTTTAACATCATTTTATGATTTAGGTAAACAACCAAAAATTATCGCTGAAATTGTTGATAAGTATAAATCTGAAAATATTGAATTTGATATTGTTGACTTTTCAATAGACAATCCCGAAATAAATATAGATCAATATGATGTACTTGGTATATATGCACCAATGCATACTGCAACTGTTTTATCTATTGAATTTCTAAAGAACAAATCATTACCAAAGAAAGTATTTACATTTGGTCTTTATGGTTCTGTACTTGAAGATTTTAATTCATCAATCAAACACATTAGCAATATTGAAAATGGAGAGTTAGATTCATTCTTAGATATAAATAAAAATAAATTATTCTCACTAAAAAACAATATACCAAATAGAGACATTCTTCCCGATATATCTAATTATGCCCATCTAGTAAACGGATCTTCAAACTTGATAGCTGGATCAGTTGAAACAACGTATGGTTGTAAACACTCTTGCACACATTGTCCAATACCAATCTCATTTAACGGTAATTTTAAGACCTACAGTTTAGAAAAAATATTACTTGATGTTGAAAACCAAGTTAACTCTGGTGCAATGCACATTTCATTTAATGATCCAGATTTTTTTAATGGTCCAATCCATGCTTTAAAAATACTTGAAAACCTTAATACAAAATTTCCTGAAGTGACTTATGATTCAACAATTAAGGTAGAGCACATAATTAAGTATGAAAAGTACTTTAAAGAGCTTTCTTCTTTAAATATGATTTTTGTTATATCTGCATTTGAAACTACAAATGATGAAGTTTTAACCATTTTAGAAAAAAATCATTCAAGTGATGATTTAGCTAACGCTATAGAGATATCACAAACAAATAATATTGATATTCGTCCTACTTGGATGCCTTTTTCTCCATGGACAAATCAAAAAGATTTAATTGACATAATTAAATTAATTGAAAATTATAAACTTAGAGAAACGGTTGATCCTATACAATTAACAATCAAATTATTGATTCCTAAGAATTCACTTATTCTCCAAAGGTCAGAAATCAAAGGATATCTTAAGGATTATGATAAAAATTCATTAAGTTATATGTGGGATTATAAAAATGAAGAAGTAAATATCCTACAAGTTTCTCTTTTTAATTATTTATTAGATACTCCTGATTTGGATGAGCACAGTCAATATCTAGGTATGGTCAAAATTATTGAAAATATGACACAATCAAATTTGATATCAGATTTAAATTACAGCTATAAAAATGTACCAAAATTATCAGAAACTTGGTTTTGTTGTGCAGAGCCAAGTCAGATACAACTTGATAGAATAAAAACAAATACAGCTTTGATATGACAGAAGTAACTAATGAAGATATAAACGTATCTACTTGGAAAATTCCAAGCCCACTTGGCATCATTGGAAGTCATGCAGAAGGCGAGTTCAATGGTATGACTGCTAGCTGGATTACTCAAGTAAGTATGGAACCAGCTCTTATTGGAGTTGGCATTGACAATAAAAGTGTAACTTTTGACTTAATGAATAGAAGTGATCATTTTACATTAAATATGTTCTCACCCGAATATACAAAAGTCTTCGTAAAATTTTCAAAACCTGCTGAGTACTCAGAGGGGTTTTTAAATAAAGAGCCAATAACTTTAACAAAAAACACAGTTCCAATATTTGATAATGCAACTGTATGGTTTGAACTTAAAACTAGCCAAAAAATTAATCTAGGAACTCATACTTTCTTTATAGGTGAGATTATTGATTGTAAAACACTTAATCCAGATGAAAGGGTCGCTTACATGGGGGACACTAGGATGAAATATGGTGGTGTTCCTCGAGGTGGACATTAGTTTACATTTATTTAATATCTTAGAATTTTTCATTAGAAATCCTTGATTTATAATTAAAAATAAAAGGATTTATATGAAATTAAAAAAAGGCGATTCAATTAACGAACTAACCTTACCTTCTGTAGATGGCTCCACATTTAATCTTGAAACAATAAAAGGAAAGAAAGCTATGATATCTTTTTATAGATATTCTTCGTGTCCGTTTTGCCATTTACGAATAAATGAAATTATTTCTAAAAAAAGTGAATTTGGAGATAATTTTGTTCCAATTGCAATATTTGATTGTGACTTTGATGATTTAGTAAAAAATTCAAAAAAACATGATGGTGAAATAACAATTCTCTGTGATGATGATCGTATTTATTTTGATAAGTTTGAGGTTCAAAACAGTTTCCTCAGATTTTTAGTTGGTATAACAATTAGAGTAGATCGCTTTTTTAAAGCTCTTTTAAAAGGATATAACCCAGCTTCAAATATGAGCGGTGCATTTTTAGGATTACCAGCAGATATACTTGTTGATGAAAACGGGGTCGTCCAAAAAGCATTATATGGATCTCACACAGCAAATCATATTCCTTTGAACGAAGTTGTTCAGTTTTCAAAGAGTTAAAATATTTATTATTGAAAAAAGAAATTATTGAATATAAGTTCACTGAACTTGAAAATACATATAGTTTAGGTGAAAATAATCAGGAATCATTACTGCTTGATATAACTTCTGATAATACTAAACCATATTCCTTAACTCCAACTTTCAATAAATCTATAAAACGTTATTGTTGGGTGCCAAAAACCAAAGATGATAATCTTAACATAGATATCCAAACTAAAGACAAGACAGAAGTTTTTTTAAATAATAAGTTGATTACAACAAATAAATTTAAAATACTTGCTAAATATGGACCTAAGGAATATGTTTTAAAAATTCAAAAACAAAATGAAATTGATACATATTGCATCGTAACGTTGCCTATATATTTTCCACCTTTGAATATAAAAATTGGAAATCCAGACAAGGTTTCTGATGGGAATATTTTTACTAGTATATTTATTGTTCCAAAATTATTTCATTGGCCTTTAATTATTAAAGACGTGATTAATTACTTTCCTGAATCAAAAAAGAACTATCTTCAATTTCTTTTTCAAAATATTCGAACAAGAATAAAAATTCCAAAAATTGTTCAAGAACAAACTGAACAAAAACTCGAAAAATCAAGGAGGTATCTTCCTTACATAATGATGTTAGACAAATTTGGTGTACCAATATGGTATAAAATGGCAGGTATCGGGTTTTCAGCTTTTCGTCCCTACAAAAATGGTTATTACTATGGTGCAGTAAGCAATTACCCTCAATTCGCAATCGGACTGGGAAAGACAGTTTTGCTAGATAAAGATTTCAATATTGTAGGATATAAACAAATAAACGAATCTAAAATTTCTACGGAACTTCATGAATTCCAATATCTAGAAGATGACACAATTATTCAAATTGGTTCAAAAACTCATAAATATGATAAACAGCTTGTTGATAGTGGAATCATTTCTATTAAAAATAAGAATAAAGGTTTAAATTTTTTATGGGATTCTATAGATCATGTATCTCCAGATTTCTCAAATGTACCCTCTAAAGAGTGGTCGATGCAAAGAAATGATTATTTTCATATGAATGCTGTAAGAATCTTGAGAGATGGTAACTATCTTGCATCTGCAAGGCATACACAAACAATAATGAAAATAGATAAAACAACTGGAAAAATTTTATGGCATATGGGAAAAGGCAAATTGAACGATTTTAGTTTTATAGATGATCCGTACAATGGTTTTTCACATCAACACGCTCCTGAGGAACTTGACAATGGAAACTTACTTATATGGGATAATGGAATCAACTCAATAAAAAATGCATCTAGGGTTTGTGAATACAAAGTAAATGAAGATGATTTAACGGCAACACTTGTTTGGTCAAAAGTATTTACTAACTTGCAAGCAAATGTAGCTGGAAACTGCATGCAAATAAATGAAGAAAAATTTATCGCTGCATTCGGATCCCAAGGTTACATAGAAGAATTTATGAAAGATGGGTCTAAAGTTTTGTCTCTTGATCCAGGAGGATTAATTTATCAAGTTATGAAAACGGTAGATTATTAATTTCTACTTTTATATACTGCGTAAAATCCTACAAGTATAGAGCTTATCAAGAAGTAGCTTAAAGCAACAATCGTAATGATATTTATTTCAAGTAATGAAGCTACAGCTGCAGCTATTGGAAAATTTTGTAATGTTCCCTCTGCGATGATTCCTTTTCTGTCCACATCGCTTATATTTGATATTTTTGATATAAAATTTATTCCAACAAATATAATTAACAAATTCACAATTACAAAAATAAAGGATGATTTAAAAATATCGACAATAACATCACTCAACTCTATTGGTACACCTATCGCAATAATTAATGTAACCACAGTAAATATTTTTTTAATATTTGGTTGAGAGTTAAGTGCCTTCTCGGGGAAATAATATTTCAATATCATACCAATAACTACAGGTATTAAAACAAGGTAGAGTAATTGAATTAATAATTCTGTTGAGTCAATTTTTACCTGTACACCAACTCTATTATTGAATATAGATGCAACATTAAGCCAAAACGGAATGGTTGCAAATGCTATAAGCTGAGTCACGATTGTAAGTGATGTAGTAAGAGCAACATTACCTTTCATTAGGGAGGAATACATTGAAGATATATGACCTCCAGGAGCACACATAATTACAATAATTCCAATCGCTATTGATTGTAAATCTATAAAAAAGCTAGTAATAATTCCAACTATTGGAAGAAGTGTAATTTGAATTAAGAGTCCCACAATTGAGCTTTTGGAATTTGTAAATAAATTTTTAAAACTGTCAATGTCTAAATCTGTACCAACGCCAATCATCAATAATGGAATCAGATAAGGTACTAAATCCAAAAAAATAGAATTAATTTCCATTTAGTTAATATTATTAGAAAATCAATACAATGCATTAAATGTAAACATAAATGAAAAAAGAACAAAAATTTCCTAATACGTCTCATTTTTATCGCAATGTCCAAAGTGCAAAACTACAATAATACTGAGGCATTAATGAAAAAAGCAGCATTTAAAATCATTACATACATATCGATTTTTTTGGTTCTTCCATTTTTAAAATTATTTGGTAAAAAATATTACGAAACTAAGGTAGTCCCTAAACTATTAACTGTTCTCTGTAATACAAAACCTAATCATTATCAAAGAAAAAAGGTTGTTCCATTAGCAACTGGAGATGTTGTTGAAATAGGTGTGGGGCCAGGATTGAATTTACAATATTACAACTTTGAAAAGGTCAACAAAGTTATTGGAATAGATCCTTCAGATGAACTAAATAAAATTGCCAAAAAGAATGCTGATAAGGTCAATTTAGATATCGAATTTAATTTATCCTCAGCTGAAAGTATAGATTTACCTACATCATCTGTTGATTCCGTTGTTTGTACTTTCTCATTGTGTTCTATTCCCGATCCAAATAGAGCTTTAAATGAAATTTATAGGATTCTAAAGCCAGGGGGAAAATACTTTTTTTGTGAACATGGAATTTCACCAGATCTGACCACTAGAGTTTTTCAAAATGCTACCAACATATTTTATCCAAAATTATCAGGAGGTTGTCATGCAAATAGAGATATACCAAAGTTAATTACTGATTCCGGATTAAATATTATTGAAAAAGACACAATGTACTTACCTGGATCTGTAAAATTCCTTGGGTTTAATTACTGGGGTGTAGCTGTTCGTTAGATGTCTTTTATTGACAAAATAGCATCAACGCATGCTTTTGGTTGATCTTCTTGTAAAAAATGTCCAGCGTCTTCAATTGTTACATGAGGCATATCTTTGCACCCTGGGATTAATTTATAAAATGAATTTTCAACACCAGAAAATATGGGGTCCTTATCGCTAAATGCGCATAAAAATGGTTTATTCCATTCTCTTAAGATTTTCCAGGCTTCTTTATTTGGTTCTGCACTTGGAGTTCTAGGTGTGCCTGGAACTAAGTTTGGAAATTGTCTAACTCCTTGTTTGTGATCATCATCTGGAAATGGAGCATTGTATGCAACAAGCGCATTATCATCTATTCCTTTTGTTGTACCATTCCTGACTTGTCCAGCAACATGAAGGTCAGGTTTGATCTGTAAAAATTCACGAAACACAGCAAACCCTTCACTCAAAGGAGCTTTACCAGTTGGCAGTCCTGTATTAGCAGCAACTATTTTTTCAAATCTATCACCATACTTAGCTGCGAGCCTTAAACCTATCAAGCCTCCCCAGTCTTGACAGAAGAGTGTAATATTTTTTAAATTAGTATTCTCAATAAATTGTGACATCCAATCTACAAATCCTTCATAGGAATAGTTATATCTCACTGAAAATTTATCTGATTTTCCAAATCCAGGTAAATCAGGAACAACTACTCGGTATCCATTCTCTTTTAATGGATCGATCATGTTTCTGTATAAATATCCCCAAGTAGGATTCCCATGTAAAAGAAGAATACATTCATCACTACTAGAATTTTCATCAACAAAATGAATATCCAATTCTCCAAATTCTGACATTACAGTTGTGAAATTTTCTTTATATTTCCAATCACTTAGATTTTCAAATAAAGTTAAATCTGTTTTTAAAATTGACATGATTATATTTTAGTGGTCATGATTAAAATTTTCTTATTTACTTCAAAGTAACTATCAAGCCTAAAAAACTTAAATTAATATGAATATGATGAGAAAAACTATCAATAAGTCTCTTCCATATATTGTTGGAATAATTATCGGAATCGTAAGTTTTCTACCATTTACAAGACCAACAACTACAGCCGCATTCCTAACTGGTTTTGGGAAAGATGCTATTAATCAGTGGAATTATTATCTTGATTACGGATTAGAGTCTCAAAATATTTGGCAAAGGGCTTATGTTTCATTATTAGGATTACTACCTAGCGCTAGCCCCGAAGTTATTTATCTGCAGACAAGTTTTGATGACAGGGGAGAGTCACTATCAGGTAACTGCAGCTACACACTATCAGGAGAAGTTCCTGATGCACGGTACTGGAGTTATGCGATTTATGGAAATGATAACTATTATCTACAAGATCCTAATAGCTTATTAGATGAACCAACTTTCGATGATTTGTTTGCTCAAGTTACAAATGGAAGCGAGCTTACATCGATAATTGGTGAAAATTACATAATTAAAATAGATAATAATCTAATTAATCAAAATGGTACATTAAGTCATTTTGGAAATGATTTCACCTTAATTTATAGAATTTACGGACCTAACTTAAATTATTATGAAAATCCAACATCGATTCCTGTCGCAAGCATTATCAATGAAGGTTGTAAATGAAAAGTTGGACTATAAGAATTTCAATAGTTGCTTTGGTCACCCACGTGTTTTTAATTTTTATGGGTCCATATATAGTTATGAATCAACTGGATAGGAATATTGCTGATGCTATCGAAAATCCCTTCGAAGGTTGTGAAGATACTTATGACGGTATAATTGGATATTTAGACCAGGTTTGTATCTCTAAAAGATCTTCAACAAGAATGCCAAATTATGATTTTATGTACACCATGTGCAGATATGACTTAGCTAATGGGAATTTATTTGTATCTATGCCCGTACCAGAAGATGAACGTTACTGGGTTGTTCATGTTCACAATAACAATACAACTGTTGAGTTTAAAATTAATAATTTACAAATAGAAAATGAAAGGTATGAATTTTTGGTAACAAGCTCAAATAACCAAAATGAAGAAATCAAAACTATACAAACAACAAATAAAGGAACAGTTTTTTGGAGACTGTTAGTTAATACAGCAGATGAGATCTCTAAATTAGATGAGTTTAGAAGGACTACAGTTTGTGAATACAGATAATAATTACAATCCCATTGATTTATCAAAAAGTTTTTTAACAAAAAAAACATTGCCAAATCAGGTAAGTATTCAAGAGGGTTTCAATGTTGAGTTGTTTGAAGTTAATAAAAATTTAGCTTTCATAAAAAATTTTGGGAATGTGGGAGCTTTTAAAGATGGTACATCTGCGTTATTGATAGATACAGGTATGGGAGTTTCATCTGTTCAAGTTGTAAGTAAATTAAAGGAATGGGGAATTGAAAATGTGGAATTTATTATTTATACCCATGGGCATGTAGATCACGTTACTGGTACTGATTACATCATTAATGCATTTGAGAATAGCAATACAAGAGTCATTGGTCATAAAAATATTGTTAATAGGTTTGATCGCTATAAAAAAACTATTGGATATAACGGTATTATTAACCAAAGACAGTTTGGATTACCTTCTCCTGTTTTTCCTAATGAATTTACTTATCCTGATACAACATACGATGAAAGTTATGAACTTGAATTTAATAATACTGTAATAAAGTTGTTTCACGGGAAAGGTGAAACTGATGATGCAACCTATATTTATTCAGAAAAAAACAATGCTCTATTCACAGGTGATTTTTTTATATGGTCTTTACCTAATGCTGGAAATCCATCCAAATCTCAAAGATATGTGGGTTCGTGGGGAGAAGTGCTAAAAAAAATGTCTGAATTAAATTCGGAATATCTTTTTCCTGGTCACGGTCCATTGATCAAAGGAAAAAAAGAAATTACTAAAGTACTTCTTAATACAAGTAATTGTATGTTGTGGATTGAGGACAATGTTTTATCTTTGATGAATGGTGGTCATTCTCTTAGAGAAATTCATTCAAAATTATCACTTCCTCCTGAATTTCAACAACCATACCTAGTTTCTGTATATGATGACTTCAAATTTCTAATTAATTCTGTATGGAGACAATATGGAGGTTGGTACTCAGGAACTCCATCTGAATTGAAACCTCCTGCTCTTGATGAAATAGGAAAAACCTATATTGATATGGCTGGTGGAGAAGATAATTTACTTGAATTCTTAAACTCATTAGTTTCTTCAGAAAAATATAGAGAAGCGTCTGTTATTATTGACGCCGTTCTAACAGTAAACAAAGAGTTATTTAGTGAGATTAAAAATGAGATTTATCTTAATTTATCTGAACAAGAAACTTCACTAATGGCAAAAGGTATATATAAATTTGATCTTGATTCTTGATTAAAGGTCATGAATTACGCTGGTAACAACACCCCAGATCTGTGCTTCACTTTTTCCATTTAATTGTATAGGCTCATAGTCGTCATTCTCAGGTTGCAAGACAACTGATGATCTTTTTTTAATATATCTTTTTACTGTTAGCTCACCATCAATTATTGCTATTACCACATTTCCATTTTCGGCTTTGATGCTTTTATCGACTACCAAAATATCATTCGGGAATATTCCAGCGTTTATCATTGAATTTCCTGATGCTCTTACTAAAAATGTTGATGCAGGATGTTTTACTAGATATTGGTTGAGGTCAATCTTGTCTTCTAAGTAGTCATCTGCAGGGGATGGGAAGCCTGCTGCAACTCGGTCTCCGTATAGAGGAATTTCGTAAAGGCCTTTACTTACTATTTCTGAAATATACTTAACTTTACTTTCGGGTACACGAATCGCTTTAGTTGCCTCACCATACTTGCCTTGACCTCTAGGCCTTCCTGCTCCTTTTCTTGCTCCACCTTTTGGCATAAAAATGTCTTTCTTTTATCTTAGAATAGTGTACAGTATTCAAAGAAATAAATAAAGAATGAAAAATAAAATTTTTGCTTTAGTCGATTGTAATAACTTTTACGCATCTTGTGAGAGAGTGTTTAATCCAAAACTGGAAGGAAAACCAATCGTTGTTCTCTCAAACAACGATGGATGTATCGTTGCAAGGTCAAATGAGGCGAAAGCATTAGGCATTCCAATGGGTGCCCCGCTATTTAAATATGAACAATTGATAAAGAGAAACAATGTCCATGTATTTTCATCGAACTATACATTTTATGGAGATATGTCAGCAAGAGTGATGACATCTTTGCGATCAATAGTTGGAGACATCGAAATCTATTCAATCGATGAAGCTTTTTTGGATATCAGTAAGTTTTATTATTGTGACTTAACAGAGACAGCGAATGAAATACGGAGGCTAATAAAGCAGTGGACAGGGATACCAATCTCAATTGGCATTGGACCATCAAAAACGTTGGCAAAAGCCGCAAACAGACAAGCAAAAAAATATGAGGAATCAAATATCTTTGATATACGTGAAGAGTCAGAGAGAGTAAGAGTTCTAAAAGATCTCGAACTAGAAGATATATGGGGTATCTCAACAAGATGGGGTAGGAGATTAAGAAAAATTGGTATCAATTCAGCGTATGAACTCTCAACAGGAGATCCGAGACAGATACGAAAGACCTTGAGTATTGTGGGGGAGAGAATCTACCATGAGCTAAATGGCATATCATGTATGCAAATTGAAGAAGTTAAAAATAAGAAAAACATAATTTCTTCAAAGTCGTTTGGGAAAAAAGTAACAAAAGTATATGAACTTGAAGAAGCTGTTTCAACATACGTTGCAAGAGCTTGTGAAAAGTTACGAGCTCAGAATTCAAGAGCTGGAGGTATTCATGTATTTTTAAGAACAAGTCCATTTATAGAAGATGAGAGAAGATATAGCAATGGAATGAGCTCTTTCTTTACAATTCCAACTAGTAATACTTCAAAAATAATCAAAGAAGCGAAAAGATTAACAAATAAACTTTTTTTGCCAAATTATGAGTATCAGAAAATAGGCGTCATACTCTTGGATATATCTGATGCTAAACATGAACAATTTAGCTTCTATGAACATGAGAACTATGAGAAATCAGATATTCTTATGGATTCACTAGACCATTTAAATGATAGATTTGGAAACGGAACTTTATTTATGGGAGCACAGGGAATTCAGAAAAACTGGAAAATGCGTGCTGATAGAAAGTCAGCTGCTTACACAACAAACTTGATAGATATTCCCAAAGTCGTTTAACTTTCAACTGTTTTCCAGAAAGATCTTGTTCTAATAAACCAAAAGAGACCAACACAAAACCCTAAGGCTGGAAATATTTTAAATAAAGTTAAGACATCATATCGAGTAGCCAAATATCCAATAATAAGGTTTGAATTTGTAAACATTAAAAAATAAAAAGAGTAATCCAATCCTGCAATACGACCTCGAATATTATCAGGAGTTAAAATTTGAATACCGTAAGAAGAGAAAGCCCATTGTACACCTCCACCACAATGGCCAAGTACAAGTAGTAAAGTTGTTATATATAAACTTGGTGAAAAAGGAATTAAAAAGTAGAAAATACCCCATATCATTATGCACGGTCCAATAGTTGATAGAAGTCTCTGATCTGTTTTCCCAAAAAAGTATCTAAACATTACAGGACCTATAAATGCACCAACACCGCGAGCACTCCACATTAAACCAGCACCAAAGTCCCCGGTATCATAAATGTCCAATGAAAGAATTGTAAAAAGTGATAGTAAGCCTGCAGCCGAGATGCCAAACATACCTTTTGTAAGAGTTAAATAGAATATTTTCTTATCTGATAAAACAAAGTTAAGTCCATCACGAAAATTTACTTTTTTATTGTTGTAAATTTTTCCAATATTCTCATTTAAATTTGTTTTTATTAGAAAAACAAGAAATGCTGAAAACATAAAAGATAGAAAATTTATTGTAAACAGTTGATTTCTTGAGAGAAATTCTGATAGAAAACCACCAAGACCAGCACCTAATCCAGCAGCTATTCCCCATGTCGAAAAATTTAAAACATTTGCTTCCGGTAAATTATTTCGTTTCACTACATTTGGTAATGCTGCATCTGAAGCAGGCATATAAGCAGAATTTACCACACCAAGTAATGAGAAAGAAATTAGGATCAAAAGTACATTTTCTGTTGAAACAGAATACATTATCAATAAAACTGCACAACCTGACAAGAATTCAGAAATAGCTATTACAACTTTTCTATCGAATTTATCAGCTAGATACCCTCCAAAACTACCTAGTATGACATAGGGAGCACTTTGTACAACAAGAACTATAGAGGTTATTAGTGGGCTATTTGTTAGCTCATAAATAATGCTCAAAAGGGGAACAGTTAGAAACCAGTCTCCCATATAAGTAATAAATTTTGCATAGAAAAGTTTTTGAAAATCTTTATTTTTTGTTAATAAATAAATATATTTTTCAGAGTTATTCATGACTCATTTACTGTAACTGCTCACTGATTTATGAGTGTTATAATTAAAGTTATGAAAACTGTACTTATAACTGGTGGAACAAGAGGAATTGGTTTAGCGATAGCTGAGAAATATTTGAATGATGGAGAATCTAATGTAATCGTTACTGGAAGAAAACCTGACACCTTAGAAGAACTACAAAATTCTATAAACAATGAAAATTTTCATGCAATGATGGCAAAAGCTGACGATGAAGAGGCAGCTGATCAAACTTGCAAAGAAATTAATGAAAAATTTGGCTCTCTTGATATTTTGATCAACAATGCAGGAACAAACCCAGCTGGCGGAAACTTAATGGATGTTGAT
Organism: uncultured Candidatus Actinomarina sp.; assembly: GCA_902619825.1. GTDB lineage: Bacteria > Actinomycetota > Acidimicrobiia > Actinomarinales > Actinomarinaceae > Actinomarina. The sequence continues at coordinate 139,300 of CACNFT010000002.1, forward strand.
ATGGGAGCTCTAGAAAAAACATGGGCAGTAAATCAAAAAGGTCCTTTACTTTGGGCAAGGGCAGCATACAAAAATGAATTAAGCACTGCTATTATGAATATCTGTTCTGTAGCGGGATATTTTCCCTCTGATCTGATGGGGGCATATAATATTTCTAAAGCTGCTTTAATTTATATGACTAAGCAGCTTGCTTATGAATTAGCACCTGATATTAGAGTAAATGGAGTTGCTCCAGCAATTGTTAGAACGAGACTCTCACAACTTTTGTGGGAAAATGAAGAATACTCAAAAAATCTTCATTTGCTACAAAAACTTGGAGAACCAGAAGATATCGCAGAAGCTGTATATTTCTTATGCTCAGAGGAAGCTGGTTGGATAACCGGGGAGATTTTAACTATTGATGGTGGATTTAGTATTAACGGAAATTCCTTATCCTAATCATTCCAAACATTCAAATTTAATTCTTCATCAAAGTATCTATTTATATAATTTTTTCCTATAAATGTTGGCTGCTTAATGATGGCTTCTATAAGCCAAATTTTTGTACCATTAACTAAATGTCCTCCAAATGCCTTGCCATCTTTATCAGATACAGATATGTGGATATGAACCAATGGTTTATTCTCAAATAATGTAATATTTCCAAGACCACTCAGCACCTCAAAACCACCATCAAAAAAGTGTTCTTCGTATTCTTTTGTTTTTTGATTAAAGTAAACCACATTTAAATTTTGAACAGCACCTATAAATGAAATTTCAGCAGTCTTTATTTTATTTTTGATTGCATATTCAGTTAATGATTCGAGCAAATAAGTGTCCTTATCAAATTTTACATAGTGAACTTTTTGTCTATTTACTTTATATTTACGGGTGTACATTTATTACAGCTTAACTATCATATAAAATATTTTGCAAGCTCGTGATAAACGGGTATGCCAATGATTATGTTAAATGGAAAAGTCACACCTAAACTCAAACCTAAATAAATTGCTGGATTTGCATCTGGGATTGCATCTTTTACTACTGCTGGAACAGCAATATAGCTTGCACTGGCCGTCAAAACCATAAGTAATGTTGCATTTCCAATTGAAAGTGCAAAATAGTTTGATGCAAATAATGCTAGAACAGATCCTATAAGGGGAGTGATTAATGCAAAAAGTATTAAAGTTTTACCTTTACCCTTTAACTCTTTTAGTCTCTTAGCTACACGAGTTCCCATCACAAACAAAAATAGATATAAAACATATTCAAACAGAGTATCAGTGAAGAATTCAACATTATCTGAAATTGTGCCTTGGATAATAAAGCCAATTATCAGTGAGGATATTAACAATACATTTGGTACTTCTAGAAATGCTGTTTTTATTATTTCGAAATTATTATTGTCAACGTTACGTTTTCTTGTAATTAGAAAAAGTGCCATAAAAATTGCAGGAAATTCCATGACAACAAGAACAGCAGACATATAGTCATCAAATGCTTGTGAGTTTGTTAATAAATAGGATATTGCAGTAACAAAAGTTATTGCACTTACAGAACCGTATGTACCGGAAAGAGCAGCTGCATCATCAATGTTTAAATTATTTCTTAAATATAAATAAGAAAGTATAGGAATAAGCAATGCAAAAAATATTCCAAGGGATATAGCGTTAACAACTTCGCTAGTGAATCCATTTTGTTGTAAACTAATACCTCCTTTTAGACCCAATGAAAGAAGCAAGTAATATCCTAAATATTTTGATAAAGCTGGTGGCAATGTATCGTTAAATATTCGCCCAATGATGATCCCAGAAATAAATAAAATAATTGCTGGATTAAGTATGGCTTCCATTCAAATAGAAATGATAGTAAGCAAATCAATATTTAAGAGTTTTATTAAAAATTTATTTTAATTGATCAATAATTTCTTTGGTAGTATCAATATCAACAGGATTTTCAACGTTTCCATCTTTTTTAAAGCTTGTTCCGATTATCAAAATGTCTGCAGTATTTTCATATTGTTTGATATTTGTTTGATCAACTCCTGATCCAATTGCTAATTTTCCATCAGGAACAATCTCTCTCACTTTCGAGAGATCATCCATTTTTATTTCATGCCCAGTTCCATCGCCGGTGACGATAACAACATCGGCACCCGCTCTATTAATTAATTCTTCTGCATGATTTTCTATTTTTGAACCTTCTGGTGGTACTGCATGTTTTACAAATACATCCGCATAAATTTCAATATCTTTATTTAGGTTTTTTTTAAAATTAGCAATTTCATGTGCTTCACCTTCAATTATTCCCTGGTCGGTAAACATCATTACATTATTTAAAACATTAATCCTTACAAAATCTGAATTCGTAGCTTCTGCAATTGATAAAGCGGCTATACCATCATTTCTTAAAACATTTATACCAACTTTTAAATTTGAATTTACTTCTAAATTTTGGACTACAGAAGTAAAGCTAGCAAGTGTTCTTTTAGAAATGTCATTCTTTACAAATGGCACATCGCCAAAGTTTTCTATAATAATTCCATCAACCCCAGCTGTATCTAGATTTTCTATATCTTTTTGGGCAAGCTTGGTAATCTCATCTAGACCTTTGGAATTTGACGGTGAACCCGGTAAAGCTTTTAAATGAACTACACCGTAGATGATCATAAACTAAATTTTTGCGTGTTGAAGTTTTATATATTTTTTTGCAAAATCACCCTCAACGGAAAGTGTCGGTTTGAATCCTTTATTTGTTCTTCCTGTGACAATCCTACACCAGTCACTTGCATTTCCTTTAATACTATTTTCAGACTTCTCATTACCAAATTGCCATGCTCTGTATTCAGGACCAATTAATTCAATTCTTAAATCTTTAAATTTAACTTTATTTTGTTTACTTGTATGTTCAGCATTTAACCATCCATATAATGCTACATGCTCAATTCTTACTGAATCTTCGTAATCCTTTTTCATACTGTCATATATATCTAAACCATGAGCCCACGTTTCAGCTAATTTTGTAGATGAGAATGTCAGATAATCAATTTCATTACCCCACCATTTTATTTTCTTCCCAGGTGATCCTTTTGCTAAAATTTCTACCACTTTTGCTCTTGAGAGTCTCCACCACTCGATAACATCTTGTGGTCTCATTTCTTTACCTTTATTTATACATTCTTTTTCAAACTTATCTAAACCTTTTGGACCCCTATATTTATTGAAATCAGTGCCTTTTTTCTTCATAGCATTCAGTGCAAGATCTTCCAGGCCTGCTAAATAACTAACATGATTAGTGATGTTCCAATTCTTAAATGTTGTTTTAGTATCCCAATTTCTTACAGGAATGCTTTGCAAGTATTGATCTAAAAGTTGTTGTTCAGCTACCAGACTGCTTAATAAATCTTTCACAATTTAATTTTAATTGTGAAACTTTCTAACTCCAATAGGAACATAAAATAAAATACTTTATTTATGATTTAAATCTACGTATTATCTATATATGAAGAAAATCATAAAATTCTTAATATCAACAATTTTAATAAAAATATTTTATGACGTTTTTAATGAGAACAAGTTTGTTAAAGAGCAAGTTGATAGATTAAAAGAAGAAGTTACAAATTTAGAAATGTCAGATATTGATCAAAAGATTAAAGATTTTCAAAATAAAATTGACGGATACAGAAATAAAAATCAAGACTCCCCGGAGTAAAATATCTGGAAACTACTAGGTAGAACATTTTCATATTGGCCAACTTGGCTCGTCAAGTTAATAACATCTGCTCATTCAAATATTATGAAATTTAATCATACATTTATTGGTAGAAAGCTAATAGGGGAGAATATTTTACTTTTAGAAACAGTTGGTCGTAAATCAAATAAATTAAGAAAAACACCTTTGACTTATGTTGAAATTGATGAAGGATATCTTGTCGCAGCCTCATACGGTGGGAGAGACAAAACTCCTGATTGGTTTTTCAACATAAATACAGACAAAGTAAAGATACTCGTAAATAAGGAATACAAAGATGCAAAACCATTAATTGTTGATGAACTTGAGAGGGAAGAGTATTGGAAACTACTAACTGATTTTTATCCTACTTTTAATCTTTACAGGTCGAAAACAGAGAGAGATATTCCTTTAGTAAAACTTGTTACAAACTAGGTTTTATATTTGGACCGTTTCTCACCACTGTATTCCATAGTGTTGAATAATGATCAAGGTCTTCAGGATTTACATGAGGAAGAACCATATTTTTCCATGTTTCATGCAAAGGATCTGAAGCATTTTTGTACAAATCTAATCCAACGGGAATTCTTTCTACAACTGTTCTAAGACTCATTGGTGTTTCAATATTGATGCTTATATCGTCAGATAAAAATGAGTTATTAATTTCAATAGCCAATTTGATAATTAGATCTGTGAATTCTTTTTGTAATTTTGGATATCGTTTTTTAAATATTGATTCAAGTTGTTCTTTGTTAGGAAAAGGTTTGTCCCAAATAACCCATCGATCAGCAAATGCTTTGTTTAGAGTTTGTGTTCCAGCATAATCTCTTAAGCTCGTTGGATTCATTGTTCCAAAGATGTAGGAGTCAGTTCTTAGTTCAATAACTTCACCATTAGGAAGCTCTAATTTTTTGTGTCTATCTAATAGTGAATGTAAAGCGAATAAAACTTCTGGTCCTGCAGCATTTAATTCTGATAGATTAATAATTGATGGTCCTCTAAGTGCTCTGGTTAATTCGCCATCCTGCCATTTGGAATCTGTTCCACCAACCCCGTCTCCATATAATTGTACTGAACCAAGTAAAGTCACATCTCTAACTTCACCTGATAAAGGAATGCGATAGTAGGGATAATTTAATTTTGCAGCTAATTGTTCTATATCGTGATCCTTACCTGTTCCCATATGGCCTTTTAGTGCAATATGAATCGGGATTTCATTTTTAAACGTATCTTCTTTACTCTTAATAATTTGAGCTAATTTATATTGAATTCCAAAGTCTACATAATTTTTATCTAACTCAGGTATGCGTTCAGATCTTGATTCATAATCAGGAATTGATTTTGATAGCTTACATTCATTTAGTTTTATATCATCCTTACCACCTGGGTTTTTAAATATTTGTTCAGCCATCAAGCAACTCCTGTAGATTCTTCAATATTCTTTATAAGTATATCCTTTGTGATGTTTACTATTGAATGAATTAACTCTTCAGGTTCATTTATTTGGGTCTTATTGATATATTCTTTCCACGTGCCTCTTTCTCCAATACCTATCCCAATTACATCAATCCCAACTTTAGACGCATAATTGATAGAACTTTTTAAATCCTCAAGAGACCCTCTTGTCATACCGTCTGACAGTACGGCTAAAAGTTTTGTTTTTGAACCTTTTTCTAGAAGTCTTTTTGTAGAAAACATTATATTTCTTTCATCAACATTGGTACCTCTTTCAAACATGCTTGCAGGAGGGTGATCTAAATTAGATTCTATTTTGTCTAATGACTCCCTTAAGTTTCTTGAAAATTCAATTAAACCTATAAACTTTTCATAATTTTCTTTCCATGAATCATCAAACTTTTTAATAAAATAATGATTTGTTGTATTGAAGTAATATTCAGCATTCGATCCATAATTTGTATTCAGCATCGAGGAAACAGCCATCTTTCTTTTTAAATATAATTCTTCATTTTCTAATTCATCTGCTGCAAAGCTTCTATTAAAAATTGCTACTTCAAAATCAATATCTAATTCATGACAGATTTGTGCAAGATAACTTGCTCCTATTAATGCTGCTGAGAGAGACCAGGGATAGAAATCACCTTTATCTTTTTCAAGCATTGATCCACTTCCATCAATAAGTAAAGATACAGCATAAGATTTGTTTGAAAGCCGTTGTTTTTGTTCAAACATTCTTTCATACCTACCAGATGCAAGCATTAAAGGAACATGTGGTGATAAATCGCCCTGATCATAACCACTTATTCTTAGCCTTTTTTTGTTATGTATAAAGTAAGGCTTTATTTTGTTTGTAACTTTGAATACGGGCAGATCCCATTCTTCTAACAGGGAGTTATAAGTATTTAATCCATTTGTATATAAATTTTTAAATGATTTTGGTAAATTAGTACTCAGTAATTTTGATACTTTACCATTTGGAAGATAAACGGTTGAGGATGTTCCAACTTTTGAAACATGATCATCCATAAAGTTAAGCTTTTCATCTTCTGAATCTGCACCCTTTTTACCTAAGAATTTTTCTAAGGTATTGCCTGAAGTAATGTTTGTACTAGAAGGAATTAAGACTCTGTTTAAATCATCAATTACGGAGTCTTCAAAGTTTTCTATTGATTCTCTACGTTCTCCCAATGTTTGGTTGTCAACATCTGGTAATAGATTGTATCTTCTACAAATATCTGTAATTTCTATCGTTATATCAATAGTGTCTTCAATTAAGTATTTATCATATGAAAAATTATCTAATACTCTTAATGTCTCTTTTAAGGGTTCTTTAATATTCTTTGGATACTTATCTATATCTAATTCAACATATCCTGTGATGTTATGAAACAGCAATGTTAGAAATTTATTGAAAGGCTTTAAATTTTTTATGTTGATACTAGATTCTTTATAAATATCCTCGAGGATTGATCTAAGACCGTTAAAGTTTTTTACAAATTGAAACTCATCATAGGAATGGACAAGTATTTCAAAAATATATTTCCCAAATGGACCCGCAAGAACTTCCAGAACTTCATCAATGTTAGTTAACCCTTCAGTGTCATCTTTATATTTTGTGAGATCTTCATCAACAATGAAATTATATTCTTCCATAGAATGGATAGCCTCATGGACTACAGTTCCAATTATTAATTCCTTAAATTCTAGTTCTGAATCTGAAACTGCATTAACCAAAATAGAGGGATTGATGTTAATCTCGTTTTTGTTTTTGCTTTTAGTTTTACCAAGATTAATAATAATATTTGGATTATCAGTTTCGGATTGTATTAGTCGTGTAATTGCTGGACTAATTTTTTGAAATATTTCAATAATTTGAGTTTCTAAAGTTTTTTTCTTAAATTCCATTTTTTATCATTATCATTAAAGACTGATAATACAAGTATAAGGTGAATATTAAGTTGAATGAAATTGCAAATAAGACTGTAATTGTTTCCGGTGGTAAAGGAAGCATGGGAGTGATGGTCTCAAATTTTATTAATGATCTAGATGATTTTGACGTAATTGGGATAATTGATCCTGGGGAAAATGAATCAACATTTAAAAACTTTTTAATATCGGATGATCTTGTATGTGATTATATTTTTGAATTTGCTCCAGCATCTGTTGTTAATGAAAATATTAAGATTCTTGCAAATAACGATGCTAAATTAATAATTGGTTCATCAGGTGTTAATGATGAATCAATTAAACTATTAAAAAATTCTGATAAAGGAGTTGCACTTATTCCTAATTTTTCAGCGGGTGCAGCTTTCCAAAAAGTTTTTTCTGAGCAGTTATCAAATACATTTAAAAATGTGCACATAGTAGAAAAACATCATTCTAATAAGGAAGATGCACCATCTGGGACTTCAAAAGATGTTGCTTCAAGTTTAGAAAAGATGAACTCAGAAGATATAGAGGGGGAGTATTTTGCAACAACAGAGGAAAATTCAATCAATATTTATTCATTAAGGTCGGATGATTATTTAGCTGAACAAGAAGTCGTATTTTCTAATACTTTTGAAGAATTTATTCTTGAACATAAAGTTAATGATAGAAAAGCATATTTAACAGGTATCGAGATAGTATTACGTGAAATGGAAAATGTAAATTCTTACGTTTATGGACTTGAAACTCTTATGAAAGAAGCAATGGACTGATCATGACTGAGTTTGGTAGTTTATTAACAGCTTCAATTACTCCATTTGATTCACGAGGTGTATTAAATACTGACACTCTTTGGAGACTTTGTAGAAAATTGGTGCATGACAAATCGGAAGGACTTGTACTTACTGGAACAACAGGAGAATCACCAAACCTTTCAATTAAAGACAGAGAGATTATTTACTCCACTGCTATAGATTCTGTGAGTGATAAAGCTAAGATTATTGCTGGTACTGGTACATATTCAACTTCTGAATCAATTGAAATTACTAAGATGGCAGATTCTCTTGGAGTAGATGGAATAATGATTGTTACTCCGTATTATTCAAAACCTTCTCAACATGGAATTTTGCGTCATTTTGAAGAAATATCAAAAATAACAGATCTTCCAATAATGGCTTACAACATTCCAGGGCGTACAAGTACATTAATTGAACTTGAAACTCTTCAGACACTTGTTGATGATATCGGCATTCACTCTATTAAAGATGCAGTTGGTGATTTTGAATTTTCTAAAAAGCAACTTGAATTGTTAAAGGATAAAGCAGATATTTATTCTGGAAACGATAACCAAACATATGATTTTGTCATAAATGGTGGAGTAGGAGTAGTTTCAGTTGCATCACATGTTATTGGTGATGAGATTGCTGAAATGATAAGTTTTGCCAAAGATAATGATTTAGAAAAAGCTGAAGAGATCAATATGCAATTATCTAATTTATTCGAAGCAATATTTGAAGAGCCAAGTCCAGGACCAATTAAAAAAATCTTATCTGAAAGTTGGGAGGAAGTTGGAGAGCCTTTACTTCCAATAACCTCAATTACACCTGAATTAGCCAATAAAATTAGGGGTTTTTACAAAAAAATAAAGGAAAATTAGGCTTTTTTTACTATTTTCTATGGTATAATATATTCGTGGCTGTTAAGACATCCACTCGCAAAAGGGTTGATGGGCGTAAGCGGGTGTCTAAACCGAAAAATTTAATAAAATTACCTCAAACTCTAAGAGGTATTTCAGATACTTCAAAAAATATCACTAGTTCATTTTTTAAGTCTTACCAAGCTGTCGCTGTGTTTATGACAGGTTTAGGCATTCTTGTAGGATTATCTTCTTTTGGCAAAGCTGGTCCAATAGGAGAGTTCGTAAATAATTTACTTACATGGTCGTTTGGCTATGGTGTATATTTATTTCCTCTACTTTTGATTTATGGTGCTGCAATTCTTATAAGAGATAAAGACTTTATAAATACCCAAAAAGTATTTATTGGAACAATCTGGGTACAAATATTCACTTCTGCGTTATTTCACTTTTACATACACTCTGAACCACTATCAATAAGTGTTGGAAGTGCTGCTCTACAAAAATCCGGAGGTTTTATTTCTGCATTCATTGTTTACCCATTAAATAATTTACTTGCTGCAGAAATGACCCATGTTGTGCTTTTATTCGGTTTGATCATTTCTGTTTTATATATGACGGATATAGAACTTAAAGATCTCATTGGTGGAGTTCAGGCAATTTTTGTCTACTCATATAGGTTTATTTTTGCATTTTATAAAGCTAGGAGAGAGGCCTCCAAAATAAATTTTGATCTTATCAATACTGAAACTATAACTCCATCAGAAGAAGTTGAAACTAATAATGTTGTTACATTGAAGAAGGAAAAAGTCAAAAAATCAGTTAATTCGAAGAAGCCTAAGTCAAAAGAACCTTCATTGCCTAAATCGAAAAAACCAAATACAAAATCATCCAACTATGTACTTCCACCATTGAAATTATTAAAAATGGGTACTGATGTTTCTACTTCAAAAAAACTTTTACAACAAACGGCAACAGATTTACAAAATCTCTTAAAAGAACATGGTGTTGAAGCTGAGTTAACAAAAATTGTTCCTGGACCAACTGTCACAAGGTATGAGATTGAGTTATCACCTGGTGTTAAAGTATCTAAAGTTACATCGCTTTCACACGACATTGCCTATGCTTTAGCTACACCAGATGTAAGACTTTTAGCTCCAATTCCTGGAAGAAGTGCGATTGGTATTGAAATTCCAAATAGACAAAGAAGACTTGTTTCATTAGGAGATGTTCTTACCTCACCAGAGGCGAAAAAATTAGATCATCCTTTAAATGTAGGACTTGGATTAGATATTTCAGGTCAAGCAAGACTAATCAACTTATCTGAACTACCTCACGTTTTGATAGCAGGTCAAACCGGTGCAGGTAAATCATCCTGTATTAATTCAATTGTTACATCTCTCTTAATGAGGACTAATCCAGATGAAGTAAAAATGGTAATGGTTGATCCAAAAAGAGTTGAGCTAGGTCAGTACAACAATGTACCTCATTTACTTACAAAAGTAATTACAAATCCAAAGAAAGCTGTTGATGCATTAACTTGGGCTGTTTCTGAAATGGATAGAAGATATGATTTATTAGCTGATGGGCAAGTACGTGACATTAATGGATATCATGAGAAATTTGATGCCGGATTATTAGATACAGAAAAATTTGATAGATTTCCTTACATAGTTGTGTGCATTGATGAATTGAATGATTTAATGATGGTTGCCGGTAGAGAAGTAGAGTCAGCAATTGTAAGACTTGCTCAAATGGCTAGAGCAATCGGAATACATTTAGTTGTTGCAACTCAAAGACCTTCAGTAGATGTTATTACTGGTGTAATGAAAGCAAACATTCCTTCAAGACTTGCATTTTCTGTTGCTTCAACAACAGACTCAAGAGTTATTCTTGATCAGTCTGGAGCTGAAAAATTAATTGGACTTGGGGACATGCTTATTGTTACAGCTTCAAATCCTAGATTAGAAAGAATCCAAGGTGCTTGGGTTACTGAGGCAGAAATTAAAGATGTAGTCTCATGGGTTAAGTCACAAAAAGAAGCTGAATACAATCCTGCTGTTATTGAAGAACAAAAATCTACAACTGTTCACAGTGATGATGATTTAGGTGAAGATGAAGAATTAATTAAAACTGCTACAGATCTTGTTGTTAGATCACAGTTAGGATCTACTTCAATGTTACAAAGAAAACTAAGAGTTGGATTTGCTAGAGCAGGTAGATTAATGGATATTCTTGAATCTCAAGGAATTGTTGGACCATCTGAAGGATCAAAAGCAAGAGAAGTTTTGATTACAGTTGAAGAATACGAAACAAATAGTCTTTCCTCAATTAATGATGATAATGAAATTTCTGAAACTGAGAATTCATCTGAAGAAATAAATGATGAAGTAGAGACGACTGACGATAGTTGGTACGAAGAGTAACTAACTCTTTACGGTTTTACCTTTAATAATTCGATTTCTTATTGCAGCAGAAATTGTATCTGCGGTTAATACTAATAAAATAGTACAATTTATGACAGAAACTGCTCGGGTATTAGGTTAAATTTTTGTAAATTTATAAGTCGTTTGGAACGTATCCATATTCTCGTGAAAGAATGTTGCCATCTGTATCAATAATTAAGGAAATTGGTTGACCAATAATTTTTAAATTATCTCTCATATCAGATGTAGAAAACCCAATTGTGATTTCACCTTTGAGATTTTCTGAAACCCAAGTCATAGTGGAATCCACATCACTATGGGCCAATGCGATCACATCATAATTTTGGCTAACTGCTGCTAGATTAGCTTCTAAGAGAGGCAACTCCTCTCTACAAATTCCTCAATAATCAGCCCAGAAAACTACGAGTGTTTTCTTATTAGTAAGGTCTTCATTTACCAAATTTCCATTTGGATCTTCATAAACAAGCTCATTAATTGATGATGCTGCAACTGAAAGGGCAGGTGCATCAGAAGAATTAGTTCCAGATGAGCAGAATGATAACAAAAGTAGAATTATGATTGCTTTTCTCATACATTTATCATAGTTATATTTAAATTAAACATTGCTAACCTAAAAATATGAAAATTGGTTTTTTAACAATTGGTACAGAAATACTCCTAGGGGATACAGTCAATACAAACCTAACGAACCTTGGTAAACGTTTATATGAAAATGGATTTAAATTAGATAAAGATATCACAATTTCTGATCAGAAAGATGAAATAGATAAATCACTTAAATTTTTACTTGAAGATTGTGATGTTGTTGTCACTTCAGGAGGTCTTGGTCCAACAGAAGATGATATAACAAAGGAAACAATATCTGAATCTTTATCATTGGAACTTGAACTAAATGATGATCATCTAGATTGGATGAAAGAACGTTGGAAAGCTCGCGGGTTAATAATGCCTGATACAAATATAAAGCAAGCTTATATTCCAGTTGGAAGTGAAAAACTAACCAACACTCAGGGAACCGCACCTGGTATAAAAATTAATCATGAAAATAAATTTATATTTATCTTTCCAGGACCGCCAAGAGAGTTTATACCTCTTGTTGAGGATGAGTTGATCCCTTTTCTTAGTAAAAATTTTGAAAAAGAAAATACAGATTATCAATTTGTTATGTTTTTTAATCAGGCAGAATCATCATTGGCAGCCCAAATAGATAAGTTTAAACCAGAAGGTTTGGATATTGCTTATCTTGCAAGTAAAGGGATCATTAAATTACGATTTGATAAAAACTCTGTCACAAATGATCAATCTGATATGTTTCTACAAAAAATAGGTGAAACATTTGAAGATGATATTTTATCTTACGAAAATATAACAGTTGAAAAAGTACTTGGAAATTTAATCAGTGACTCAAAGCTTCAAATCTCTTTTGTTGAAAGTATCACTGGGGGTTTGATTTCCTCATTGCTTGTTAAAAACCCAGGGATAAGTAAATATTTCATTGGTTCTGATATTGTTTATACAAATGAGTCAAAAAAATTATTATTAAACGATGAAAATACTAACTTTGAAGACTGGGAAGAATTAACATATAACCTTACTGAAGCCTCGTTAAATAAATATAAATCTAATGTAGCTCTTACGATTTTAGGGGAGGCAGGACCAATATCATCCAGTAAATACCCTGTAGGAACAATCTTTATTTGTATTTCAAACGGAGAGAAAACAGTAATTTCAGACCATAAAATGAATGGAAATAGAGCCGAAATCCTTGAAAGAGCATCAAATAAAGCTCAATGGGAATTGATTAAATTCATAAAAAACTTGTATTAGAACAAATGTTCTAGTAAAATTGTCTTACTTAGATGTTTTAATATAAATTAATTATTGTTAATTAAGGAGAAAAAAATGGATAAAGACAGGGCAAAAAAACTAGATACAGTTTTTGATCAAATAGAAAAACAGTTCGGTGAAGGTTCATTAATGAGACTTGGTGCCGATAACATCAAAAAAATACCAGCTATTTCGACAGGTGCACTTTCAATTGATTTAGCTTTGGGTATTGGTGGAGTTCCAAAAGGTAGGGTTATTGAAATTTATGGACCTGAAGCTTCAGGTAAAACTACGTTATCTCTCCATGTTGCAGCTGAAGCACAAAAAGCAGGCGGTGTAGCAGCATTTATTGATGCTGAACATGCTCTTGATCCGGTTTATGCGAGAGCATTAGGCGTTGATGTTGATGAACTTCTTGTTTCTCAACCAGATACCGGCGAGCAAGCGCTTGAAATTGCAGACATGTTAATTCAATCTGGAGGTGTAGATTTAGTAGTCATTGACTCTGTTGCAGCATTAGTTCCAAAAGCTGAGATTGAAGGCGAAATGGGTGATACTCATGTTGGTCTACAAGCTCGATTGATGTCACAAGCTTTGCGTAAATTAACTGGTTCAATCAATAAATCAGGAACAACTGTGATTTTTATAAACCAAATCCGTGAAAAAATTGGCGTTATGTGGGGATCTCCTGAAACAACCAGTGGTGGTAGAGCACTTAAATTCTATTCATCTGTAAGGATTGATGTTAGAAGAATAGAAACATTAAAGGTGGGGCCAGAACAAATAGGAAACCGTGTAAGAGCCAAGATAGTTAAAAATAAAGTTGCTCCACCATTTAAGGAGGCAGAGTTTGATATTATGTTTGGCCAAGGTATATCCAGAGAAGGTAGCCTTTTAGATGTTGCAGTAGAGCACGGTATTGCTAGAAAAGCAGGAGCTTGGTTTACATATGATGAAGTACAACTTGGTCAAGGTAAAGAGAATTCTAAGCGTTTTCTCAGAGAGAATCCCGACCTTGCTTTACAGCTAGAGACAGATGTCTATAAAGCTGTAGGTCTTATTGAATCAGATGAAGTTGAAGTTGTTGAAGATGAAACAACTGATAATGAAGAGGAATCTGCAGAAGAGACTAAAAACAAAAAATAACTTAATTTTCCAAATTATTTTTTTATAATTTGTTATGTGAAAACTTCTATACATATTGAAAATAAAATTAGACCAAAAGCATCTAGAAATGGTCTCAAATATCATATAAAAAC